>JANWIK010000052.1 GCA_025449955.1 Gemmatimonadaceae bacterium
CGCCGGAACGTCTCGCGGGGCTTCGCGTCACTCCGCGCTTCTTCACCGTTTACGGTGTGCCCGCGGTCGTGGGCCGCACATTCACGTCCGATGAGGAAGCGAGCGGCGGGCCGGCCGCGGTGGTCATCAGCGATCGTCTCTGGACGCGCCGATTTCATCGTCGAGCGGACATCACGAACCAACATCTCGAGCTCAAGCAGCAGAGCTACGCGATCGTCGGCGTGATGCCGCCGAGCTTCGGCGACAAGAGCGTGGATCTCTGGCTGGCCGCGCAATTCACGCCGCAGATGATGCAGCAGCGGGACGCGCGGTTCCTCTCCGGCGTCGGGCGCCTCGCGCCGGGCGTCAGTATCGCGCAGGGCCAGCGCGACCTGGCCCGCGTGCAGACTGCGTTAGGCGTTCAGTTCCCAGCGACCGACAAAGGATGGTCGGCGCAGGTCCGGGACCTGAAAACCGCCGAGCTCGGCGACGCGCGCGAGCCGCTCGTGTTCATCCTCGCGTCAGTCGGGCTTCTCCTGCTCATCGCGTTGGCCAACACGGCCGGTCTCATGCTCACGCAGCTGCAGCGACGCGAATCGGAGCTGGCCATTCGCGGATTCCTCGGCGCGTCGCGCGTCCAGATCGTGACCGGCGTGGTGCGCGAGGTGTTGATCCTGGCGGCGGTGGCGATCGCGGCGGCCGTCGCGGTCGACGTCGCACTGCTGGGCGCGTCGTCCGCTCTGTTAGGCACGCTGCCGCGCGTGACACACCTCTCGATCGATTGGCGGGCGCTGGCGGTCGCGTCGGCGTGCGGGATGGGGGCGGCGCTCGCCTGCGGCGCCTGGCCGGCGTGGCGCGCCACGCGTGCAGCGGCGGCCGCGGGCCTCGCGCGGGCCGGACGCGGCCAGTCGTCCGACAGCCGGTCGCAGCGCGCGTTGGTCGCGGCGCAGATCGCGATCGCCACGCTGCTGCTGTGCAGCACGTCGCTCCTGCTCCGCAGCTACTACAACATCGTGCACGTCGACCCGGGATTCGAACCGGCGCATGCCATCACCTTCCACGTCGGCGCAGCCTGGGAAGAAGATCGCGATTCGGTCAAGCGCATGCAGCTGAACCTCGTGTCGGCGCTGGCCGGCATGCCCGGTGTGACCGCGGTCGGATTCAGCAACTTCCTCCCCGCGTCCAACGCGACGATCCGCTATCGCGTGCATCTGTTGGACCTGACGCCGGGCGCGCAGGCCGCCGACCGCGATCAGCTCACCGTCGGCCAACGGAGCGTCACCGATGGCTACTTCGCTGCGTTAGGCGGGCGCGTCGTCGCCGGCGCGACGTGTCCGCCGCTGGCGCACGTGCGCGACGGCGGACCCCAAGTGCTCGTCAACCGACGGTTCGTGAACGCCTACGCCCGCGGAGGGAACGTCGTGGGCCGGTTCCTCCGCTGGTCCGATGACCGCGCCACGACGCCTAACACGCAGGTCGTCGGCGTCGTGGACGACATCCGCGAGGACAACCTGCGGACGGCCGCGGTGCCGTACGTGTACGCCTGCATGGGACCGGGCGAGTGGCCGGATCCGGAGTACGTGGTGCGCACCGCCGGCAATCCGCGCGCGATCCTCTCCTCGCTTCGCGCCGTGGTGCACGGGGTCGATCCGACGCGCGCGGTGTTCGGCCTCACGACGCTCGAGGACAACGTGGACGCGACGCTCGGCCAGACGCGTCTCCAGACCGGCATCATCTCGGCGTTCGGCGTGGCCGCGGTCGCGCTGGCGATGATCGGATTGTACGGACTGGTGGCGCTGGCGGTCACGACGCGCCGGCGCGAGATTGGCATCCGGATCGCGCTCGGCGCCGAGCCACGGCGGGTGGTGCGTGAGCTGGCGGCGCGCGTCGGGTGGCTGTTGGTCGCCGGCGCCGGCGTCGGTGTCGTGATGACCGTCCTCGCCCAACGCGAGCTCCGCGCGATGGTGGTTGGCGTGGCGCCGCTCGACCCGCTCACGCTCGGCGCGGCGGTGCTTGCGTTAGGCGTGGCGGCCGGCGTCGCGGCGCTGGTGCCGGCGTCGCGCGCGGCGAGCATCGACCCCGTCGACGCGATCCGCGAGAGCGAGTGACGACGCGCAGGATGCCAGCGGCACGCGAGGACCATGATCGTCCATCTGGTCGACGGGACGTACGAGCTGTTTCGCCACTTCTACGGACTCCGCCGCTTCAACGAGGGCGTCGATAAGCCGTACGGAGCGGTCGTCGGCGTGCTCAACACGGTATTGGAGATGATCGAAGGCGGCGCCACACACGTCGGCGTCGCCACCGATCATGTGATCGAGTCGTTCCGCAACGCGCTGTGGCACGACTACAAGACGGGCGAGGGCATCGAGCCCGCGTTGTGGGCGCAATTTCATCCGCTCGAAGACGCGCTCGTGGCGATGGGTGTGGTGACGTGGCCGATGGTGGACCTCGAGGCCGACGACGCGATCGCCGCGGCGGCGGCACGCGCGGATGAGGACACGCGCGTAGAAAAGGTGTGCGTGTGGACGCCCGACAAAGATCTTGCGCAGTGCGTGCGCGACGACCGCGTCGTGCAGGTGGATCGCAAGAGCAAGGCGATCCGGAACGCGGCTGGCGTGCGCGAGAAATTCGGCGTCGATCCCGAGCACATACCCGACTACCTGGCGCTCACCGGCGACTCGGCGGACGGCTATCCGGGAATTCCGGGCATCGGGGCCAAGACCGCGGCGCGTCTCATCAACCGGTACGGCGCCATCGAATCATTCCCTGCCGAGACTTTGGGCGTGCAACTCGATCGCGCGTTGTTGTTCAAGCGGTTGGCCACGCTGCGGAGCGACGCACCCGTGCTCAGCGACGTCGAGGACCTGAAGTGGCGCGGGCCGACGGACCGTTTTGGCGAGTTCGTCGCCCGGTTCGAGAATAAGCGGCTCGGCGAGCGCGCGGCGAAGGCGATGCCGGTGTAAGGTGGCGCCTCCCGTACGCCTCCCTATAGATTCACCGGCTCGACATGCGCGCCGCATCTCGGTCGCCCAGCGGGCGCCAAGCGCGAGCGCGTGCATCCGCTCACTCCTGTCGAGCGAAACGTGACGCGATTGACCAACTTGCAAGGCTGCTTTATGTTACAAGGCTACGCTCATGGATGAACTGAGCGTTCCGCGACGCGGGTTCAAGCTGCTCGCGGGCACGGCGAACAAAGGGCTCGCCGAGGAGATCTCGCGGTGTTTGGGCGTCGATCTCACTCGCGTCACGATCTCGCGGTTCGCCGACGGGGAGATTTTCGTCCGCATCGACGAGAACGTGCGCGGCGCGGACGTGTTCATCGTGCAGCCGACCAATCCGCCGGCGGATTCGATCATGGAGCTGCTGCTCTTGATCGATGCCGCGCGCCGGGCGTCGGCGGCGCGCATTACGTGTGTGATGCCGTACTACGGCTACTCGCGGCAGGATCGAAAGGATCAGCCGCGGGTGGCGATCGGCGCCAAGCTGGTGGCGAACTTGATCACGACCGCGGGTGCCAACCGCGTGTTAGGCATCGATTTCCACCAGCACGCGTTGCAGGGGTTCTTCGACATTCCGGTCGATCACCTCTACGCGGCGCCGGTGTTCGTGTCGCACTATCGCAAGAAGCAGTTGCGCGAGTTGGTCGTGGTGGCGCCGGATGTCGGCTCGGCGAAAATGGCGCGGGGATTCGCGAAGCGGCTCAACGGGACGTTCGCGATCATCGACAAGCGCCGCCCAACGGCCAACGTCGCCGAAGTCTTGAACGTGGTTGGTGAAGTCGAAGGTCGGGATTGTCTCATTCCCGACGACATGATCGATACGGCAGGAACGGTCACCGAGGCGGCGCGCGCGCTCAAGTCGCTTGGCGCCAAGGACATTTACGTGTGCGCGACGCACGCGCTGCTCTCGGGACCGGCGGTCGAACGCCTAACGGCGGCGCCGATCGCCGAGGTGACGGTGACGGACACGATCGCCATTCCGACGGCGCGGCGCTTCGACAAGCTCAAGGTGCTGTCGGTGGGCGAATTGTTGGCGAAGGCAATCAGGTACACCCATTCGGATGAATCGGTGAGCTCGCTGTTCGAGTGACACCGTAGACACCAGTCACGAGTGAAACGGACATGACGGCAACTCTTTCGGCCTCCAAGCGCAGCGACACCGGCAAGGGCGCGGCGCGCAAGCTGCGCGCGGCGCAGATGATTCCCGGCGTCATCTATGGACACAACCGCGAGCCGCTGGCGCTCTCGATGAGCACCCGCGACCTGGATCGCTTGCTCGAGCGGATCGCCGCGGAAACCACGGTCGTGGAGCTGACCATCGACGGGACGATGGCGCGCACGCTCATCCGCGAGATTCAGCGGCACCCGTTCAAGCGCGAAGTGCTGCACATCGACTTCCTCGAGCTCGTGGCGGGCGAGAAGGTGACGGTCGATCTGCCGATCGTGCTCGTGGGCACGCCCGAAGGCGTGCGCAGCTCGGGCGGCATCCTCGACCAGATCCTGCGCGAGATCAGCATCGAAGTCGATCCGGTGAACATGCCGACGCACATCGAGCTGGACGTCTCTGCGTTAGGCATCAACGACTCGCTGCACGTGTCGGACCTCAAGGTGCCCGAGGGCGTCGAGGTGCTGGTGGACGCGGAAGCCACGGTGTGCGTGGTGTCGCCGCCGCACGTCGAGGAAGAGCCGGTGGCGCCTGAAGCCGGCGTCGAGGGCGAGGCGGCGGCCGAGCCCGAGCTGATCCGGAAGCCCAAGGCCGAGGACGAAGAGGGCGCCGAAGAGGAGAAGTGAAGCTGATCGTCGGCCTGGGCAATCCCGGCCGCGAATACGAACGGACGCGCCACAACGTCGGCTGGTGGGTGGTGGACCACCTGGCCGACGTTTGGCATCTCGGGGCGTGGCGGGATGAGTCCCACGCGCTCGCGGCTTCCGGTCGGTTAGGCGCGGCGCACGTCCGGCTCGTCAAACCGCTCACGTACATGAACCTGAGCGGGAACGCGCTGGTGCCGTACCTGCGCCGTCCGGGCTTCGATCCGGCCACCGATCTGTTGGTGGTGGTGGACGACGTCGCGATTTCCGTTGGGCGGATTCGTCTGCGCGCCAACGGCAGCGCGGGCGGACACAACGGGCTCAAGAGCATCGAGCACGAGGTGGGCGGACGCGAGTACGCGCGGCTCCGCATCGGCGTGCGGCCGGTGGACCCGGACCGTCCGATCGGCGAGCTGGCCAATTTCGTGTTGTCGCCGTTCGGCTCGGCGGATCGCGACGTGGTGGTGTCGTTGTATCCGCAGGTGACGGCCGCCATCGAGGCCTGGGTCCACGACGGGATCGCCGCCGCGATGAACCGCTTCAATGCGGACGCCACGGCCTGACTTTCTCTCACATCGACTCGCACCCGCGGCATGCTCTCGCTCGCCATCGTCGGTCTGCCTAACGTCGGCAAGTCCACGCTGTTCAACGCGCTCACGGCCGCCAAGGCGGACGCGGCGAACTATCCATTCTGCACCGTCGAGCCCAACGTGGGGATCGTCGAGGTCCCCGACGCGCGTCTCGCGACGCTGGCCGACATCGTCCAGCCGAAAAAGGTGGTGCCGGCGGTGGTGCAGTTCGTGGACGTGGCCGGCCTGGTCCAGGGCGCGTCGAGCGGCGAAGGGTTAGGCAACAAGTTTCTCGCCAACATCCGCGAGACGGACGCGGTCGTGCACGTGGTCCGGTGCTTCGACGATCCCGACGTGCTGCACGTGATGGGCTCGGTGGACCCGGTGCGCGACCGCGAGGTGATCGAGCTCGAGCTGGCGCTGGCCGATCTGGCCGCCGTGGAGAAGCGCCTCGACCGCGTCCGCCGGGCCGCCAAAGCCGCCGAGAAGGACGCGCTCGCCGAGCTCCCGGTGCTCGAGGCCGCGTACTCCGCGTTAGGCGAAGGCAAGGGCCTGTGGCAGCTGCGCCTGGACGACGCGTCGCGCGCGCTGCTCGCCCCGCTGGCGCTGCTCACGATCAAGCCGGTCCTCTACGCCGCCAACGTGAGCGACGCCGAGCTCACCGGCGCCGAGGGCCCGTATCTCCGCGCGTTGCGCGAGGCCGTCCGCGCGAGCGGCGAGCACGCCGAGATCGTCCCCTTCTCCGCCAAGATCGAAGCCGAGCTCGCCGACCTCCCGTCCGAAGACCGCGCCGAATTCCTGTCGTCGTTAGGCGTGGAGTCCGCGGGACTCGCGCGGCTCATCCGCGCCGGCTACGCGCTGTTGGGGCTCGAGACGTACTTCACGGCCGGCGAGCCCGAGGTCCGCGCCTGGACCATCCACGCGGGTGACACCGCGCCCAAGGCCGCGGGCGTGATTCACACGGACTTCGAGCGCGGATTCATTCGCGCCGAAACGGTGTCGTTCGACGAGTTCGTGGCCAACCGCGGGTGGAAGGGCGCCAAGGAGAAAGGCGTGGTGAGGAGCGAGGGGAAGGAGTATGTGGTGGCGGATGGGGATGTGATGCTGTTCAGGTTCAACGTTTAACGGGAAGCGGCGGCTGGCGCCGCCTGAAGGAAGCGCTGCGCTTCGGGAAGCGGCGGCTGGCGCCGCCTCGGGGAACAGTGCACTGCGATTCGTAGGGCGTCGCCGCGCCCATTTCCCGTTTCCCGAAGGCGGCGCCAGCCGCCGCTTCCCTGTTCCCGGTTTCCCCGCTTACTTTACTCCCACAACATAGCCCTCCCCCGGTCCTGACGTCCGGGGGCGCCCCAGTCCACAGGGAGGAAGCACCCAAATGCCTCGCCGCTACGAGGCGGTCTACATCTTCGACTCCACGCTCGAAGACACCGCCATCCAGGAAAAACTCGGCCGGTTCCACGCCATGCTCGGCGCCGGCGACACGCTCAACGTCGACCATTGGGGCCGGCGTCAGCTCGCCTATTCCATCGGCCCGCGCGACAACGGCTACTACGCCATCGCCCGCTTCGAGGCCGAGCCCGCCGTGCTGCCCGAGTACGAGCGCGCGCTCAAGCTCGACGACGGCGTCGTTCGCTACCTCGTGGCGCTGCACGAGCACGAGGTCGGGGCGCCGCCGATGAGCGAAGAAGAGATGGCCGCGGGCCGCACGGCGCGCAGCGCCGATGACGACGACGACGAGGACTAACCCATGCGACGCCCACAGAAAACCTGTCCATTCTGCGAGTCCCGCGTGCGCTTCATCGACTTCAAAGATGACCGCACGTTAGGCCGCTTCCTCACCGACACCGGCAAGATCCTGCCCAGCCGCCTGAGCGGCGTGTGCGCGCGCCACCAACGGCAGCTGGCGGTGTCGATCAAACGCGCGCGGTTCCTGGCCCTGATCCCCTACATCCGGGGACACCAGGCCTGACGGATGCCTAACGGCACCACGCCGGCGCCGCGGGAGCGGGGATGGTGGCGCATCATCCTCGCCCTCGCGGCGTTGCTGCTGCTCCCGCACATCCCCGGCGGACCGTCCACGCTGCCCGTGGTCGATACGCTGGTGTTGCTCGTGCCCGCCCTCGCCGCGTGCTGCGTGGTGGGATGGTGGGCCGGCGGCTCGCCGTGGCTCGCAGTGATCTGGTCGGCGCTCACGGCGGCCATCATCGTGCTGCCGCCGCCGGCCGGCGTCGACGACGCGTACTACGCGCTCGCCCGCGGCTGGGGCGTGATCGTGGCCGCAGCGTTCGGTGTGGTGTGCGTCGTTGGACGCTCGCAACCGTTCATCAGCCGCGCGCTCCTGGGGATCGGCCTGGCCACGCTGTTGTCGTTAGGCGTGATCCTCACCGGGCGGCTCGAGCCCGACCGCGCCCAACGCGTGTTCGCCTCGGAATTCGCCGAGCGCAATTCGGCCGCCGTCCAGGAGCTGCAGCAGGACGCGACCGCCGTCGCCCAGTCGTTCCCGAATCTCTCGGCCATGGCGCGCGACGTCGCGTCGCGCCAGGGCGAGGTGCAAACCACGCTCTCGGCGTATGCCGCACCATTGTATCCGGCATCGCTGGCGCTCGAAGCGCTCGCGGCGCTGGCCCTCGCGTGGGCGCTCTTTCATCGTCTGAGCCGCGTCCGCATCGGTGCACCGCTCTCGCCGCTCAAGCAATTCACCTTCGGCGATCAGTTGGTCTGGGCGTTGGTCGCCGGCATCGCGATGATTCTCATTCCGGCGCGCGATGCGCTGGCCGCGATCGGCACGAGCGTCCTCATCTTTTTCGGCACGCTGTACGCGCTGCGGGGCTACGGAATTTACGCGTGGTTCATCTCGCGGCGCGTCGCCGTGACCAGCGTGGCCGTCGCGGTGGCGGCGTTTCCGCTGTCGCTCGTCACCGTGCCGTGGGCCGTCGGACTCGGCGTGAGCGATACGTGGATCGACTGGCGCCGCCGCATCAAGCACTCGCTCACCGGCGGACGCGACCGCTGAGCACCCCAAGTCATTGCCTAACGTCACCCTTCGTCCGACTGGAGCACGATATGGAAGTCATTCTTCGCAACGCGATTGAAAACGTGGGCAAGCCGGGCGACATCGTGAAAGTGTCCAACGGCTACGCGCGCAACTACCTCATTCCGCGCGGCCTCGCCTACGAAGCCACCAACGGCAACCGGAAGCGCATCGCCACCGAGCGCGCCCGCCTCGAGGCGGCCGAAAACGAACGCCGCGACGCGGCGCAGTCCGTGGCCGACCGGTTGGAGCAGGTCTCCCTCACCTTCTCGGCCCGCGTCGGCGACGAAGAGAAGCTGTTCGGCTCGGTGACCGCGGCCGACATCGCGCAGCAGTTGCACGGCCAGGGCTTCCCGGAAATCGAGAAGCGCCAGATCGAGCTGCACGAGCCGATCAAGGCGTTGGGCGTCTACCGCGTCCCCGTTCGCCTGCACGCCGAGGTGAAGCCCGACATCAAAGTGTGGGTGATCAAGCAGTAGTCGAATCGGAGCCGTACCGTTTTCTGACAGCCGCTCCTGGTCGCCGACCACGAGCGGCTGTTTCGTTTCCTGGAGTGGCCAACTGGCGCGCGCGCGTCGACCGTAAAGAAAAGTGCGATCCGATGGCGAGCACGCTCGTTGCGTAAGCGGTACGACATGGGTTGCGCGGCGCACGGCCGGTTATGCATTACGTTGGAACATCCCGTCGCATCCGTCCGTGAAGATGGAGCGACCGCCGTCGCTCACCGTCTGATCGAGACCCGCATGTCGCAGCCGCTTCCGAAAGACGATTCCGATTCTCTCGCGCAGGCGCGACGCGCCGCTGCGCTCTGCCTGGACCTCAAGGCCAACGACGTCGTGATGCTCGACCTCGCGCGCGTGTCCGACGCCACGGACTACTTCGTCATCGCGAGCGGCTCGTCCGACACGCACGTCCGCGCCATCGCCGACCACGTCGTGGAGGAGCTCCGAAAGGAAGGCGTGCGCGTGCATCACGTCGAAGGGCTGCCGCAGGGCCGCTGGGTGTTGCTCGACTACATCGATTTCGTTGTCCACGTGTTCCATCCCACACTTCGGTCATTTTATCAGTTGGAACGTTTGTGGGGAGATGCGGCGACGGTGCCGGTCGGCGAGATACGAGCGAGAACATGACATCCGCATGGGCACGGCGCGCTCTCTGTGTCGCGGCGATGTTCGCGACGGAACCAGCCGTGTGTCATGCGCAGGATTATTTCGGTCAGAACCAGGTCCAGTATCGGAAGTTCGACTGGCAGGTGATCGAGACCGAGCACTTCCTCATTCATTACTATCCCGACGAGCGCGTGGCGGCGCTCGACGCGGCCCGGTTAGCCGAGCGCGCGTACGCGCGGCTGTCGCGGGTGCTGTCGCACGAGTTCCGCGAGAAGAAGCCGATCATGGTGTTCGCCTCGCGATCGGACTTCGGCCAGAACAACGTCACCGGTGATTTAGGCGAAGGCACGGGCGGCGTGACGGAGCCGTTGCGCGACCGGATGCTGCTGCCGTTCACGGGCGACTACCGCTCGTTCGAGCATGTCTTGACTCACGAAATGGTGCACGAGTTCCAGTTCGACGTGTTCCAGCACGGTCGCGGCACGGGCGGCGCGCTGCAGTCGCTGTCGGCGGTCGATCCGCCGCTGTGGTTCATGGAAGGGATGGCCGAGTATCTCTCGATCGGCCCCGACGATCCGCACACGGCCACGATCATCCGCGACGCGGCGCTCAACGACAACTTGCCGTCGATGCGCGACATGACGGAGCGTCCCGACCTCTACTTCCCGTACCGGTACGGCGAATCGTTCTGGGCGTACATCGGCCACCGGTGGGGCGACGACGTGATCGGCGCCATCCTGAGCGACGCCGCTGCGTTAGGCGTGCCGGCCGCGTTCTCGCGCGAAACGGGCATGTCGCTGGACGATCTGGACAACGAGTGGCGGTTCGCAATGCGGCAGCGCTACCTGCCGCCGGTCGCGCACCTCGAACGGCCGCGGACGTTCTCGCAGCCCCTCCTCACCGAGCGGCGGAGCGGCGGGCAGATCTTCCTCGCGCCGGCCCTCTCGCCTAACGGCCAGTACATCGCGTTCCTGTCCAACGGCAGCTTCATCCGCGGCCAGGTGTTCATCGATCTGTGGCTGGCCGATGCGCACACCGGCAAGCGCATCGCGCGCCTGGTGAAGAGCACGTTCGACCCGAACTTCGAAGAGCTGCAAATCCTTTACTCGCAGAGCGCGTTCTCGCCCGACAGCAAGCGGCTCGCGTTCACTGCGTTAGGCGAAGGCAAGGAAGTGCTGTACATCCTGGACGTCGCGTCGCACCGGCGGATCGCGCGCATCGAGCTGCCGCTGGACGGCATCACGAGTCCCAGCTGGTCGCCCGACGCCACGCATCTCGTGTTCAGCGGCGACCACGGCGGCATCACGGACCTCTACACGATCAACGCCGACGGCACCGGACTCACGCAACTGACCAACGATCCCTACGGCGATCTGCAGCCGCAGTGGTCGCCCGACGGCACCATGATCGCGTTCGCGACGGACCGCGGCGCGGACGCCGACCTGGCGCAGCTGCGGTTCCCCAAGATGCGCATCGCCATCTATCACGTGGCGAGCGGCGCGATCGACGTGCTGCCGGGACAGAACGGCCTCAACATCAATCCCATGTGGTCGCCCGACGGTCGGTCGATCGCGTACGTGAGCAATCGCACGGGGATCGAGAATCTCTTTCTCGTCGATCTCGCCACGGACGAGCACCACCAACTGACGCACGTCGTGGGCGGCGTGTCGTCGATCACCGAAGTGAGCCCGGCGATTTCGTGGGCGCGCGAGACGGACCGGCTCGTGTACACGTACTACGACGACGGGAACTACTCGATCTGGTCGGTGGACCATCCGCGGGCCCTGCTCGAGCGCGCCGAGCCGTCGGCGTCGCAGACGGTGGCGCAGGCCGGGTCGACCGGCGGCAGCGGCGGCCGGGTGGTGACCGCGTCGCCAGGCGAGGTCGTGCCTAACGGAGCGCCGGACACCTCGGCGCGCAACGCGTTCCCGTCCGACCTGGGCGTCGACAGCGTCGTCCGGACGCGGGCGCCGGTGACGGTCGAGGCCGTCCTCGACAGCGCCGACGTGACGCTGCCCGACACCACGACCTTCAAGCGCTACAAGTATCACGTCCGCTTCGCCCCGGACTACGTCGCCCGCCCAACGGTGGGCTACGGCGGCGACGATTTCGGCAGCGGCGTGTACGGCGGCACGGCCATCGTGTTGAGCGACATGACCGGGAACAACCAGCTCACGTTCGCCGGCGCCGTCAACGGCCGGATCTCCGACGCGCAGGTGTTCGCCGGCTACACCAATCTGGGCCAGCGCTTCCAGTATACGTCCGGCCTGTACCAGCAGCCGTACTACTTCGCCAACGGCTACGGCCTGGCCGGCAACGCGCAGGGGTTCTTCGAGACGCAGATCATCACGCGCTACGTGGTGCGCCAGGCGTACGGCGTGGGCATCTACCCGCTCGACCGGTTCACGCGGATCGAGTTAGGCATGCGCCTAACGAACCTCGAGCGCAGCGACCTCGTGTTCACGCGGCAGCTCGATTCGTCCTACAACCAGCTCGATCCGTACGGCGAAACGACCCAGAACGCGCGCACCGTGAATTATGCGCAGCCGCTCCTGGCCTACGTGTCCGACAACGTGCTGTACGGATACACGGCGCCCATCTACGGACGGCGCTTCCGCTTCCAGGTCCAGCCCGCCGTGGGCAGCCTCAAGTGGACGGAGTACCTGGCCGACTACCGCCGGTACGACCCGATCCTGTTCAGCTACCTCACCGTCGCGACGCGATTCACGGCCAACGTGTCCACCGGCCGCGATGCGGACTCGGTGCGCAAATACATCGCGTACTCCGACGAGCTGCCCGGCTACGACGGCGCCACGTTCTCGTCGTCGCAGAGCTCATGCCCGAACACCACCACCTCGGCCCTCTATCGCTGCTCCCCGCTCCTCGGCAGCAGCCTGGCCATTGCCTCGGCCGAGATCCGTTTCCCGATCGTGCGGGGCGGCTCGATTGCGGGCATCATCCCGATTCCCCCGATCGAAGGCGCCTTCTTTTACGACGCGGGAACGGCGTGGTTCAGCGGGCAATCGGTCGAGCTCCATCGCCTCCGCGTGAGCGATCCGACCAACGTCCGCGGCCTGCTCACGAGCCACGGTGTGGCGCTGCGCGTGAACTTGTTCAACTACGTGATTCTGGGTTGGAGCTACGCGATCCCGACGGAAGCGACGGGGCATCGGGGGGTGTGGCAGTTCTCCTTGTACCCTCCCTTCTAAGGGGAAGCGCGCGCTGGCGCGCGCTCGAGGGAAGTGCTGACGCTTAGGGAACGGGGAAACGGGGAGGCGTAGCCCGCCCCGCTTCCCCGTTCCCTATTCCCAAAGCGCGCGCCAGCGCGCGCTTCCCTTTCCTCGCTTCTCCCGCTCCCTTACCTTCCACTCGTGCGTAGAGCGTTTCTCACGATTGCGCTCGTGCTGGCGGCGTGCGGTCGGAACGAGCGCGCCCGCGCACCCGCCGCGCCTGCCGATCATCCCGCTCCTCAGTCCGTTGGGCCCGATGCGCTTGTGATGCGATTCCCACGCGCGGGCGGGCTTGTGCACGCGTATGCGTATCCCGCCCTCGACACCGCGCTGTGGACGTCGGCCGAGAAAGCGCCGGCGCTCGAGCGCGTGCTGGGATTCGATGATGAAGCGGGGTCGATCACCGGCGTCGACGACAAAGGCGGTGTGGTGCGCGTCGATCTGCGACTCGGCAGCGTGTCGCGCGACACGAAGCCCAAGCTGACGCGGCTCGCGTCGAGCGACGGATCGAGCGTCTATGGCATCGCGAAGGACGGCAGCGTCGTGCGCCTGACGCCGGCGGGACAGTGGACGTTCAAGCCGCCCGAACCGGCGCACGACGTGATCCCCGAGCCCGATGGCTCGCTGCTGCTCGTCGCGGATCACAACGACAAGACCACCGTGTGGCAAATGCACCCGCCGGACCGCCAGCTCACAGACACGGCGCAGCTGCCGGCGGTGGGACGCGCGGTGCGCACGGTGGTGGGCGACCGCGTGTACTTCACGGTGGATTCGGGTCTGGTCGGTCTGCGCAGCCGCGGCCTCGAGTCGGTGCCCAGCATCCGGCTCGACCATCACGTGCGCGCGCTGGCCACGACGCCGAGCGGCGACCGGCTGTACGTGGCGCTCGACTCGGCCGATTCGATTCTGGTGATCGACCGCTACACGCACAAGATCGACACGCGCATTGCGTTAGGCGGTCAGGCGGTGGATCTGCGCATGGACCCCACCGGCCGGTACGTGCTCGCGCGGCCGGCCACCGGCGATTCGGCGTGGGTGATCAACGTCGGGACCGACCGGTTGGTGGGCGCGGTGTCCACGGAGTGGCGGGCCGACCTCCCCACCGTCGCGCCTAACGGATGGCTGGCGCTCCTCTCCAAGCGCGACGTGGTGTTCGCCGACGGCGAGTCGCTGCGCGTCGAGAAGACGGTGGAGGACGGCGCGGCCGACACGTGGCTGTTCATCACGTGGAACGGATTCCGCCGACCCGATGCGCCGACCGACCAGCCCCTGTCGATGGCCGGCGACAGCGCGGCGCACGCCGACAGCACCGCTGCCGCGCCGGCGCCGGGCGACACGGGCAACGTGTTCGCGACGCCGGCAGATTCCTCGAGCGCGCCGGGCGCCCAACCGGCCACCGCACCGCGTCCCGCATCGCCGGCCGCGCCATCGGTAGCACCGGCGGAGAGTACCACCGCGCCGGGCGTCGGACTGGGCGGCTTCACCGTGCAGTTCGCGGCGCTCCGCTCGCAGGCGGTGGCCGATTCGCTCGCTCGCACGATCGCGGTTGACGGCGCGCATCCGCGCGTCGTCGAGGCGCCGCGCAACGGCGACTTGATTTATCGCGTGGTGCTTGGCCCGTACGCTACCAAGGATGACGCACTACGCGTCGCCAAGGCGTCGGGTGCGTCCTACTGGATCTATCCGGGAGTACCGTGACCGTGAGCTCTCCGCTCGACCACACGATCACCTCGGCCTGGGAGCAGGAAGGCCAGCGCATCGCGCCGGCGCTCGACTTTCGGGCGTCGGCGCTCATCGTCGGATCCGATCCGGTCGCCGCGGCGGAGGTTGCGTTAGGCATGGCGCGCGCGCAGGCCCGGCGGCGGCGCGTGTGCGTGGCCGACGTGGTCGGCGAGCTCAAGCCGATCGAGGACCTGATCCCGTTGGACTTCGAGTACGGCCTCATGGACGCCTTCTTTCAGGGCGTCTCGCTCAACAAGGTGGCGTTCCCGGTGGACCCGGCGCGCAACCTGTTGCTGTTGCCGAGCGGTCCCAAGCCGATCGATCACGACGGCATTCTCGCCAGCGCGCGTTGGGCATCGCTCGCGGCCGGCTTCCGCGATGCCGGCGCGTTGCTGTTGGTGATCGCGCCCTACGACGCCGCCGCGACGACGCAGGCGGCGCTGGCGACGGACGGCGTAGTGTTGGTCGGCGACGCGGCGGCACCGGCCGGCGCGCCGGTGCTCGCACATGCGCGCATCGAGACCATGGAGCCGATGGACGAGGCCTCGGCGCCGGTGTCGGACGCCGCGTTCGACGAACAGCTGGTGGGCGCGAACGCGGTGCCGGCGCGCGTCGCGCGGCCGACGCCGCCCAAGCTCTTCACGGTGCAACCGTTAGGCGCAAACCCCGTGCCGTTCTGGGTCGCGGTCGGCGTGGCGGCCGTGGCCGCGATCGCCGTCGCGACGTGGGCCGCCGACCGGTACATCCCGCGCACCGGACCCAACGCCAACGCCTCGCTCGCGTCGGACGCACCGGCCGCCGAGAGCGCGGGCGGCCAGGCGGCCTTGCCGCGCGGTCCCGCCGACTCGGGGTCGGCGCGCATGCCTAACGACTCGGCGGACGTGTCCGCCGGCACGCTGGTCGTCAATCCGGCCGATTCCGCGAACGCGTCGGCCTTCGCGGTGGCGCTCGCCGAGGTGTCGAGCGCCACGAGCGGCAACGTGATGATCGACGAAGAGGCGTCCCGCGGACTGCCCGCGCTCACCGTCTCGCCCGAACGGGGCCAGTCGCCTAACGGACCGCAGCTGGTGGTGAGCGGCGCCTTCTCCACGCGCGCCGCGGCCGACTCCCTTCTGCGCGCGCTGCGCCGCCGGGCCGTGCTCAAGCCGGCGCAGGGACACGTCACCGCGCTGCCGCTCACGCTCCTCATTCAGACGGGCGTCTCGCGCGACCAGGCGGCGTTCTTCACCCACGGCTACCGGCTCAAGGGACTGCCGGTGTACGCGTTGCTGCAGAGCGACGGCAGCGTGAATCTCTACGCCGGCGCGTTCGACACGATCGACGCCGCCCAACCGCTCTTGTACGCGTTTCGCGCCAACGGCGACCAACCACGCGTGGCCTACCGCTTAGGGAGAGTATTCTAGTGCGCCTCACCAGGCTCGAGCTCCACGGATTCAAGTCGTTCGCCGATCACGTCCACCTGGTGTTCGAACCCGGGGTGACGGCGATCGTCGGGCCTAACGGATGCGGCAAGTCCAACGTCTCGGACGCCGTGCGCTGGGTGTTGGGCGAGCAGCGGGCGCGCGCGTTGCGCGGCGCGAAGATGGAAGAAGTGATCTTCCAGGGATCCTCGGCGCGCCGCGCGGTGAACATCGCGCAGGTGTCGCTGCACTTCGAGAACGACGACGGCGCGCTCGCCGTGCCGTTCCGCGAAGTCGTGATCACGCGGCGCCTCTCGCGGTCGGGCGACAGCGAGTATCTCCTGAACGGCGCGCCGTGCCGGCTCCGCGACATCCAGGACATGGTGCGCGGCACCGGACTCGGCGCCGACTCGGGCGTGGTGATCGAGCAGCGCATGATCGATGCGCTGTTGTCGGACCGTCCCGATGACCGGCGCGAGCTGTTCGAGGAAGCGGCGGGCGTCGGGCTCTATCGGGATCGCCGCCGGAGCACCGAGCGCCGGCTCGACGAGACCACGCTCGACTTGTCGCGGCTCGACGACCTCATCTCCGAAGTGCAGAGCCAGGTGCGGTCGTTGGCGCGCCAGCGCAAGCGGGCCGAGCGCCACACCGAGCTCATGGCCAAGCGGTACGCGGCCGAGATCACGCTGGCGTCGCGCGACATGGCGGCGTGGCACGAGGAGCTGCAGCAGCTCGGCGACCGCCTAACGGACCTGCGCGTGGCGCTGCCCAAGGGCGAAGACGACGTGCGCGCCGCGGACGACCGCCGCTCGCACGCCCACGGCGCGCGGGCGGCGGCCGAGGCGCGGCGCGCCGAGCTGGGCCGCCTCGTGGCGGCCCAGCAGCAGGACACGATGCAGCTCGAGGGCGAGGTGCGGGTGGGCGAGGAGCGCCAACGCAACGCCGTGGCGCGCCGCCAGCGGGCGGAAGAGGAGCGTCGGTTAGGCGAAGAGACGGGGACGCGGCTCCAGCAGGAGCGCGAGGCCGCGCGGACCGACCTCGTCCGAGTGGATGACCAGCGCACGTCGCTCGAAGGGCGTGTGCACGCGCTCGAATCGCTGGAGCGCGAGCGGGTGGGCCTGGCGCCGGCGGCGGCGCGGCTGCTCCGCGACCGCGACCGCTTTGGCGAGGGCGC
>JANWIK010000053.1 GCA_025449955.1 Gemmatimonadaceae bacterium
AGGTGCTTGCCATCGCGCGTCGCCTAGATCCGGTCTGCCTCGGCGAAGAAAAAGCCGGCTTCGCGCTCGGCGTTCTCGTCGGAGTCGGAGGCGTGGATGGCGTTCCGCTCCTTGGACTCCGCGTAGAGCTTGCGCACCGTGTTCGCCGCCGCTTCGGCGGGATCCGTCGCGCCGATCGTCGTGCGCAGCGTCGACACCGCATCGGCCCGCTCCAGAATCATCGGCATGCACGGGCCCGATGTCATGAACGTCGTGAGCGGCGCGAAGAATGGGCGTTGGCGGTGCACGGCGTAGAAGGCTTCGGCCTGCGCGTGCGTGAGATGCAGCACGCGCGCGGCGCGGATGCGAAATCCGGCCTGCTCCAGGTGCGCGATGATCTGTCCGGTTTTCCCTGCACCGAAAGCGTCGGGTTTGATGATGGTCAGCGTGCGGGTGCCAGCCATGGCGTCACGATCCTATGAGTTTGCGAACGATGTCGCCGCGCGTGAGGAAGCCGACCAGGCGGCCGTCCCGCACCACGGGTACGCGTTCGACGTCTTTGTTGGACATCACCGAGGCGACTTCGGCTAACGGTTGATCGGGCGACACGCAGAGCACCTGCCGCGTCATCACGTCGCGCACGGTGCGGCGCGTGTGCTCCGACGCCGCGCCGTGCCGCGCCGGCTCGCTCCGCGCGCCGCCGCGGCCGCCGCCTAAAAATGCAGCGTTGGTCAGCATGTGGCGCATCAGCTCGCGCTCGCTCAGCATGCCGACCAGCATGCCGTCGGCATCGACGACGGGCAAGCCGCCCACCCCCGCGCGCACCATGTCGCGCGCCGCGTCGCGCAGCGCCGTTTCCGGATGCGTGGTGTGCGGGCGGATGGCCATCACGTCGCGCACCGACAGATGCGGCTCGATCTCGACTTCGCCTAACGCCGGCAGCGCGGCGATCTCCGCCGGCGTCTCCGCCGACAGCCACGCCTCCACCACGTCGGGCCGCGACAAGAGACGCGAGAACGCGCCTAACACCTGCAGGTACCGCGCGGCCTGCCGCGGCGGCGCGACGATCAACACGATGAGCCGCGCCTGCTGCGACTCGGCGTCCGTCTCGTCGCGCGCGATCGGTGCCGCCGCCACGCCGACGGCCGCGACCAACTCGAGCACCGCGTCCGATCGATAATGCGTAAGAAACGCGCGGTCGCCGAGCATCACGATGTCTTCGCCGCGGCCCTCTTCGACACGGCTGCGGAGCTTGTCCGGATCGTCGACCACGCCGGTCGCGGTGATGCGCTCGACGAGCACCAACGCCGCTGACGCGAGCGTGGTGGCCTCGAGCGGTGTCACCACGCGCTCGGCGCGGACGAGATCCGACAGCTTCACAATCGCTCGTGCAGTAGCGTCACGAAATCCGCCGGCCGTTGGGCGACGCCCATGCCGGCCGCCTTGAACGCGTCGAGCTTTTCGGCAGCGGTTCCCGCGGACCCCGAGATGATCGCACCCGCGTGTCCCATGCGCCGGCCGGGCGGCGCCGTTTGCCCGGCGATGAATCCGACCACCGGCTTCGACATGTGCGCGCGCACGAACTCGGCCGCTTGTTGCTCATCGGTGCCGCCGATCTCGCCCATCATCGCGACGGCCTTCGTGTCCGGATCGGCCTCGAATGCCTGCAGGCACTCGATGAAGTTGGTGCCGTTGATCGGATCGCCGCCGATGCCGACGCACGTGGTCTGACCGATGCCGGCGCGCGTGAGCTGGTACACGACCTCGTACGTGAGCGTGCCCGAGCGGCTCACCACGCCGACGTTGCCGGCCGTGCAGATGCGCCCCGGGATGATGCCGACCTTGCTCACGCCCGGCGTGATGAGACCGGGACAGTTAGGCCCGATGAGCCGCGCCTTCCGATCCTGGACATAAGGATAGACGCGCGTCATGTCCAACACCGGAACGCCCTCGGTGATGCACACGACGAGCGAGATCCCCGCGTCGGCGGCCTCCATCATCGCGTCGGCGGCGAACGGCGGCGGCACGTAGATCACCGACGTGTTGGCGCCTGTCGCCGCGACGGCATCGGCGACGGTGTCGAACACCGGCACCTTGTTCTCGAACTTCTGGCCGCCTTTGCCCGGCGTCACGCCGGCGACGACGCAGGTGCCGTACTCGAGCATCTGCTTGGCATGGAACGAGCCGTCGCGTCCGGTGATGCCCTGCACCACCAGCTTCGTGTTTCGATCGATGAAGATGCTCACGCCGCCTTCCCTCCCGTCGCCAGGCGCACGGCCTTCTGTACGGCGTCGTCCATGTCGGTCATGGCGCTGAACCCGTGCTGCTGCAGAATCTGCACGGCGATCTCCTCGTTGGTTCCAGTTAGGCGGATCACCATCGGGATGGTGAGCGGCGTGTCGCGCGTGGCGGCGACGATACCGTTCGCGACGTCGTCGGTGCGCGTGATGCCGCCGAAAATGTTGAACAGGATCGCTTTCACGTTCGGATCGCGCGTGATGATGCGGAGCGCGTTCACGACTTTCTCCGGGTTGGACGAGCCGCCGATGTCGAGGAAGTTGGCCGGTTCGCCGCCGTAGTACTTGACCAGGTCCATCGTCGCCATCGCGAGACCGGCGCCGTTCACCACGCAGCCGACGTTGCCGTCGAGCTTGATGAAGGTGAGATTCGCGCGGCGCGCGGCGACCTCGCTCGGATCCTCGGCCGTCTCGTCGCGCAGCGCCGCGATGTCGGGATGGCGGTCGAGCTCGTTGTCATCGATTACCATCTTCGCGTCGAGCGCGAGCAGATCGCCGCCCGTGGTCACGACTAACGGATTGATCTCGGCGAGCGAGCCGCCGCTGGCCGTGAACGCCTGCCACAGCTGCCGCATGATCTTCGCCGCTTCGCGCGCCAGCTTCGCGTTGTCCATGTACAAAAAGAAGCCGAGGCGCGACGCCTCGAACGGGAGCAGGCCGTATCGCGGATCGACCGGCAGGCGCATGATCTTGTCCGGCATCGTCGCCGCGACTTCTTCGATGTCGATCCCGCCGGCCGGACTCACCATGTAGACCGCGCGCTTGGACGCGCGATCGACGATGATGCCCGCGTACGCTTCGCTCGCGATGTCGGCCGCGGGCGTGACCAATACCTTGGGCACCGTGAGACCCTTGATCTGCATCCCGATGATCTGTTGGGCCGCGGCGCGCGCGTCCGCCGGCGTGCGCGCGAGCTTCACGCCGCCCGCCTTGCCGCGTCCGCCGGCGTGCACTTGCGCTTTCACGACGACGCCGGTGCCGTACGCGCGCGCGATGCGTTCTGCCTCATCGGGTGTCGTTGCCACATCGCCGGGCGGAACGGGAATTCCGAACCGGCGGAAGATGTCCTTGGCTTGATACTCGTGAATGTTCACAGACTCTCCAATGTGATCGTCGTCCCTGCCTCGCCGCGCACCGCTTCACGGCCGCGACTGAGCTCCGTAATGATAGCGCGCCCCCCGGTGCGTCGCACGAAATCCAACGCCGCGCGCACCTTGGGTGCCATGCTGCCTTCACCGAACGCGCCCGCGCGATCGAGCGCGTCTGCTTCCGCGATCGACATCGTGCGCAGCGCGCGCTGGCGCGGCGTGCCGAAGTCGGCGTACACCGCATCGACGTCCGTTAGGATGAGCAACAGACTCGCGCCCAGGTCGCGCGCGAGCACGGCGGCGGCGAGATCCTTGTCGATCACCGCATCGAGGCCTTCCCAGCCGAGCTCGCGATCGCGGTAGATGGGCGCGCCGCCGCCGCCGCACGCGACGACGATGGTGCCCGACTTGACGAGGCGCGCGATCACGCCGATCTCGTGAATGGCCAGGGGCCGCGGGCTGCCCACGACGCGGCGCCAGCGGCCGCGCGCGTCCTGCTTGACGTCGACGCCCGCGTCGGCCAGCCGTCGCGCGCGATCCTCGGGCAATGCGTGGCCGATGAACTTGGTCGGTGTCGTGAGGGCCGGGTCGTCGGGCGCCACCTGCACCTGCGTGATCACGGTCGCCACCTCGCGCTCGGCGCCGGCCTTCCGGAGGGCGTTCTCGAGCGACTGCTGGATCATGTAGCCGATCCAGCCGGCGGTGCCGGCGACGAGTACGCCTAACGGAAGCGGCGCGATTTCGACCCGCGCCGCCTCGTTGCGGACGAGCTCGTCCCCCACCTGGGGGCCGTTGCCGTGCACCACGCACAGATTCCATCCGTCGGCGGCGAGATCGACGATCGCGCCCAGGCTCTCGCGCGTATGGCGGAACTGGTCGTGGATGGTCGACCGCTCGCCGGCGGGCGCGAGCGCGTTGCCGCCTAACGCAATCACCGCGACGCCGGGCGTGCCGGCCGGGGTTTCGCTCATGGCTCCGGGGGCCGGCCGAGCAGTTGGCCGAGCGCATCGTACGCCCGGCCGAACGCGACCCAGTCGCCGCGCTGCAGCGCCGCGTGCATGCGCGTGTAGAGTTCCTTCACGCGCGCGCGGAAGTCGCCGGCGCTGAGCGGCAGCGTGTCGGTGGACGCCACGGGCGCCACGCCTAACGCTTCGGCCAGCGTGCGGCCGGTGGTGACGATGGTGTCGCGCGCCACGGCGACGCGCGCGATGGTCGGCGGGACGTCGGCCTTCCACACGTAGGCGGGCTGCACCAGCGCCAGGCCATGCGCCACCGGCACCACGCGCACTTCGCCGAAACGGATGCGGGCGTCGCGCGGAATGGCGGCCGTGCTGTCGAGCTCGCGGCGCATCTCGTCCAACGTCGAGTTCCAGCGTTGTCCGTGCGGCTCGAGCGGCACCCAGTACACGGTCCCCGCGCGGCCGCCCGTGCCGAGCAGCGCACCGGCCAGACGGTCTGTGGAATCGAGCACGGCTTGGCTGCAGCCTAACCGACCGCCTCCCGTGGCGAAGAGCAGCGCACTGCCGTCGCGCAGCACCGAGTCGGCGCCGCCATTCCACGGCAGACGTCCCATCCAGCTCGAGTCGCCCCGCAACCCGAAGCGCGCCAACAAATCGGCCTGGATGCGCACGCCGTCCACCGCCGGCGGCAGCGCGGCGAGCAGCGCGGCCGACATGCGGTCGGGCGATGCGAACAACTGCGGGAACTCGTTCATCCACGTTTGTGCGATCGGCCCGACCACGACATCGGGCAGGAGCGCGACGCGCCCCGTGTGCGCGTTCACGATGGCCGTGGCCGCATGCCTAACGAGACCGTACTCATCGTCGCCCACCGTCACACGCTTGCTCAGCGGGTAGTCAGCGCTGGCGTCGTACAGGGCCACCGTCCAGTAGAGCGAATCGTCGGCCACCACGGGCAGCACCGACGTGCCCTGCACGAAGAACGGCGCGACGGCGTCGATGCGGTCCTGCACGCCGCGGCGCGTGAGCACGCGGATGGCGGGCCGGTCGAGCGACAAGAGCCGCAGGTTCTGCTGACTCCATGCCTGCACGACGCGGTCGAACCCGCTCTCGAGCGCCGGTGCGGCGACGTTCCCGATGCTGTCGAGGACCAACGCATAGCCGGGCACGGAATCGTAGACCAACACGGGCGGGAGCGGGCGCGACGCGGTCGACATGCCCGGCGCGCCCAACACCGGATCGCCGTTGTCATCGGCCATGCTCGCGCGCACGCGCGTGGCGCTCCACGATACTTCACGGGGCGCGGCCGGCGACCCGGCGGCGTCGAGCACCTCCCCTTCCTCGGTCGGCCCCGTCACCACCACTGCCGTTAGGCCGAGCGGCGTGGCCGCCCAACCGACGCCGTGGGCGACGCCTTCCACGGTGTGCCCGCGCTCGAGCGACTGCTCGAGGGGCAGCGGATCCCACACCGGCACGGTGCCGGGTGCGTTCGCCACCGCCGGGAATACCAGCGAATCCGAGCGTTCGATGCGGTCCAACGCGTACGCGCGACGCGTGTAGTCCACGCGCACTTGTCGGTACGGGCGCTCGCGCAGATCGGCGTCGGCGACCGGCGCAAAGTGGCGTGCGATCACCGGGGCGATCTGGCGCGATCCGAACGCGACGACCAGTAGCGCCCCGAGCGTGGAGACGGCCACGCGCAACTGGCCGGTCCATCCGAAGAACAGCACGACGAACGCCGCGGCCGCGGTGGCGATGGACATCCAGAGGCTCACCGGAATCGCGGCGCGGTGATCGGTGAACGTGAAGAGGCCGTCGGGCCCGCTGCCAGACAGCAGGACGCGATACGCGTCGAGCCGATACCGCCACGCCATGAGCAGCAGCAGCAGCCAGCACAGCACCACCAGATGCCGCCGAACGTAGTGCGACACGTAGAGCGACCCCCGCTCCCACCGCAAGCTGGGCGTCAGCGCATAGAGGAAGATCACGACGGCGGCCACCACCATCACCGCGATCAACGCCCAGAGATAGATGGCGCTCTCGAACGGCAGCCAGTACACGTAGAAGCCAAGGTCGGCTTCGAAGTACGGATCGCTCTCGTTGAACGCGACGCCGTGGTGCGCCATCACCCACGACATCCACGTCGTGGACGGCAGCGTGAGCAGCGCGCCTAACAGAATGGCGATCACGGCGGCGGCCGCCACGAGATACACGCCCGGGATTTCCTCGCCGATCTCGATGTTCGCCACCCGCCGCGGCAGCACCAGCGACACCACGCTGTGCCGCACGGCATACAGATTCGCGAACACGAACCCGGTGGCGACGATGCCCGACGTGAGGCGCAGCACGAGATTGACGAGCGTCCTGGTGCGCCACACCGCGGCGGCGCCGAGCGCGGCGTACCACTGGTAGTCGGCGATGACGCCGGTGATCACGCGTCCCAGAATGAGGAACAACGCGACCGCCGCCACGGCGAGCACGGCCCACCGTCGCGGAGTCACGTTAGGCGGTGACGCCCTGCGTACGCAGCCAGTCGTCGAGCTCGGCGCGGATCTCCGCCATGCGCTCCGGCGTTCGGGCTTCGACGCGCATCACCAGCACCGGCTGCGTGTTCGACGCGCGAATGAGCCCCCATCCGTCGCCGAACAGCACACGCGCGCCATCCACGTCGATCACGTCGTGCGTCTCACGGAAATGCTTCACGGCCGCGTCGACGATCGTGAACTTCCGCTCTTCCGGTACCTCGACGCGCAGCTCGGGCGTCGACACGTACCGCGGCACATCGGCGAGCAGCTCGGTGATGCTGCGGCCGGAGTCGGCGATGATCCGCAGCAGGCGCGCGGCCCCATAGAGCGCGTCGTCGTGTCCGTAGAAGCCTTCGGTGAAGAACATGTGGCCCGACATCTCGCCGGCTAACGGAGCCTTGAGCTCCTTCATCTTGTCCTTGATCAGCGAGTGTCCCGTCTTCCACATCACGGGCACGCCGCCGGCGCGCGTGATCTCGTCGCTCAAGGCCTGGGAGCACTTCACGTCGAAGATGATCGACTGGCCCTTCCCCGTGCGCTCGAGCACGTCGCGCGCATAGACGATCAGGATGTAATCGCCCCACACGATCTCCCCGCGCCCGTCCACCACGCCGATGCGATCGGCATCGCCGTCGAAGGCGATCCCGATGTCGGCCGATGTCCGCTTCACGGCGGCGATGAGGTCCTGGACGTTCGCCACCACCGTCGGATCCGGGTGGTGATTCGGGAAGCGGCCGTCGCTCTCGCAAAAGAGGCCGGTCCACTTGACGCCTAACCGATCGAACAGCTGCGGCGCTACCAGGGACCCGACGCCATTGCCGCAATCGATCACCACGCGCAGCGGGCGCGAGATCTTCCCGATGCGCGTCGCGATGTCCTGCACATACCGATCGATGACGGCCACCGGCTGCACCTCGCCTTTCCCCGCCGGGAAGTTCCCGTCGAGAATGAGCTGATACAGCGCCTGGATCTCATCGCCGTGCAGCGAGTTCTTTCCGACGCACAACTTGAAGCCGTTGTACTCCGGCGGATTGTGCGATCCGGTGATCTGGATGCCGCCCGCGACAGGGAGATTGTGGAGGCTCCAATAGAGCAGCGGCGTCGGCACCACGCCGATGTCGAGGACGTCGACGCCCGATTCCGTGAGCGCCCGCACCAGCGATTCGCGCAGCATGCCGCCGCTCGGCCGGTTGTCGCGTCCGACGGCGATCGGTCCGTGGATGTCGTGCTTGGCCAGATAGGCCGCGTACGCTCGGCCTAACGCATGCGCCGTCTGGCCGGTGAGGTCGTCGCCCACCACGCCGCGCACGTCATACTGCCGAAAGATCTGCTGGCTGAATCCCAATCCGCCCTCCGTCGTGCCTAACCCACCGGCGCCGTCCTCGAAACGACGCGAGGCCGCGTGGCGGCCTCGCGTGTGTCACCGTCGCGCGATCGCGGTCGGCGGCGAGCTGGCCGGCGCCGCGGCCATGGTCGGCACGCTCATCCGTGCCGCTCCAAGGAACCCCGCGGGAAATATGCCGAAAAACAGCAGCACGATGGCCGAGGCGTACACCACCAGGAACGTCGGTGCGCGCACCGGGCGCAGCGGCGGCGCGTCCGCCGACCGCGGCCGCATGAACATCACCATCACCACAGCCAGGTAATATCCGGCCGACAACACGCTCGTGAGCACGAGCACGACCGCCAGCGCCGTCTCCGGATGCGCGGCATCGAGCGCCGCCTGCAGCACGTACCACTTCGCGAAGAAGCCCATGCCGCCCGCGATCGGGAAGCCGAGCAGTGCCAGCATGAACACCGCCATCGCCGCCGCCAGCCAGGGACGCACGGTCCACAATCCGGCGAAGTCGCTCAGTTGCTGGTGGCGCTCGCCCGGCTCGCCCACCGCGATCACGACGCCGAACGCGCCCATCGTCGCCAGCGTGTACGCGAGCACGTAGAAGAGAAAGGCCGCCGATCCCAGCTGGTTGTTCGAGACCACCGCCACGAGCAGATAGCCCGCGTGCGCGATGCTCGAGTACGCGAGCATT
Source organism: Gemmatimonadaceae bacterium (assembly GCA_025449955.1). Classification (GTDB taxonomy): domain Bacteria; phylum Gemmatimonadota; class Gemmatimonadetes; order Gemmatimonadales; family Gemmatimonadaceae; genus JADGGM01. Next base: position 8,879 of record JANWIK010000053.1, read on the forward strand.
CGCTTGATGTTCTTCTGGACTAACGCAACCAGGTTCCCGACCACCATCGTGAGAACGGCCAGCCACCACAGTCCGAGGTGCCACGACGCGAGGGCGCCGGGGAATGCCTCGCGCCACACGCGGAACAGCGCGGCGAACGCGGCGGCCTTGACCGCAGCGGCCATGTACGCGGTGATCGGTGTCGGCGCGCCCTCGTACACGTCGGGCGTCCACATGTGGAACGGGACCGCCGCGACCTTGAAGCCGAAACCCACCAAAAGGAGCGCGGTGCCCACCAGGAGCATCGGCGCCGTCGCGATGGTCGCCCCCGTCACCTTGGTGCCGATGGTCGCGAGGTCGGTGCTTCCGGTCGCGCCATAGATGAGCGCGATACCATACAGCAAGAATCCGGTCGAGAACGCGCCGAGCAAGAAATACTTGAGCGACGCCTCGGCGGCCTTGGCGCTGCGGCGGTTGACGCCGGCCAGCACGTACACGGCGATCGACATGAGCTCGATGCCGAGGAATACGATGATGAGGTCGCGGGCCGACGTCAGCAGCATCATGCCGGCGGAGGCCAGCAGCACCAACACGTACGTCTCACCCGACACCAGCTGCTCGACGCGCGCGTAGTCGATTCCTAACGCAATGGCGATGATCGTCGCGAGCAGGATCACCAGGTCGGCGCCCCAGCGGAAGCTGTCCACGGCGATGATCCCCGGCGTCGCCTTGGCGCCCGACATCCACATCCACACGACCACGGCGATCGTGACGACGCTGAGCGCGATGCCGAGCGTACCGATCGTCCGCGCGCGTGCCGGCGTCTCCTTGCCCCACGCGGCGCCCAGCAGCAACAACATGGCGCCCACCGTGAGCACGACCTCCGGCAACAGCGCCATGCCTAACTGACCGGGAATCGACAGGTCGAAGGACATTTAGCGCTGGCCTCCGGTCATGCTCACGTTGGAGATGCGCGTCGCCTGGTTCGTGGTCACGACTTGCACGAAGTTCGCGGCGGACCGTTCCATCCGCCGCAGGACGGGCGCCGGATAGATCCCGATCCAGAGGATCGCGACCGTGAGCACGCCGACGATCGCGAGCTCCCGGCGGTTGAGGTCGGGCAACTGCGCGTTCTCGGGTTTGTCGAGCTTATTGAAGAGAATCCGCTGGATCGCCCACAGGAGATAGCAGGCGGCGACGATCACGCCGGTGGTGGCGACGAGCGTGAACCACGGATGCGATTTGAACGAGCCGATCAGCACGAGGAACTCGCCCACGAATCCGTTGGTCCCGGGCAGTCCAATGCTGCTCAGCGACACCAGCGTGAGCACCACGGCGAACATCGGCACGACGCGCGCGATGCCTCCATACGCGTCGATCAGCCGCGTGTGCTTCCGCTCGTAGATCATGCCGATGAGGAGGAACAACGCGCCGGTCGAGATGCCGTGGTTGATCATCACCATGAGCGCGCCTTGCACGCTCTGCAGCGTGAGCGCGAAGATGCCTAACACCACGAAGCCCAGATGGCTCACCGACGAGTATGCCACCAGCTTCTTGAAGTCCGGCTGGACCATGGCCACCAGCGCGCCGTAAATGATGCCGATGACCGCGAGCGTGAGGATCGTGTTGCGGACCCACGGCGTCAGCGCGGCGCCCGGGAACAAGGGCAGCGCGAATCGCAGGAATCCGTAGGTTCCCATCTTGAGCATGATGCCCGCCAGAATCACCGAGCCCGCCGTGGGCGCCTCGGTGTGCGCGTCGGGCAGCCACGTGTGGAACGGGAACATCGGCACCTTGACGGCGAACGCGAGGAAGAACGCGCCGAACAACCACAAGGCCGCTCGCGAGGTGACGACGGCGTGCCGCATGATGTCGTCGTAGCCGAACGTGTTGCGCAGCGTCGTCGTGTCGACCGAGTGGAGCCACAGATAAATGATGGCCACCAGCATCAACAGCGAGCCGAGGAACGTGTAGATGAAGAACTTGATGCTGGCGTAGATGCGCCGTTCCCCGCCCCAGATTCCGATGATGAAGTACATCGGAATCAGCATCACTTCCCACATCACGTAGAAGAAGAGCAGATCGAGCGCGAGGAACACGCCGATCATGCCGGTCGTGAGAATCAGCAGCAGCGCGTAGTAGCTCCGCACCTTCTCGCGCACGCTCGTCCATCCGCCCAACACCGAGAGCGGCATGAGGAACGTCGTGAGCAGCACCATGAAGAGCGAGATGCCGTCGACGCCCACGTCGAAGTTGGCGCCCCAGCCCGGAATCCACCAATGCGTCACGCGGAACTGCCATGCGGCCGTGTTGGGATCGAACGCCCACCACAGGCCTAACGACACCACGAATTCGACGAGGAACGTGATGAGCGCGATCCAGCGCGCCGACGGCGCCGCCTCGAGCGAGCTGCCGTCCTTCGCCACCGCGGACTGCAGCACGAGGAGCAGCGCGCCCACGAGCGGAATCCCGAGCAGGGCCAGCAGCACCCACGAGCCGTAGTGAATCGAAACGAGGAAGTCGCGCATGGCTCAGCGGATGGTGAAGGCGCCCAACATGGCGAGCACCCCGATGACGATGGCCCAGGCGTAGGCGCCCACTTGGCCCGACTGCAACGCAGAGCCGATCCGCGCCAGGCCGCGCATGAGCCACGCGCTGCCGTTCACGAAGAAGCCATCCACGAGTCCGGCGTCGATGCCCTTCCATAACACCGTGCGCGACACCGTGACGATCGGCGTCACGATGATCCGGTCGTACAACTCGTCGACGTAATACTTGTGCTCGAGCACTCGTTCGAAGCCGGTGGCCGGTTTCGCATCGCGCTTCGGCACGAGCGCGGCCGGCTTGAGCTTCACGACTGCGGTCACGATGCCGGCCACGGCCACCACGACAGCCAGCGCCACGAGCGCCAGCTCGTGCGGCGTCTCGGCGGGCGTCCCGTGGGTGACGCGCAGCGTGGCGTCCCCGACCACCGGCGCCAGCCATTGATCGAGCGCGCCCGTCCAGCCGTTGGGCAGGTGCAGGAACGCCGGCAGGTTGATCACGCCGCCTAACACACTGAGCACGCCCAGCACGGTGACCGGCCCCGTGAGCACCGGCGGCGCCTCGCGCAGGTGCTCCTGCTCGTTCGCCCCGGTGCGGTTAGGCCCGTGGAACGTGTAGAGCATCATGCGCGTCATGTAGACCGCCGTCAGGAACGCGCCGGCCAGCGCCAACACGTACACGGCGTACAGCACGATGCTGCCCGGAATTCCGAGCCAATGCGCCTGTGCCAAGGTGCTGTCGGACGCGCGCGCGATCACCGAGCCCAGGATCTCATCCTTCGAGAAGAAGCCGGCGAAAATCGGAATGCCGGAGATGGCGAGCGTCGCGATCCACATCATCACGAACGTCACCGGCATGTAGGCCCGGAGACCGCCCATGTTGCGCATGTCCTGCGCGTCGTCGGTGTTGTGCGTGTGGTGATACGCCGCGTGCATGGCGAAGATCACCGAGCCCGATCCCAGGAACAGCAGCGCCTTGAAGAACGAGTGCGTGATCACGTGGAACAATCCAGCCACGTACGCGCCCACGCCGACGCCGATGAACATGTAGCCGATCTGCGAGACGGTCGAATAGGCGAGGACTTTCTTGATGTCCCACTGCTTGAGTCCGATCGTCGCCGCGAAGAGCGCCGTGACGGCGCCGATCACCGCTACCGTTAGGCACGCGACGGGCGACATCGAGAACAGGAACGAGCTCCGCGCCACGAGATAGACGCCGGCCGTGACCATCGTCGCCGCGTGGATGAGCGCCGACACGGGCGTCGGGCCGGCCATCGCGTCGGGCAGCCACACGTACAACGGAATCTGCGCGCTCTTGCCCGTGCAGCCCAGCAACAAGAAGAGACAGATCGTCGTGAGCAGCGGGCCGCCCGCCGGCAGCGCGCCGACGCCGGCCGCCACTCCCGAGAAGTCGAGCGTGCCCACGTTCGACCAGATCAGGAACATCGCGATCAGAAATCCGAAATCGCCGATGCGGTTCACGATGAACGCCTTCTTGCCTGCGTCGGCGTTCGCCTTGTCGTTGAACCAGAACCCAATGAGCAGGTACGAGACCAGACCCACGCCTTCCCAGCCCACGAACATCACGGGATAGCTCGCGCCCAACACCAGCACCAGCATGAACGCGACGAACAGATTCAGGAACGCGAAGTAGCGCGCGTATCCCGGGTCGTCGCCCATGTAGCCCACGCTGAAGATGTGGATGAGCGCGCTCACGCCGGTGATGAACAACACCATCATGATCGACAACTGATCCACCTGGAATGCCCAACGGAGCGGCAGCTCGGTGCCCACCGGCATCCAGGAGAAGAACGTCTTCACGAACGGCGATGCCATGTTGGACGGCATCGCGAAGAAAATCGCGACCGCCAGCGCAAACGCGAGGA
>JANWIK010000054.1 GCA_025449955.1 Gemmatimonadaceae bacterium
CGTACGGCTGCGCGTCACGGCGGTCGGGTCCGACTACATCATCTTCCGGTGGGGGTACCAGAGCAACGCCGGGGACCCGGCGGTCGATCGCGTGAGCATCGGAGTCAGCGCGAGCGCACGTTAGTCGCGCGCCGGGTGTCGCAGCGCCGCCATCGCCGTCGCCGCTGGCGCGGCGATGGCGGCGCTGCGTACATTTGCTCGTCATGACACAACCGATCCTGCTCGACGGCGATTCGCTCACCGTCGACCAAGTCTATCGTGTGGCCGTCGAGCGAGCGCCGGTGGCGCTGTCCGATCGCGGCCGCGCGCGGGTGGCGCGTGCGCGCGCGGCGGTGGTCGAGGTGCTCGAGCGCGGCGATGTCGTGTACGGGGTGACGACCGGATTCGGCAAGCTCTCCGAGGTCGCGATTCCTCCCGAACGCCTGCGCGAATTGCAAGTGAACCTCGTGCGCAGCCACGCATCGGGCGTGGGTCCGTTGCTGCCCGAACGCGAGGTGCGCGCCATGATGCTGTTGCGCGCCAACGTGATCGCCAAGGGATTTTCCGGCGCGCGGCCCGAGCTCATCGATCTGCTCGCCGGTATGCTCAACGCCGGCGTCACGCCCGACGTGCCGGAGCAGGGCAGCGTGGGCGCGAGCGGCGATCTCGCTCCGTTAGCACATCTCGCCGGCGCGTTGATCGGCGAAGGCATGGTGCGCCGCGACGGCACGCACGGCCTCGCGGCCGACGTCTTGCGCGCCGCGGGCCTGCGGCCGGTGGTCCTCGAGCCCAAGGAGGGCATCACGCTCATCAACGGGACGCAGGCGCATACGGCGATCGCCGCGCTTGCGTTAGTCGACGTGCTCCGGTTGTGGCGCGCGGCGCACGTGGCGGGCGCGATGTCGCTCGAAGGATTGATGGGTACGCCGGTCGCGTTCGACGCGCGCATCCAGGCGGCGCGCGGACAGGTGGGCCAATCGGAATCGGCGGCGCTCCTCCGCGCGCTCCTCGCCGACAGCGAGATCCGCGAGTCGCACCGGACCGGCGATCCGCGGGTGCAGGATGCGTACGCGCTGCGATGCATGCCGCAGGTGCACGGGCCGGCGCGCGACGCCTTCGCCTTCGCCGAATCGGTGATCGGCCGCGAGCTCAACGCGGCGACCGATAATCCGTTAGTCCTGGATGGCGCGGAGATGGTGAGCGGCGGCAACTTCCACGGCCAGGCGGTTGCGTTAGTACTCGATGTGATGGCCATCGCGCTGGCCAACCTCGCCAACATCGCCGAGCGGCGCATCGATCGCGTGCTGCATCCGGACCTCAATCACGGACTGCCGCCGTTTCTCGCCCGCGACGCGGGCGTGAACAGCGGCTTCATGATGGCGCAAGTCACGGCGGCGGCGCTGGCGAGCGAGTGCAAGATGCTCGCGCACCCGGCGAGCGTGGACACGATCCCCACCGGCGGCGGCAAAGAAGACGTGGTCCCGATGGCGATGGGCGCGGCGTGGAAGCTGCGTCGCTCGGTGGCGAACGTCCGCAACGTGTTGGCGATCGAGCTCATGTGCGGGGCGCAAGCCGTGGAGCTGCGCGCGCCGCTCAAGCCCGCGGTGCGCGTGGGCGAGGCGGTGGCCCTCGTGCGGCGCGTGGTGCCGCCCCTCGACCGCGATCGCGCGCTGAGCGCGGACATCGCCGCGCTCAGCGACGCGATCGCGTCCGGCGCCTTCGATGCCGTCGCCGTGGGCGCGCCCACGCCGACGGCATCGGCCTCCCGTTAGGCGCAGGGAGCCGCCGGCCCCGTCGTCATGCTGTCGTCCCGGTTCTCGCCGTGGCACGTGCCGCTCTTCGCGGCCAAGTACGCCTGGCTCACGCTCCGTCATCGCCCGATCCTCGTCCACTTCGAGGTCACGATGCGGTGCAACGCGCGCTGCGACTTCTGCGACTACTGGAAGACAAACCCGTCGGCGCGCGAACGCGAATCGAAGAGCTTCGCCGATGCGGCGCGCTTCTTCGCGCCGATCATGATCACGTTCACCGGCGGCGAGCCGTTGTTGAGACGCGATCTCGAAAACCTCGTGGCCGGCGTCGCGCGCGCGGTGCGCCTCCGCTACATCGCCGTGATCACGCACGGCGGCATGCTCACACTCGAGCGCGCCCGGTCTCTCTGGGACGCCGGCATCAACCAATTCAACATCTCGCTCGATTTCCTCGACGAGCGTCACGACGCGGCGCGCGGCGTACCCGGATTGTCGAAAAAGATTCTCGATCTCGTCCCGCAGCTGAGGAGCGCGGGGATCGACAGCATCCGCTTCAACACCGTGATCAAGCGCGACAACCTGTCGGAGATCGTGCCGATCGTGCGTCGTGCCGAAGAGTTGGGCGTGGGCGTGTCGTTCAGCACCTATACGGATCTCAAGAACGGCAACGGCACGCACCGCATCGAGCCGGGTCAGATGGCGGAGCTCGATGCGGTGATCGCCGAGCTGCTGTCGATCAAGCGCCGGCGCCGCGGCATCATCGTGAATTCCGATCACTACCTGCGCGCCATTCCCCGGTACGCACGGGGCGAGATGCACGACCCGTGTCTGTCGGGGCAGCGTACGATCCACGTGGACCCCATGGGATACGTCCGCCGATGTCCCGATTTCCCCAACGACTTCCACTGGACGGAGTTCCGCACCTACAAACCCATCGATTGCAATGCTTGCTTCTACGCCTGCCGGGGCGAGTCGCAGGCACCGCTGACCATCGCACGGGTCCGCGACATCATGGCGTGACCTCTCGCTCGCCAGTCTTTGGGAATCACGAATGCGTTACGGGACGAGTAGCGCAGCAGTCGTCGTAGGTGGACTAGGCCAAACCTTGTCGCCAGCGCAACTTACCGGTAACTTACATGGCCTTCGCCACGCCGGAGCGCGAAGCGAAGCCGCCTCGCACTTGGGAGCCCACCACGCGCTGATGTCGAACGTCGCGAAGCTCAAGAAACGAGCGCTCGAATACGAGCAAAAGAAGCAGTTCGACAAAGCGCTCGAGACGTATGCGCAAATCCTCGAGGGGCTAGAGGAGCACGTCGATGAAGCCGACGTTGCCCTCTACAACCGCGTGGGCGATTTGCTCGTGCGGCGCGGCGACGTCGGATCCGCGGTCGATCACTACGAGAAAGCGGTCGACCTGTACACCGACGGCGGCTTCTTCAACAACGCGATCGCCCTGTGCAACAAGATTCTCCGCAATGCACCTGGGCGCACATCGATCTACTACAAACTCGGCAAGATCAGCGCGAAGAAAGGCTTCGTAAATGATGCGAAGCAGAACTTTCTCGAGTATGCCGATCGCATGCAGCGCGCAGGTGAGCTCGAAGAAGCATTTCGCGCGCTGAAGGAATTTGCGGATCTCTGTCCCGATCAGGACGACATCCGCCTCATGCTCGCCGACCAACTCGTTCGCAAAGATCGGAAGAGCGAAGCGATCGAGCAGCTGCAAGTGCTCTACGAGAAGTTCCAAGCCGAGGGGCGCACGCGCGAGGCACGCGCGACGGTCGATCGGATGAAGGCGTTAGACCCGGAGCTCGAGCCCAAGAGCGGCGTGGGTCGCCCAACGCCCAAGGCGAACGATCTCATTTTCCTGGACGTAAATTTCGACGCGCCTGATGCAGCGGGCGCCGGCGGTGCGCGCGGCAGAGCGGCACAGGCCGCCAAAGCGCCGCCGGCTCCTCAAGCGCAACCCAAGGCCGCCGCTCCGCCACCGCCGCCGCCGCCAGCGCCGCCGGCCGCCGAGGCGGATGACATTGGGCTCGACGTCGATCTGCCGTTCATCAATTCGCAGGCGGAGATCGAGTCCTCGCCCGAAGCGCTGCCGGTGGATGGCATCGAGCGCGAGGCCGAGTTCACGGAACCGGTGCCCGAGCACCAGCCGGCGGAATCGGATTTGGTGAGCCACCACGACTCGGACATCATCGTCGGCTTCGAGCAAACGGCGTTCGAGACGGAGCCGGCCGCGTCCGACGACGTGGCACCGTTGGCGGGTCTCGAGGCGGGCCTCACGGCGGACGATGATCTGCTGGGCGACAACGCGTTAGGCGTCGAATCGTTAGGCGGCCTGGGCGATCTGGGCGACCTCTCGATGGAAGACGCGGACGATGCGGCGCAGCTGCTCGATGAGCCGGCCGGCGAGGGCGAGACGATCGACCTGCCGCTGCTCGAGATCCCCGTCGACGACGTGGACGTCCCGGAATCAGTCGGCGGCGATCTGACGTTCATCTACCCGGGCGACACGACGCCCGATGTGCCTGATGACGAGCCCGAGCCCGCCGCGGCGGAGCCCGATGAGCCGGAGCCCGATGAGCCGGAGCCCGCGCACGCGTCGGGTTCCGCGTTCGGCTTTGATGCGCCGCTCCTGTCCGACCCGTTCCCCGACGCCGACGATCTCGACCAGTCGATCGACGCGGCGCTCGACCATGCGCGCGTCGACGCCGACGCGGATCCACTGGCCGGACTGCCGCCCTTGCCGCCGTTGGACGAAGCACCGGTGCCGGTGCACCATCCGGCCGCCAGCGCCGCCGTTGATCGTTTGCGGACGGCAGTGCTCCGCGCGCCTAACGACTTCGACGTCCGGCGGCAGCTCGCCGAGGCGCTCCTCGAGGAAGGCGAGCGCGACCTCGGCTTGGCCGAGCTCGAGCACGCGATGCTCGGCTTCGAGACGACGGGCAACCTGCGCAGCGCGAGTGCGATCGCCGAAGAGATGATCCGCGTCGAGCCGGGCAGCGTGCGGTTCCACCAGAAGCGCGTCGAGTACGCCGTGCGCGCCAACGACAAAGCGCGCCTCGTGGATGCCTATCTGTCGTTGGCCGAGTGTCTCTTCGGCAGCGGGCAGTTGGACAAGTCGCGCGCCGTGTACGGCCGCGTGCTCGAGCTGAATCCGGCCGACGAGCGCGCCCACGCCGCGCTGGCTGCGTTAGGCGGTGAGTCGCTGATCACGCCCATGTCCACGCCGGTTCTGCAACCGCCGGCCGCGCGCCCGGCGCGCGGCAAGGACCGCGAGTTGGCGGGGACCGTCTCGGAGGCGACGCCGGTCGCCGGCGCGGACGCGGATTTCGTGAACCTCGCCGATTGGTTGCGCGAGGAAGACGCGGCCAGGAGCACGCGCATGGTCGTGGACGTCGGCGAGCCGAAAGTGAAGGAGCAGGTCGATTTCGCGGAAATGTTGAGCATGTTCAAGCAGGGCGTGGCCGCCAACGTCGATGAGACGGACCACGAAAGCCACTACGATCTGGGCGTTGCGTACAAGGAGATGGGGTTGCTGGACGACGCCATCTCCGAGTTCCAGAAAGCCCTCCGCGGCACCGAGCACCGCGGGCGCACGTACGAAGCGTTAGGCCAATGCTTCGTGGAAAAGCGGCAGTACCAGATTGCGTTGACGATTCTCTCACGCGCGCTGTCCGATCAGCACGCGACGGATGACCAATTGGTGGGTGTGCTCTATCTGCTGGGCTACGCGTCCGAGGCGATGGGCCGGTACCCCGATGCGCTCAAGTTCTACGAGCGGGTGTTCGCCGTGGACATCCAGTTCCGCGACATCGGCGATCGCCTGGCGGCTGTGGAGCGCCGCGCGCGATGACCGCGATCGCCCAGTCGCGCTCCCGGCGCAACCCGACCTTAGGCGACGTGCAGCGACCCGTGCGCGAGCCGTTGGCCGCGGTCGGTGAGGAGCTGCAGCGCATCGTGATCGCCGACCTGCCGGTGATCGACGAGGTGAATGGACACCTGCTGCTCATGAAGGGCAAGATGTTCCGTCCGACCCTGGCGCTCCTCGCGAGCAGCGTGGCCGGTGCCTCCGACCGGCGCGCCGTGACGCTGGCCGCGGTGGTCGAGCTGGTTCACCTGGCCACGCTGGTGCACGACGACTCCGTCGATCACTCCACGCTGCGCCGCGGCATGCCGACCATCAACTCCCTGTTCACCCACCAGATCTCGGTGATCATGGGAGACTTCCTGTACTCGCGCGCCGTCGTCGAGCTGGCCCGGTTAGGCGACTGGGACGTGTTGCGCGTGCTCGCGCGCGCGACCAACGAGATGACCATCGGCGAAATGCGCCAGCTCACCGCGCTCGACGCGCTCGCGTTCGGCGAGGATGACTACGACGCGCTCATTCGCTCCAAGACCGCGTCGCTCCTCTCAGCGACGTGCGAGATCGGCGCGATCGCCGGCGGCGGCGCCCATCGCAAACGGCTCGCGCACTACGGCGAGCAACTCGGCATGGCGTTCCAGGTGGCGGATGATCTCCTCGATTACACGGCGACGAGCGCCGACACGGGCAAGCCGGCCGGCCTCGACCTGCGTGAGCACAAAGTGACGCTCCCGTTGATCGCGGCGCTTCGCACCATGCCGGAGCCGGAGCGGCGTCATGTGGAGCGGCTGTTCGCGACGCCGGAGCCATCCGATGCGGATATCGAACGCGTCATCACCATCGTAGTCGAGCACGGCGGACTCGACTACGCGCGCCGACGCGGCGGCCAGTACGCGCGCGAGGCAGAGCGGGCATTGGAAGGATTGCCCGACACGCCCGTGCTCGCGGCCCTGCACGACGCCATCGCGTACGCCATGGATCGGAGACATTGATGGCACAAGGTTCGTCCAAGCACCGTCCCGGATTTCACGCGCTGGTCCTCACGATCGGCTTCATCGTCGGCGGACTCATGACCCAAGTCGCCCGACGCTTCCTGCCGGCCGGCGCCGTGAAGGAGTTCCTCACGTCGGGCGTTACGCCGAGCTGGGGCCCGCTGCCAATCGACCTGATCATCATTAAGTTTGCGATAGGTCCGATCGCGCTCGATGTGTCGCTTCTGAGCCTGCTCGGCGTTCTGATCGCGTATTTAATCGCCAGATCCCTCTTCTGAAGGGGGCGCCACCATGGGCTTCGAAGGCTTCGGCATCGAGAAGATCCTCGTCATCCTGCTCATCGTATTGCTGCTCTTCGGCGCGAAACGCATTCCGGAGATCGCGGGCTCGATGGGCAAGGGGATCCGCGAGTTCAAGAAGAGCATGAAAGACACGCAGGCTTCCGTCGCGCAGGAGATCGCACCGCGCGACGATCGCGAGCGCCTGCGGCCGCCCGATCCGGCGCCGGTTGCCGACGACGCACATCCGGAGCCGAAGCGCTTGATCGACTCCTAACGGAACGCGGGTGGTCCGAACACAAAAAACACCGCGCGCCGATCCCGGCGCGCGGTGTTTTTGCGTTCGGTAGCTCGTTGCGTTAGCTCTGCGCCGTCCGGTTCTGCTGCTCGATCTGCTTCCGGTGGTCCTCGATCTTGGCGCTCTGGTGCAAGTCGGCCAGATACTCTTGCACCCGCTGCTGCCGCAACCGCTGCAGGAGCTGCGTGCGCTGTTGGTCCTTCTGCTTCTGCCACGCCGCGCGATCGGCGTCCACTCGCCGATCCACCTTGAGGACGTACACGGCGGAGCTCGACTTCACGGGCTCGCTCACCGAACCCGTGGGCAGTCCGAACGCCGTGCCGACGACTTCGTTCGCCTGGCCGATGTCCGGCACCGGCGTCACCCGCGAGAACGCCGGGCTCTGCGACACCGTTAGGCCGGCGGCCTTGGCGGCTTGGTCGAACGTCTGCCCCTTGGCGTACGCGTCGGATATCTGTTGCGCCTTGGGCAGCAGCATATCCAGCTTCTTTTGCCGAATGAGCTCCGAGCGAATGTCGCCCGTCATCGATGCGAGCGTCGGCTTGCCGCCGGGCGTGAGCGAGTCGAGACGCGCCATGTAGTACGCGTTGTCGGCGTCGATCAGATCGCTCGTCTCGCCGACCTTCGCCGTGAAGGCCCATGCGCTCACGTCCGGCACGTCGTGTCCGCCGATCGTGAGGGCTTCGCCTTCCGTGACGTCGACGCGCGCGGTGTTGAGCCCGAGCTTCTTGGTGAGCACGTCGAATTCGGCGGGCGTCTCGAGGTTGGCCGCGTGCGAGAGCGAATCGGCGCGGCGATCGCTGATCGCGGCAGTCGAGTCGCCCTGCTGGATGCGGAGCAGGATGTGGCGCACGGCGATGGTGTCGCCCTTGTGCTCGTCCACCTTGATGATGTGGTAGCCGAACTGCGTTAGGACGGGCATCGACAGGTCGCCCGGCTTGAGCGCGAACGCGGCCGAGTCGAACGGCTTGACGAACTGGCCCTTGGTCACGCGTCCCAGGTAGCCGCCTTTGACTGCCGATGCGGAGTCGGCCGACTCACGCTTGGCGACGTCGTCGAACTTCGCGCCACCTTCGATCTCCTTGCGGAGCGCCAGGGCGTGTTGATACACGCGGTCCGAATCCGCTTTGGTGACCGGCCGCAGAATTGTCGCCAGCGTGACGACGGCGCGTCCGGGCCGATCCGCGAATTCGGCCTTGTGATCGTTGAAGTACTGTTGGATCTCGGCTGCGCTGACGTGCACCGCGGAATCGGGAATCGATTGCGGATCGAAGCGCACGAACGAGACCTGCGCCGAGTCGTGCGTGTCCTGCCACGCGCGCCACAGTTGGGCATCGGTGACGTAGACTTGCGATGCGATCTGCTCGAACAGCTTTTCGCGCGGCAGCTGGCCCCGATAGTACTGTTCGAGTTGGAGCCGAATGCCGGATTCTTTCGCGATCGGGCTGGACAAATAGCGGCGGTACTTGTTGAGATCGAATTGCCCTTCCGTTTGGAACTGCGGATCCTGGAGGATCTGCGGGGGCGGCTCCTCGAGCGCAGCTTGCTGGATTTCCTGGTCGGTGATGGTGATGTCACGCTTCTTGTATTCCTGCTGGAGCAGGATGTCGTTCACCATGTCGTTGAACGCGTCGTCTTCGACGCGCTGTTCGTCGTCGAGGGACAGCTGGCCCGAGCTCTGTTGTTGGGCGCGCTGAATCGCCTGTTCGCGGAGCTGGAGCCAGTCGCGGTAGGTGACCTTGGTGCCGTTCACCTGCGCAATGGTGCTGCCCGGCGTGATGGGCCCGTTGTTCCCGAGGCCGGACTGACCGAGGTAGACGAACCAGATCAGGAATGCAGGGACGACGAGCCACCAGATCCACTTGGCATGAGCTCGAAAGACGTGCAGCACGAGAAGTCACTCCGTAGCGAACGAGGAAGCATCGCGGGCAGGCTCACTGTGGCGGCCCCCGGCGAAGGCCGGAAATCTACCGGCTGCGGCGGCGTAAAAGCAAGACAGCGTGTCACTTCCGATTGACTTGAATCGTCCATGAGTGGTATCTTGAGCCGCCTCTAACCGCCTGCCTGGGCGCCATTCCCGAGGGCATTGAATGGCCAGTTCCGCGCTGATCGACGACCTTCTCAAGCAATTCGCCGAGAATCCGCGGCGAGTTTTTGCGCGTCTCGCGAACGAGTATCGCAAGCGGGGTGAACTGGACACGGCCATCGAGATTTGTCGCGCGCACGTGCCGCTGCAGCCGACGTACATCAGCGGCTACATCGTGTTGGGCCAAGCGCTGTACGAGACGGGACAACTCGACGAAGCGCGCAGCACGTTCGAAACGGCACTCGGCTTGGATCCGGAAAACCTCATCGGCCTGCGTCAGTTAGGCGACATTGCACGGGTGAAGGGCGACCTGAGCGGCGCGCGCGGATGGTACCGGCGCTTGCTCGAAGTCGATCCGCAGAACGACGAAGTGGAAGCGGTGTTGCGCGAGATCGACGCGCCCGCGGCGGTGCCCGCCACGCAAGAGTCGGTGTCGTGGAACGACATCAATCCCGAAGCGACGCCGGCCCCCGCGCCGGTCGCGCCGACTCCCACAGCCACGAACGAGCCGCCGGCGCCAAAGGCGCTCGACTTCGACTACGACGTGTTGTCGGCGTTCGGCGAAGCCCAGTCGAAAC
>JANWIK010000055.1 GCA_025449955.1 Gemmatimonadaceae bacterium
GAGTTCGCCGCGTCGCGCCGCCGCGTGCTCCGCGGTACGACGCTCGAGGTGATCGATGAGATCGAGGATGCGTCGCTGGATTTCGCTTACATCGACGGCGACCACACGCTCCGCGGCATCGTCACCGATCTCATCGCGATGCGGCCCAAGATCCGCCCAGGCGGATTCCTGGGCGGCGATGATTTCTGCGCCGACGTGTGGCAGCACGGTCCCGCCTTCGAGCCCACGCTCGTGTTTCCGCTCGCCGTGCACGTCGCGCTGGCGATCCGGGCGACCATCTATGCGCTGCCGTTCGACCAGTTCCTCATCGCCATGCCTAACGGAAGCGAGCCGGGCGGCGGATTCGTGGATCTGGCCGGCGGCTACCGGTCGCTCGATCTCGGGTCGCAAGTTCGGCCGCCGCACACGCCGCTCGGCGACCGGCTGCGCCGCGCTCTCGCTGTCGCGCGATGACGGTCCGCGGGCGTCGCGCTGAACGTCGCCTAACTGCGTTTGGCCGGCTCGCTCGACGGCGGCACCAGCCCGTTCATGCGCAGGTACACGACGATGTTGCCGTAGTGCTCCCACGTGTGCCACAGGTTCCAGTTCAACATGCCGAACCGCGTCCGGTTCTGGGCTTTGAGCATCACCGTCGCCGACGAATCCGTCAGCGCCGCGTACGCGGCGTCGCAATACGCGAACGCCGCTTTGAGCGCCGCCACCAAGTCGCCCTTCACGGTCAAACTGCTTTCGAGTTGCCGGTACGCGCCCTTGCGCACCTCACCTTTCACGGGCGAGCACAAGTTGTATTGATCGTCGGCGACGTGGGCGATCTGCTGGCCGAACGTCCGCACATCGGGTGAGGGTTTGAAGCTGTAACTCGCCTCGGGCATCTTCTCGGCGGCGCGGATCATATAGTCGCGAATGGTCCGGTAGTCCGATTGCAGGCCGGCGCTCAGGGGGTTGCTCTGTGCCAGGCACACATCGGCGCCGCCGGCGATGACGGCGACGAGGGCGAGAACGAACGGCCGCATCATGGTGGTCCCTCCCGGGAGTGGAGCGTTTGGCGGTGAGAACCGCCGAGCAACGCGCGGATCAGCGCAAGATCTCATGTCGCCGGCACGCAGTTCCCGCAAGGCCTGCGCGAACTTGCCCGGCGTCCGCCGCGAGGTTTCGCACCGCCGTGCAATGAAACGGGACTGGTTCACCGCTCGCTGCAGCCATCTTCTCGCGAGCACGGCAAGGGAGCCATGTGGAGCGTGGCGGCCGAACGGCACCAGCGTTAGGCCAACGCCCAGCACGGCACCTATTTGACGCGTGACCAGAGGAACGGCAGGCGCGCGAGCGCTTGGATGCCTTTGCGATCAGGGATCGCACCCCAAGGCGTACGATCGCATGGGATATTCTTGGGCCCTTGGTCCAATGGGAGGGCGCGTGACTGCGGATCATGAGGCAGGGGTTCGATTCCCCCAGGGTCCACCGTCTCGCTGGTGTTTTGTTGCGTTAACAAGGCTAAGCTCGTACTTTTCAATGCCGGGGTGAACCGGGTCTCGCAAACCCGCGCACGCGCAAAAGTGAGCCTCGGTGTAAGTCGGTGGACCCTATAGGGGCCTCGGGGCCGCTCCCTCAGTAGAGGGGGCGGCCCTTTGTTTTTCATCGCGCGCGGCGGCCACCCATGGTTCGCCTGACGAGAGCCCATCGCGACACGAGGCCCGAGCCACCCATTAGTGTGTTGTACGCCATTCGTCCGCCGCATAATCTTCATAGGATGTAATGTTTCCGCCGAAGTCCGGCGCATGAGCCCCGTCGACACACGATCATGGCTGACCCAACCCGAACACCCGTCATCGTCAGTGCCGTTCGCACCCCGATCGGCAAGTTCTTAGGCGCCCTCGCGCCAGTTACGGCGCCGGGCCTCGGCGCCATCGCAATCAAGGCCGCTGTCGCCCGTTCCCAGGTTCCCCTCGAGGACATCGATGAGGTGATCATGGGGAACGTGATTCAGGGCGGAGAAGGGCAGGCTCCCGCGCGACAGGCCGCGATCCACGCCGGCATTCCCGGACTCGTGCCCGCGCTCACGATCAACAAGGTGTGCGGCTCGGGGCTCAAGGCTGTGATGCTCGCCGCCCAATCGATCAAGGCCGGCGACCAGCAAGTGGTCATCGCCGGCGGACAGGAGTCGATGTCGAACGCGCCGTTCTACGTGTACGGGATGCGGGGCGGCGTGAAGTTCGGCGACCAGCAGCTGGTGGACGGTCTCGTCAAGGATGGGCTCTGGTGCTCGTTCTGCGACGTCCACATGGGCGGTCACGCCGAGTACACGGCGCGGAAGGCGGGCATCACGCGCAAGGCGCAGGACGAGTTCGCACTTGCATCGCATCGGAAGGCCGTCGCGGCGATCGACGCGGGGAAGTTCGACGCCGAGATCACGCCGGTCGAGATCCCCGGCAAGAAAGGACCGACGAGCGTGTGCGTGGACGAGGGCCCGCGGCGCGACACGTCGCTCGAACAGTTAGGCAAGCTGCGTCCCGCCTTCCCGAACGACGCGCCCAAGGACATTCCGCCTAACGAGCTGACGGTCACGGCCGGCAACGCACCCGGGCTCAACGATGGCGCCTCGGCGCTGGTCGTGGTGTCCGAGGCGTACGCCACGGCGCACGGTCTCGCGATCATGGCGCGCATCACCGGCTACGCGACGGGCGGCGGCGAGCCGCGCGACCTCTTCTTCGCGCCGATCGTCGCGGTCAACAACCTGATGCGGAAAACCGGCGCCACGATCGGCGACTACGATCTGATCGAAGCCAACGAAGCCTTTGCGGCGCAGGCCTTGGCGGACGGCCAGGCCCTCGAGTGGGACTGGGATCGCGTGAACGTGAACGGCGGCGCGGTGGCGTTGGGCCACCCGATCGGCGCCAGCGGCGCGCGCATTCTCACGACGTTGCTGTACGCCATGCGCGACCGCGACGCACACACCGGCATGGCGACCCTGTGCTTGGGCGGCGGCAACGCCGTCGCGCTGAGCGTGGAGCGCATCACCTGATGCCTAACACGGCGGTTCTCGCGTCACGCGACCGGCGGATCACGATTGCGGGCGTCATCGGATTCGCCGCGGCACTGGCCGCGGCGTCGCAGATATCGATTCCGGTGCCGGGCACCGCGGTGCCGATGACGCTGCAACCGCTGGTCGTGGTGCTGGCCGGTCTTTGCCTCGGCCCCACGGCCGGTGCGGCGAGCATGGTGTTGTATCTCGCCGCGGGCGCCGCCGGGCTGCCGGTGTTCGCGCCCCAGGGATTGCCTGGTCTCGCGCGCCTGGTCGGCCCGACCGGCGGCTACCTCATCGCCTATCCGTTAGGCGCGTGGGCCGCGGGACGCCTGGTGCGCTTCCATCCGCGCCGCTTCTCGTGGCGGGTGCTCGCCGCGGCGTCGGGGATCGCGGTGATTCACGTGGGCGGCGTGGCGCAATTGGCCGTCATCACCGGCAGTCTGACGCGAGCGTTCGTCGCCGGATCGCTGCCGTTCCTCGGGATGGACGCGGTGAAGGCGGTGCTCGCCGCCCTGTACTCGCCCCGCATGTCCGATCGCGCGCCAGTTTGACGGCGCGCGATTTCTTTTATCGATCCTCGGGATCGCTTCGCGCGCCGTGGCAGTGGATCGGCTTCCTTCTCATTGCGGCGTCGGTCAGCCTGCTGACGGCGGCGCTCGCGGGGCCGTACGCGTTGCGCGTGTTGTCGGACGCTGCGCTCAGCTTCTGGTCGCTCTTGGCGGGACTCCTCGTGGCCCACGTCACGATGGTGCGCTTCGTCGATCGCGGCGGCTGGGCGGCCATCGGACTGGCGCCGCGGCAGGCGTCGCCGGGGCGGCTCGCCGTTGGGCTCGCCGCCGGTTCGTTAGGCATCCTCGTTCCATCGGGCGTGTTGCTGGCCGCGCACGGACTACAGAGCGAACCGGCCGCGGCGCCCTACTCGTGGATCCACTACGCGGCGTCGTTGGCCGCATTCTTTCTTCCGCAATCGCTCGCCGAAGAGATGCTCTCGCGCGGCTATCTGTTCGCGCGCACACGCGACGCCATCGGATGGAAAGGCTCGCTTGCGATCACCAGCGTCGGATTCGGTCTCTTGCACATGGCCAATCCTGGCGCCACGCCGCAGAGCATCGCGATCGTGATTCTTGCAGGGGGATTCCTGGGCGGGATTCTGCTCCTCACCGACAGCCTCTACGCCGCGTGGATGGCGCACTTCGCCTGGAACTGGTCCATGGCGGCGGTGCTCCACGCGACAGTAAGTGGGTTGCCGGCGCATCCGCCCGACTATCGTGTGGTGGACCATGGACCGACGTGGCTCACCGGCGGCGTGTGGGGCCCGGAAGGCGGCGCTGCCGCCGCGTTGGGCATGGGGTTATGTATCGTCGCACTCGTCGCGTGGCGCCGCCGGTCGCCGCCCGCTGCACCCTTATTACTCTCGGGACATGACTGAACGCGTCGTGGTGGTCGGGGCAGGACAGATGGGCAACGGCATCGCACACGTGTTCGCGGCCGCGGGCCACGCCGTGACGATGATCGACGTGTCGCGCGACGCGCTCGCGCGCGGCCGTGCCACGATCGAGAAGAACCTGGCCCGCCAGGTCCAGAAGGGCACCGTGGACGCTGCCGCGCGCGATGCGGCGCTCGGGCGCATCGCGCTCTCGGAAACCATGGATCCGGTTCGCGACGCCGACATCGTGATCGAGGCGGCCACCGAGAACGCCGAGCTCAAGTTCCGCATCTTCGGCGAGCTCGACGCGGCCGCGCCTAACGGAGCGATCCTCGCGTCCAATACCAGCTCCATCTCGATCACCGAGATCGCGGCGCGTACCGGACGCCCGTCCCACGTCATTGGCATGCATTTCATGAACCCGGTGCCGGTGATGCAGTTGATCGAAGTCATCCGCGGACTCGCCACATCCGATGAGACCACCACCCGCGTGCTCGACCTGTCCAAGCGCTTGGGCAAGACGCCGGTCGAGGTGAACGACTACCCCGGCTTCGTCAGCAATCGCGTGCTCATGCCGATGATCAACGAGGCGGTCTACTGCCTGATGGAAGGCGTCGGCAGCGCCGACGCGATCGACACGGTCATGAAGTTAGGCATGAACCACCCGATGGGACCGCTGGCGCTCGCCGACCTCATCGGACTCGATACCTGCGTGTCGATCCTCGAGGTGCTGCACCGCGGGTTGGGCGACCCCAAGTACCGTCCATGCCCGTTGCTCCGGAAGTACGTCGCCGCGGGATGGTTGGGCCGCAAGACGGGCCGCGGCTTCTTCTCTTACTGATTCCCACGAGCGATCCATGTCCTGGGCTCTCATTCCACTCACCGAAGAACAGCGCGGCATCCAGCAGCTGGCGCGCGACTTCGCGCGCGAGGAGATCGCCCCGCACAGCGATGCGTGGGATCGCGATGCCATCTTCGACCGCGGCACCATCGCCCGGTTAGGCGAGCTCGGGTTCCTCGGTATGCTCATCCCCGAGGATCTGGGCGGACTCGGCCTCGACACCTGCACGTACCTCGTGGCGCTCGAAGAGATCGCCGCCGTCGATGCATCGGTGGCCGTCGCCATGAGCGTCCACAACTCGCTGCCCACGCAAATGCTGCTGCGCTGGGGCTCCGACGAACAGAAAGAGCGCTATCTCCGCCCCATGGCGCGCGGCGAATGGTTGGGCGCCTTCGCGCTGTCGGAACCGGACGCCGGCTCCGATGCCGCGTCGATGCGCGCACAGGCCGTGCGCGACGGCGATTGCTGGGTGCTCAATGGCACCAAGGCATGGGTCTCGAGCGGCAGCCACGCCGAAGTGATCCTCGCCATGGCGCGCACCGACAAACCCGGCGATCGCCGCGGCGCCCGCGGCATCAGCGCGTTCGTCGTCACACCCGACATGCCGGGCTTCAAGGTCGGCAAGAAAGAAGACAAGATGGGACTGCGCGCTTCGCCCACCGTGCAGCTCATCTTCGAGAACCTCCGCGTGCCGGCGGCCAATCTGTTAGGCGCGGAAGGCAGCGGCTTCATCTACGCCATGCAGTCGCTCGACAACGGACGACTCGGCATTTCCGCGCAATCGATCGGCATCGCGCGGGCCGCCCTCGAAGTCGCAACGGCCTACGCGGCCGAGCGGCGTCAATTTGGCAAGCCGATCAAGGAGTTTCAGGCCATCCAATTCAAGCTCGCCGACATGGCCACGCGCATTACGGCGGCACGGGCGCTGCTGTACGCAGCGGCGTCGGCCAAAGACCGGGGCGAGCCGATTACCCAGTTCAGCAGCATGAGCAAACTCATGGCGAGCGAAACCGCCATGTGGGTCACTACACAGGCCATCCAGATCCTCGGTGGCTACGGATACGTGCGCGATTACCCCGTCGAACGCCTCTTCCGCGACGCCAAGGTGACGGAGATCTACGAAGGGACGTCCGAGATACAACGGATTGTGATTGCCCGGGAGCTCTACGCGAATTGACCGGCGCCGGCATTCTGCCCACGCGCCTTTTCACCACCTTTCCCTCTTATGACTATCACCGAAATCGCTTCGCCGTCCGGCACGCAGAGCCTGTTCGAGCGCATCGCCGACATGGGGCACGAGCAACTCGTCCTGTGCAGCGATCCGTCCGCCGGCTACCGCGGCATCGTCGCGGTCCACAGCACCACGCTCGGCCCTGCGTTAGGCGGAACGCGGTTCTGGAACTACGCGTCCGATGAGGAAGCCATCATCGACGCGCTGCGTCTCGCGCGCGGCATGACGTACAAGAACGCCGTGGCCGGTCTCAATCTGGGCGGCGGCAAGTCCGTGATCATCGGCGACAACCGCACCACCAACCGCGAAATGTTGTTCCGGGCGCACGGCCGCTTCGTCGAAGGGTTGGGCGGACGCTACGTGACCGCCGAGGACGTCGGCACGAGCACGAGCGACATGGACTTCGTGCACATGGAGACCGAGTACGTCACCGGTCTCGCCGGACGGTCGGGCGATCCGTCTCCTGTCACCGCGCACGGCGTCTTCCGCGCCATCCAGGCATCGGCCAAACACCGCTGGGGCACCGATGCGCTCTCCGGGAAAACCGTCGCCATCCAGGGGTGCGGACACGTCGGCTACTATCTCGCCAAGGAGCTGCACGACGCGGGCGCCAATCTCGTCGTGACCGACATCGACGCCGAGCGCGTGAAGCGCGTCGTGACCGACCTCGGCGCGCGCGCCGTGGAGCCGGGCGAGATCTACGGCGTCAAGGCCGACATCTTCGCGCCGTGTGCGTTAGGCGCGATCATCAACGACAAGACCATCCCGCAGCTCAAGGTCGAGATCGTGGCCGGCGCGGCCAACAACGTGCTGCTCGAGGAGCGCCACGGCGTGGCCCTCGAGGAGCGCGGCGTGTTGTACGCCCCCGACTACGTGGCCAACGCGGGCGGCGTGATCAACGTCTACAGCGAGCTCGCGAACTGGGATCCCGCTCGCGCGCTCCGCAAGGCCGACGAGATTTACGCCACGACACTCGGCGTGTTCGACATCGCACGCGCCGAAGGCATCCCCACCTATGAGGCAGCCGACCGCCTGGCCGAACGGCGGTTGAAGGCCGTGGGGTCACTGGTGAAGACTTGGCCGCAGTGGCCGAATCGATGACGCGGTCTTCGCTCCCATCCCGGATCCCGCATGCCTGATTGGTCTAACTGGTCGACCGGCCGGCCGATGTCCGCGCTCGCGCGCACCGATCCCGAGATCGCCCGCGCGATCGAAAACGAGACACGCCGACAGGGTGAGGGATTGGAGCTCATCGCCAGCGAGAACTTCGTGTCGCCGGCGGTGATGGAAGCGATGGGATCGCCCCTCACCAACAAGTACGCCGAGGGGTACCCGGGCAAGCGCTACTACGGCGGCTGCGAGTTCGTGGACGTGGCGGAGCAGCTGGCGATCGATCGCGCCAAGATGCTCTTCAACGCCGAGCACGCGAACGTGCAGCCGCACTCGGGGGCGCAGGCGAACATGGCCGTCTTCTTCGCGTTCGCGAAGCCGGGCGACACTGTGTTAGGCATGAGCCTGTCTAACGGAGGCCATCTCACGCACGGCTCGCCGGTCAACTTCTCCGGGTTCCTCTATCACGCCGTCGCCTACGGCGTGCGCGAGGACACGGGGCGCATCGACATGGACGAAGTGCGCGACCTGGCGCGGCAGCACAAGCCGAAGATGATCATCGCCGGCTTCAGCGCGTACTCGCGCACGCTCGATTTTGCGGCGTTCGCCGACGTCGCGCGCGACGTCGGTGCGAAATTGATGGTCGACATGGCCCACGTCGCCGGCTTGGTCGCCGCGGGGATTTCGCCGTCGCCGGTGCCGCACGCCGATGCGGTCACCACCACCACCCACAAAACGCTGCGCGGTCCGCGCGGCGGGTTGATTCTCTGCAAGCAGGAATACGCGGCCACGATCAACAAGCAGGTTTTCCCCGGCATGCAGGGCGGCCCGCTCATGCACGTGATCGCCGCCAAGGCGGTGTCGCTGCTCGAAGCGCTGCAACCCTCGTTCGTCACATACGCGCGGCAAGTCGTGGCCAACGCACGCGAGCTGTCCGCGGCGCTCGTGCACCGCGGCTATGCGATCGTGTCGGGTGGAACCGACAATCATCTGATGTTGGTCGACCTGCGAGCGCGCGGCCTCACCGGAAAAGTGGCGGAGGCCGCGCTCGGCGCCGCGGACATCACTGTGAACAAGAACACCGTGCCCGGTGAAACGCAGTCGCCGTTCGTGACGAGCGGGATTCGCATCGGCACACCGGCGGTCACCACGCGCGGCATGAAAGAGACCGAGATGCGCCGTATCGCGGAGCTCATCGATCGCGTGTTGCGCAACACGGCGGACGAGAGCGCGATCCGCGACGTCAAGCGCGAGGTGCACGAGATGACGTCGGGCTTCCCCCTCTATTTACCGACCAACACACCGACGGACACACCGGCCGAAGAGCCCGCCGCACGGTTGTAATTCCGCTTGCGGGTCCACATCTTTGGCCCTGAGCCCGCTGGCGGCGTCCGTCGTAAGCGGCCACGCTCTCTGCGAAGGGTCACACACTTTGCCGCAGCTCTGCTTTCAGGACGGCATCATGGATCGTCTCCGGGCGCGCGATGCGCGCTACCGGGAGGATGCCTACCTGTTTGTTCTCGCCGCGCTCGAGTATTGCCAAGCGCGTCTCGAGGAGCGGCGGCACATCAGCGGCCGAGAGTTGGCGATCGCGGTTCGTGATGTCGCCCTGGAGCACTTCGGTGTGATGGCCCGGCTCGTGCTCGAACATTGGGGTGTGCGCTCGTCCGCCGACATCGGTGAGGTGGTGTTCAATCTCGTCGACGAAGGATTGCTCATCAGCCAGCCGACCGACACGCGCGACGAGTTCGCCGGCGTGTTCGATTTCGACCAAGCGTTCGAACGTGAGTATCCGTGGAGCGTCCTGCAAACCGGCTGATTGCACGCCGGACCGCGCGATGGCGCGGTAGCAGGTAGTCGGAAGGGCGTTGAGCGGGAGGAGGTGAGGTCACATGGATGTCAACGAGCTTCCTGCATGCCGCAAATGCGGCAAGGGCACGATGCTCCCTCTCAGCGACTACGGTCGCGACGGAGCGCCCATCACCTTCAAGGCCTGGGTGTGCAACAACCCCGAATGCGGATTCAACATTCGCATCGACAACGGGGAAATCAGTTTCGGGCGCACCATCGGACAGTCGCACAAGTGAGGGGGAGCTGAACGCACGGTAGGGCATGCCGCGCACGCGCGTTGGTGCGCCGTCCCTCTCGTCCGTCGCTCATTCGCTTCTGCCCTTCCACCTGTCCGTCACCAGCGCGCGCGAGTCCGCCGCGCGCGACGCGGCCGCGATTGCGCTCGGCGTTCCGTCGCGGGCGCTCATGCAACGCGCCGGC
>JANWIK010000056.1 GCA_025449955.1 Gemmatimonadaceae bacterium
CCACGCTCGCGTGCAAGGCCGCGATCAAAGCCGGCGATCCGTTGTCGCCCGACGAGATGCGCGCGCTGTACACGGCGCTCGCGCGCACCACGCTGCCCGCGCACGACGTGCACGGCCGCTCGACCATTGTGCAGCTCTCGTGGGACGAGCTCGAGCGCCGCTTTGGCCGACGTTAGGCTTCGCGTCATTGCCGGCCCGACAGGGGCGGGGAAGAGCGCTCTCGTGCACGCGCTCGCCGCGCACCTGCCGCTGGCCGTCGTGAGCGCGGACTCCCGGCAGATTTATCGTGGCTTCGACATCGGCACCGCCAAGCCCACCGCCGCCGAGCGCGCATGCGTCCCGCACTTTGGCGTCGACGTCGTCGATCCCATCACGCGCTACTCGGCCGCCGCGTGGGGAGCCGATGCGGCGGCGTGGATCGATGACGCCATCCGCGCGGGGCGCGAGCCCGTGATCGTCGGCGGCACCGGCTTCTACGTGCGCGCGCTCACGGCGCCGCTCTTCGTCGAGCCGCCGCTCGACGTCGATCGCCGGCGCGCGATCGCGTCGCACCTGCGCGCGCTCCCGCTGGTCGAGGTTCGGCGTTGGTGCGCGGTGCTGGATCCCGAACGTGCCGGCCTCGGCCGCGCCCAACTCGAGCGGGCGATCGAAGTGGCCCTGCTCACGGGTGTCCCGTTGTCACGATGGCACCAGGTCGCCCCGGGCGCGCCGCCGCGACGCGTGCGATATCTTGTACTCGATCCCGGCCCCGCCTTGGGCGAGCGCATCGCGGCGCGGCTGGACCACATGCTGGACGCCGGTTGGATCGAGGAAGCCCGCGCGCTCGACGCACGGATACCGGAGTCGGCGCCGGCGTGGAACGCGACCGGCTACGCCGTGGTTCGTGCGCTGGCGCGGGGTACGGTAGGCCGCGCCGACGCGCGCGAGCA
Organism: Gemmatimonadaceae bacterium; assembly: GCA_025449955.1. GTDB lineage: Bacteria > Gemmatimonadota > Gemmatimonadetes > Gemmatimonadales > Gemmatimonadaceae > JADGGM01. Next base: position 930 of record JANWIK010000056.1, read on the forward strand.
GATCCTGATCGCGACGCGCCAATATGCCAAGCGCCAGCGCACGTGGATGCGCCATCAATTGCCGCCTAACGACGTGACCCGCATCGATCCGCGCACGCCGGATGCGGTGAGCCGGGCACTCGCGTGGTGGCACGATTCGACCGAGGGGATGGGATGAAGATCGGCATCACCTGCTATCCGACCTACGGCGGCTCGGGCGCCGTCGCGACCGATCTCGGCATCGCGCTCGCCGAACGCGGACACGAAGTGCACTTCATCACGTACCAGCACCCGTTCCGCTTACCGGCGTTTCTCCCGCGCATCTTTTTCCACGAAGTGGATGTGGTGCGCTACCCGCTCTTCGAGTATCCGCCGTACGATCTCGCGCTGGCCGTGCGCATGCATCAGGTGGTCCAGGAGCACCGGTTGGACATCCTGCACGCGCACTACGCGATTCCCCACGCCACGAGCGCGTGGATCGCCAAGGAAATGTTGGAGAACGACGATGTCGACGTCCGCATCATCACGACGCTGCACGGCACCGACATCACGCTCGTTGGGCAGGACCCGTCGTTCCAAACCATCACCAAGTTTTCGATCGAGCGCTCGGACGGCCTCACCGCCGTGTCGGAGTTCCTCAAGCGCGAGACCTACAAGGCGTTCGGGTGCACGGCCTGCGCGGTGGAAGTGATCCACAATTTCGTCGACCCCGTGCTGTACGACCGCCGCGCGCATCACCCGCTCCTGCGCGAACAGTTAGGCAGCAACGGCGATCGCGCCGTGATCATGCACGTGTCCAACTTCCGGCCGGTGAAACGCGTGCGCGACATCGTCCGCATCTTCGCGGCGGTGCGTCGCGAGCGGCCGGCCGCGTTGGTCATGGTCGGCGACGGCCCCGAGCGCATGACGGCCGAGCAGGAGGCGCGCGACCTCGGCGTGCAGGACGACACGTTCTTTCTCGGCAAGATCGACGTCGTCGCGCCGCTGCTCGCCAGCGCCGATCTCTTCTTGCTGCCCAGCCAGAGCGAGTCGTTCGGCTTGAGCGCGCTCGAGGCGCTCGCGTGCGGCGTGCCCGTGGTCGCATCGCGCGTCGGCGGTCTTCCCGAGGTCGTGATCGACGGCGTGACCGGCGTGCTCCGCGATGTGGGCGACGTGGATGGAATGGCCGCCGCGTCGCTCGAGATCCTGGGCGACCGCACGCGGTGGGCGCGCATGAGCGAGGCCGCCGCCGCCGATGCCCGCCGCCGCTTTTCGCGCGACGAGATGGTCGCCCGCTACGAAGCCTTCTATGAGCGCACGATCGGCTGACGCGCTGCTCCGGCTCGCGCGCTGGCCTAACGTGCTGCTGGCCGCGACCGGCGTCGCGTTCGGCGCCTGGTGGGTCGGCTGGGGCGACGGAGCGCGCATCGCACTCGCCGCGCTGGGCGCCGCGTGCCTGACCGTGACGGCCAACGCGTGGAACGACCTCGCCGACATCGACATCGACCGCCGCGCGCATCCCGAGCGTCCGTTGCCGTCGGGGCTCGTGTCCGCGCGCGCCGCGCGCCGGTTGGCGGGAACCGCCGGCGTGGCCGGCGTCGCACTCGAAGCGTTAGGCGCGCCGCCGCTCGCTGCGCTGAGCGTGCTGGTCGTTGCGCTCATGTATGCGTACAGCCCGTGGATCAAACGCACCGGTTTGCCCGGCAACATCGTCGTGGCCGTGCTGGCGTCGCTGCCGTTCCTCTATGGCGGATGGGTCGTTGGGCATCCGCGCGGCGCGATCGTGCTGGTGATGATCGCCGTCCCGTTGCACCTCGCGCGAGAAATCGCCAAAGATCTCGACGACGCACCCGCCGACGCCGGCTCGCGCCGCACGTTGCCGGTGAGCGCCGGCGTGTCGGCCGCCATCGCCGTCCTGGCGGTGGCGTCGTTAGCGTTCTTGCTGCTATTGGTTCCGTTTGCGACGGCGCGGCCGCGCTTCGCGGCGGCTGCCATTCCCGCGGCGGCGCTCGTCCTCTACGCTGTCGCCATCGCCGTGCGTGGCCACCGCGGGAGCCCACTCGTCTTCAAGCTCGCCATGCTGTGCACCATGGCCGCGTTCCTGACGGCTCGCCCCTGACCCCATTCCTTCGCACTCGATCGACATGACGCTCTTTCAAGCGGTGGTCCTCGGCATCATCCAGGGGCTGTCGGAATTCCTGCCCATCAGCAGCTCGGCGCACCTGGCGCTCACGCCGTGGCTCCTGCACTGGCCCGAGCCAGGTCTGTCGTTCGACGTCGCGCTCCACACGGGCACGCTCGTGGCCGTGCTCGTCTATTTTCGCGCGGAGTGGGCGCGGCTCATCGCTGCCGCGTGGAAGATCGTCACCACACGCCGCGTCGAGACGGAGTCCGAACGTCGCGTGATGTTGCTCATCATCGCGACCATACCCGGCGGCATCGCCGGCCTCGCGCTCGACAAGTATGCGGAGACCACGTTCCGCGCCCCCGCGCTCATCGCGTGGGCGATGATCATCCTCGGCATTCTGCTGTGGCTCGCCGATCGAGGCGCGCGCGAAGTGCGCAAGCTGTCCGACATGAAGACGCGCGACGCGCTGCTCATCGGCATCGCGCAGATCTTCGCGCTCATCCCCGGCGTGTCGCGGTCCGGATCGACGATCACCGCCGGACTCGCCGACCGGTTCGACCGTGAGAGCGCCGCCGTGTTCAGCTTTCTCATGAGCATGCCCATCATCGCCGCGGCCGCGATCCTCAAGGTGCCGCACGTGCTGCACGAGCAAGGCCTAACGGCGCCGCTCGCGGCCGGCGTGCTCGCGTCGGCCGTGAGCGGCTGGCTCGCCATCGCCGCCCTGCTCAGGTACGTCACCCGGCGCAGCTACGGCGTGTTCGCGCTCTACCGGGTGCTGGTGGGAGTGGCCGTACTCCTCATCGTGCACTATCGTGGCTGACGCAACCTACGACGGCTGCGGTGCGGACGAGCTCCGGGCATTGCTCGATCTGCCGCGCGTCGAGGTGTACGACAGCGTCACGTCGACGCTGGATGTGGCGCACGTGTTGGGCGAAGGCGGAGCACCCGCGGGCTCGTTGGTGTTGGCGGAACGGCAGACGGCCGGACGCGGACGCGAGGGACGCCGGTGGACGTCGATCGCCGGAAGCGGCATCTGGCTCACGATGGTGGAGCGGCCCGCGGATCCCATTGCGACCGAGGTGCTTGCCATCCGGTTAGGCATGGGTGCCGCGCGGGCGTTGGACCGGTTCGCGCACGCGCCGGTCCGGCTCAAGTGGCCCAACGACCTGTTCGTGGGCGGCGGCAAAGTGTGCGGCATTCTGGTGGAGTCGCGGTGGCGAGATGGGCGCATCGAGTGGGTGGCGGTCGGCATGGGCATCAACGTGCGCCTGCCGCCGGACGTGGCCACCGCGAGCGCGCTGCGCGCGGACGCGACGCGCGTGTCGGTGCTCGAGGCCGTCGTGCCGGCGATTCGGGCGGCCGGTGCCGCACGCGGCCCCCTGCGCGCGAACGAGCTCGCGGACTATGCCCAACGGGACATGGCCCGCGGCCGCACCTGTCGCTTGCCGGCGCCGGGCGTGGTGCAGGGGATCGATGAACGCGGCTCGCTGATCGTCGCCACGCAAGTGGGCGAGGTCGCCTGTCGCTCCGGCTCTCTCGTGTTCGAGGAGGACGCGTGATTCTCGTGTTCGACGTAGGCAACACGGAGACGACCATCGGCCTGTTCGACGGCCGTGCGCTGGCCGCGCATTGGCGCGTCATGACCGACGCGTCGCGCACGCCGGACGAGATCGGCCTCGAGCTCACGGGTCTCCTGCATTCGCGCGACATCGCCGCCACCCGGATCACCGGCGTGGCGATCGGGTCCGTCGTGCCGCCGGTCACGGGGCCGCTCGCCGACGCGTGCCTAACGTGGTTGGGCCGCACCGCCGTGGTGGTGGACGGACAGTCGCCGCTCCCGATCGTCCTCGACGTCGACGAGCCGCTCACCGTGGGCGCCGACCGCATCATCAACACGCTCGCCGCGAGCCGCATCCATCACGCCGACACCATCGTCGTCGACCTCGGCACCGCCACCACGTACGACTGCATCACGGCCGACGGCGTGTTCCTGGGCGGCGTGATTGCGCCCGGTGTGCGCACGTCGTTGGACACGCTCATTCGCCGGACGTCCAAGCTCCCCGCCACCGAGCTCGCCGCTCCCGCGCGCGCCATCGGCAAGCGCACCGAAGACTGCATCCGCGCCGGCGTGATGTTCGGCTCGGTCGACGCGATCGATGGGATCGTGCGCCGCATCAGAGCCGAGTGGCCGTCGCCGCGCGAGCCGATGGTGATCGCGACCGGCGGCCTGGCCGAGCTGGTAGCGCCGCTCTGCACGGAAGTCGATCTCGTCGAGCCGTATTTGACGCTCGAGGGGCTACGTCTGGCGCATGAGCTGCTGACGGCGGGCTGACGAGAGGGAAGCGCGCGCTGGCGCTTGCTCGGGGAAGCGCTAGGCTGGGGGAACGGGGAAGCGGCGGCCTAACGGCGCCTTGGGGCGCGGCTCGAATTCGTGATCCCTGACCAAGAACGACACGTGGTCAGCGCGGCCCCGCGTCGCCGCGCGCGCGAGGCCTGTCGACTTTTTTTCGCGCCCCAAGGCGCCGTTAGGCCGCCGCTTCCCCGTTCCCCAAGCGTAGCGCTTCCCCGAGCAAGCGCCAGCGCGCGCTTCCCCGTGCGCTTGCCAGTCTGGCGTTGAAAACCGTTACCCAACCTCTGCATCTGCCGGTTTGACAGCAATAAGTAGTTCATTTTGGCCAACTTACATGGTATGGGCGCTGCAATGGCCGATTGACCTCGGCTCAAGAGTCGTTATACTTGGTGTGTCTGGCACTCTCAGATTGAGAGTGCTAACACCGCTCAACCGAGCATTCGTGATACCCATACTGGAGGAGGGAGGCGACCTATGGCCACCAAGAGTGCCACCGCGGTGAAGGTCAGTCCGCTGGCCGATCGCGTCGTCGTGAGAGCTCTCGAGGAATCGGAGCAGATGCGCGGCGGTCTCTACATCCCCGACACGGCGAAGGAAAAGCCCCAGCAGGGCGAGATCGTCGCCGTCGGACCGGGCCGTTTCGAGAAGGACAAGCGTGTCCCGATGGACGTGAAAGTCGGTGACAAGGTCCTGTACGGAAAGTACAGCGGCACCGAGGTCACCCTCGATGGCGAGCAGTTGCTGATTCTTCGTGAATCGGACGTGCTCGCGGTGATCTCCTAACGGTAGCTCGGTCCTGACACCGCTCTGAGAGCGGCTGCCTCGAGCCACCACCACACAACAGGATTCTTTCACCTACTGGAAACTATGGCTGCCAAAGAACTGCACTTCGATACTGAGGCGCGCGCGGCGCTCAAGCGCGGCGTCGATCAGCTGGCCGAAGCGGTCAAGGTCACCCTCGGCCCCAAGGGACGCAACGTCGTCATCGACAAGAAATTCGGCGCACCAACCGTGACCAAGGACGGCGTCACGGTCGCCAAGGAAATCGAGCTCAACGATCCGCTCGAGAACATGGGCGCGCAGATGGTCAAGGAAGTCGCCACCAAGACCTCCGACTTGGCCGGCGATGGCACCACCACCGCTACCGTGCTCGCACAGGCTGTCTTCCGTGAAGGCCTCAAGAACGTCACGGCCGGCGCCAACCCGATGGCCATCAAGCGCGGCATCGACCGCGCGGTGACCGCGATCGTGGAAGAGCTCAAGAAGATCTCGGTGCCCACGAGCGGCAAGAAAGAGATCGCCCAGGTGGGCACGATCTCGGCGAACAACGACAAGGAAATCGGCGACCTGATCGCCCAGGCGATGGAGAAGGTCGGCAAGGACGGCGTCATCACGGTCGAGGAAGCGCGCGGCCTGGAGACAACGCTCGAGACGGTCGACGGCATGCAGTTCGACCGCGGCTATCTCTCGCCGTACTTCGTCACCGATCCGGAGAAGATGGAAGCGGTGCTCGAGGATGCCTACATCCTCATCCACGACAAAAAGATCTCCTCGATGAAGGACCTGCTCCCGGTTCTCGAGAAGGTCGCGCAGATGGGCAAGCCGTTGCTCATCATCGCCGAGGATGTCGAAGGCGAGGCGTTGGCGACGTTGGTCGTCAACAAGCTCCGCGGCACGCTCAAGGTGGCCGGCGTCAAGGCGCCCGGCTTCGGCGATCGCCGCAAGGCGATGCTGCAGGACATCGCGGTGCTGACTAACGGACAGGTCGTGAGCGAGGAAGTCGGCTTCAAGCTCGAGAACGCCGTGCTCTCCGACCTCGGTCACGCGAAGCGCATCGTGATCGACAAGGACAACACCACGCTCATCGACGGCGCGGGCGACGAGAAGAAGATCGAGGGCCGGATCAACGAGATCCGCGTCGCGGTCGACAAGTCGACGTCGGACTACGACAAGGAGAAGCTGCAGGAGCGGTTGGCCAAGCTGGCCGGCGGCGTGGCCGTGATCAATGTCGGCGCCGCGACCGAGTCCGAGATGAAGGAGAAGAAGGCCCGCGTCGAAGACGCGCTGCACGCCACGCGCGCAGCAGTCGAAGAGGGCATCGTGCCGGGCGGCGGCGTCGCGCTCATTCGCGCGCAGCGGGCGCTCAAGGGCATCAAGCTCGACAGCGACGAGCAGATCGGCGTCGAGATCATCAAGCGCGCCGTCGAGGAGCCGCTCCGCATGATCGTGCACAATGCGGGTGGTGAAGGCTCGATCGTGCTCGAGAAGGTGCGTGCGTCGAAGGACGACAAGTTCGGCTACAACGCGCTCACCGACTCGTACGAGGATCTGATGGCCGCCGGCGTCATCGATCCGACCAAGGTGACGCGCACGGCGCTGCAGAACGCGGCGTCGATCGCGGGTCTCATGTTGACGACGGAAGCGATCGTCGTCGAGAAGAAGGAAGAGAAGTCGTCGGCGCCCGCGGCGCCGGGCGGCGGCATGGGCGGGATGTACTAGGCCCAGGCCTAACGGTCTAACGGAAACGGGGATCCGCGTCAGCGGGTCCCCGTTTCTGCATCTGCGCGCCAGCGCGGCCCGCGACGTCCCCTAGATGTGCGGGGTCGCGGCGGCCGAATCCGCGGACACGCACGAGAAGTGGATGATCCACTCGTCGCTGCTGTCCTTTCCGCTGCCCGCCACCTGGGGACCCTCGTCGTCGATGCGGTACGGTCCGTTGCAGGCGGCGGTCATCTTCTTGAAGGCATCCGCCCGTCGTTTGGCGATGAGACCGCTCGTCCCGGCGTGGCCATATTCGACGATGCCGGGCAGGGTCGACTGGTTGACTGGCCCGTTGCTAACGGTCGGTGTCGCCGAACCGGGCGGCTGGACGAGGTGGGCCGACGCGCAGGCCGCGGCGGCGAACACGCAGGACACGACGAACGCAGAACGTTGGGCGGAGGTCACGGTGAGTCTCCTCGGAGAGTAGCGGTGTGCCGCGCCATCGCCGCGGCGCGCGTCTAACGGACAGACCCGATGTGACGAAATCCGGTTCCGCGCGGGTATCACCTCCTGTGCGCGATGTTGCGCCGCGCTGTCACGCGCGTGTCATGTGTCAGCCTCTCGTCAATGTGCAGCGGCGGCTTCGGGAAGGGGAACCGGCGTTCGTCTGCGGCAATTCGTCGAGAGATTCCATCGAAGGAATCATGATCGATCGCGTTGGTCGTATGCGTGCGGGCGCCGCTGCCCGCCGGTTGTCATTCGCCGTGTTGGGCGCCGTCGCCCTCCTGGTTGCCGCCGCCTGCAGCGACGCCTCGGCCCCGGTCAAGCCGCCGCCCCCGCCGCCTCCGCCTGGTGACGAAGTGCCGGCGCCGCCGATGCCTGTGTGCACGGGCCTCTCGATAATTTGCAACGTGCCGCTGCCCACGTACGACGGCTCGGGCCAGCTCGTGCACCCCGATGTGGCCGTGTTTCCGGACGGATTCGCCGGACACCAATTCTGGCTCGCCGCGACGCCGTACCCGAACGGCAACGCGAACCTCGAGAATCCGTCGCTGTATACCGATGACGCGCGGCACTGGATGGTGCCGCCCGGCGTCACGAATCCGCTCATCACGGCGCCCGCCTCGCCGGCGCACAACTCGGATCCGGACCTCGTGTACGATCCGGCGGCCAAGGGCCTCCGTCTCTACTACCGCCTGACGAAAGACAACGTCGACGACATCCGCATGCGCACGAGTCCCGATGGGTCCCATTGGGTCGACGACCAGTCCGTGGTGTCGGCGCCGGGCATCGCCATCGTGTCGCCGGCCATCGTGCGCATGCCTAACGGACAGTGGTCGATGTGGTCGGTGAACGCCGTCCACGGCGGATGCGTGGCGCGGAGCACCGTGCTCGAACGGCGGACCTCGCCCGACGGCATCCACTGGTCGGGGCCCAATCCGCTCGCCGTGACGCAGTCCGGCTACGTGCTGTGGCACCTCGACGTGCAGTACATTCCGAGCAAAGGCGAATACTGGGCGCTCATCGCCGCGTATCCCGTCGGGTCGGGGTGCGCCGCCGACGATCTCTTCTTCGCCCGCAGCGCGGACGGCGTGACCTGGCAAACGTACTCGACTCCGATCGTGGCGCGGGCGGACTATCCCGCCTACGCGAGCGCCGTGTACCGGTCGACTTTCTACTATGATGCCGACAACGATGCGGTGCGGCTGTGGCTGAGCGGCGCGGTGTTCCGGGACGGATCATGGGCCTGGACGGCGGCAACATCGCGCTGGCGCTTGGCCGACGTGATGGCGAAGGTGACGTCACCGCGTCCGCCGTTGGCCGCGGCGCCCGCGTTACCGCATCCGGCCGTGTGGAACGAGTCGTCGGCGGATGCGGCGCAGCGTGATTTCCCGTGAGTCTCGTGCACGGTGGCTGTGGACCGCGGCGCTCGCGACCGTGGCGATGTGCGCCTCCGTGCGGGCGAGCGCGGCGCAGGTGCACGTGCGCGTGCACGCCGGCGTTGGTCTGCGTGCGGTCGCGCCCGATTCGCTGAGAAACGCGAACGGCAGTCCGCGCGTGGCCGACACCGCGCGCTACGACGCCGTGTGGCACCGCATCGCCCCGCTCCTCACGCGTTGGTCGCTCGACGCTCGGTTAGGCATCGACCCCGGATTCGCCGCCGCGCTGCTGGCCAAGGAGTCGGGCGGCGATTCGCTGGCCGTGAGTCCGGTGCCGGCTCTCGGCCTGGCGCAGCTCACCGCCGCCGCCGACACCGATCTCCGCGCCATGGTGCAGTCGGACCGCTTTGCCTGGATGCGACGCGAGGTGCACCGGTGGCCGCGGTCGGCGGCGGTCCACGACTCGGCGGCGCCGGCGGGCGCCGTCGACTCGCTCCTGGCACGCGGCGCGCTCACGTCGCGCTCCGAATACCTGTTCGATCCAGCGTTAGGCGCGCGCGCCGCGGTCTTCTGGCTGCGGCTCCTCGAGAACAAGTGGACCACCGACGTCTGGCCCGGCGGCTACGGCACGTTCGCGCGCCGCGCGATCGCGGGCGGCCACACGTTGAGCGATGACCAACTCGCCGACCTGGTGATCGTGAGTTACAACCGCGGCTACCTCGAGGTGCACGCGCTCGTCGCGCGATACGGCGCGCAGTGGACCGCGCATCTCGCCGATCTGGGAGCGAACGGTGTCGAAGCGGCGGACTACCTCGACCGCGTGCGTGCATACGCCGCGCTCTTCGACGCGCCGCGGGCGCCTTGACGCAACTCTTACAAAGGACTTACACGCCGGGCAGCAACCCCGGGGCCCGTTGCGTGTATCTCATGGATAGAACGGCGAGTCTGATGTTCTGAGACACGAAAAGCCGCCGGTCCCGGTGGTATGAGCGTGCGCGGCATGCTTCCTCCTTGCGCGTACGTCTCTCTTCCAAACCCCGGGCCGGCGGCTCGTCGTGTCCGGAATATGTCATAGCCTCTCGCCGTAGTCCAGATCACCAGCCGAAGGAGAATTGCTGGGGCCGGTCGACGCCCAACGGGATCGCCACCGGGGCGTCCGGCCCCGACACGCGGAGCTCGCCGCGAAAGGCGGTCTTGCCCAACGCGGCACGGACCGACGTCTGCGCCAATTGCGGGCTGTTGCACCGGCGGCTCAAGTGCGCGAGCACCACGCTCGCGAGTCCGCGGTGCGCGCAGGAAACCGCGACGTCGGCGGCGGCGCGATTGCTGAGATGCCCGAACGGTCCGGCGATGCGGTCGCAGACGCTCGGCGGGTAGGGGCCCGCGCGCAGCCACCCTTCATCGTGATTGGACTCGAGCACCAGCGCATCGAGGCGCGACAGGGCGTCGACGAGCGAGCGCGTCGCGTGTCCGACATCGTACACGATGCCCACGCGCTCGCCGGAATCGCGGGCGGTGGCGACGAGCGCGACCGGTTCGGCGGCGTCGTGCGCCACGCGGACAGTGCGCACCGACATCGTGCGCAGGTCGAGTGTGGCCCCGCTGACGAACGAGGTGCCGGGCCGCGGGCGCGGATCGAGCGAGGGCCACGTGCCGGCGCTCGCATAGGTGTGCCACTGCCACTTGGCCGCGCACGCCGCGGCGCCGCGTGCGTGGTCGTGGTGTTCGTGCGTGACGATGAGCGCTTCGATCGATTCGGGGGCGACGTCGATCGCGCGGAGCCGGCGCGCCATCTCGCGCGGCGCGAATCCGGCGTCGACGAGCACGCGCCCGTCGCCGGCCTCGAGGACCAGCGCGTTGCCGCTGCTGCCGGTGCCCAGGGCCCACGCCCTCATACGGCCGCGCCCGCGGCGCGCGCGTGCGCCTCGGCCAACTGGCGCCGGCCGCGCTCGCCTAACGCAATGCCCCGGCGCCCCATGGCCCGCTCGGCCGTCTCGAGGAACTTGTCGAGGCGGTAGCTGCCTAACGAATCGCCTTCGCCCCACGAGAACGGCGGGACCCTCTTGGGCGGCATCCGGCTGCCGTAGACGTTGCTGCCGGCGCCCACCACGCTGCCGGTGGTGAGGCGCAACCCGATCCCGGTCTTCACGTGGTCGCCGAACATCGTGCCGAGCTTGAGCAGGCCGGTGTCGCGCACTCCGTTAGGCGTCCACATCTGCACCGGGCCGTACGTGTTCTTGAGGTTGCTGGTGATCGTGCCGGCGCCCAGGTTCACCCACCGCCCCAGATACGAATGGCCCACGAACCCGTCGTGCGATTTGTTCGCCTGGCCCAGAACGATCGTCTCGCTGAGCTCGCCGCGGACGACCGCGCCATCGCCGATCGCGCATCCGTGCACGCGATCGCCGAGCACGGTGGCGCCGGCGCCAATCACGCACGGTCCGACGAGGCGCGTGAAGGCGCGCACGATGGCGCCGCGCCGCACGAGGACGGGACCGGCGCTGGCGTCGAAGCACACGCCCGGCTCGATGGTCGCCTCGGGCTCCACGTAGATGTGGTGCGCGCCGATCACGATCGCGCCCGCGGGCTGCGCCGTCGTGGCGAGAGGGCCGAGTATCGCGATGTCTTCGCGCAGTTGGGCGAGGAGATCGCCGATGAAGCTCCACACCGCGGCCGCCCACCGGCCGGCGATCTCTTCGACGCGCGAGCCGACGGTGCCGAGCGATTCGAGCGGCGCCTCGCCGTGCGCGAGCTCGGCCACGGGCGTGTCGCGCGCCAGGCGCACGCCGGCGATCTCGCCGCCGCAGGTCCACACGTCCACGTCCCGGGCCCGCCAGCCTAACGGGGCGATGCAGCGCGTGTTGACCACCACGCTGTGCGCGGGCAGGACGCCCGCGGCGGCGGGCGGCGCGCCGGGCTCGTCGAAGGCATCGAGGTGCGGCGCGGCGACGGCCCCGGCGGCCGGCGCGTCGAACGCCATCTCCCAGCGCCGCCGCACGAGCTCGGCGCCGGCGCGCATCTCGCCTAACGGACGGGTGAGCGCGAACGGCGCGAAGGTCCGGGCGCGCGCGTCGTCGTACAGGTAGAAGGCCGTCATCGGCGGTTCCGGACGGCCGGGGGCAGCGCCTCGATGAGCGACTTGAGGTCGGCCGCGCCGTCGATCGTCGTGACGACGGTGAGCCCATCGCGCGCGACGACCACCAGATCCTGCACGCCATAGAGCACGATCGTCTGGTCGTCGGCGTAGGCTACGCAATCGCGCGATCGCACAGCGTGCACGTCGCCGCTCACCGCGTTGCCGGCGGCATCCCGATCGTGCACGCGGCGGAGAGCCGCCCAGGTGCCGACGTCGTCCCACCCAAAGTCGCCGGGGATCACCAACACGTTGCGGCTGCGCTCGAGCACGCCTTCATCGACCGTCACCGGCGTCACGGCCGCATAGAAGGCGGCAAGGTCGCCACGCGACGCGTGCGGCAGGGCAGGCGCAATTTCAGGCGTGCGCGCGGTGATCTCGTCGAGGAAATCGCGCACGCGCCACACGAAGATGCCGGAGTTCCAGAGATAGCCGTCGGCCACCATGCGCTCGGCCGTCGCGCGATCGGGCTTCTCGGCGAAGCGCGCGACGCGGCGCGCGCCATCGATTTTGTCGCCGGGCTGGATGTAGCCGAAGCCCGGATCGGGGCGCTCGGGCACGATGCCGACGGTGACTAACGCACGGTGCCGCTCGGCGACGGACGCCGCGCGCGCGAGCGTCTCGCGGAAGCCGGCCGTGTCTCGGATCGCCCAATCCGCGTGGACGCAGATCATCACCGGGTCGTCGGCATCGCGTCGCGCGATCTCGGCCGCGGCCCACGCGAGCGCGGGGCCGGTGCCCGCGGCGCGCGGCTCGCCCACGACGTTGGGCCGCGGCACGTCGGGCACCGTCGCGTGCACCGCATCGGCGAGGGACTGGCCCGTGATGATGAGCGTTCGCTCGACCGGGACGAGCGTGCCTAACCGACGCATCGCGTCGACGAGCAGCGGCTCGTTGGTTGCCAGCGGGAGCAGTTGCTTGGGTCGGTCGGGCGTGCTGAGCGGCCAGAATCGCGTGCCCGAACCACCGGCCAACACCACGGCCCAGCGGCTCACGACTTGGGTGTCCTCAGCTCCTGGGCGTCGATGCTCACGTGGTCGTCGCTCACGCCGAGCAGGTCCGCCGCGCGCGCATATAATTTCTTGGGGCTGAACGGCTTCGTGAGGAACTCGCTCGCGCCAAGGGCCATTGCTTCTCGGTGATGTTGCTCCTGCCCCGCCGCGGTGAGAATGATGCACGGCAAACGCTGCCATCGCGTGTCGGACCGCATGCGGGCGAGCACGTCGAGTCCCGTGAGATGCGGCATCATGAGATCGAGCAGCACGAGCGCGACGTCGGCGTCGTGGGCGAGCGCGTCCAGCGCTTCGCGTCCGTCATAGGCGAGCGTGACCGCGAACGGCCCTTGCTCGAGCTTCATCTTGATGATGCGGCCAATGTGCGGTTCGTCGTCCGCCACCAGCACGTGGAGTCGCTCGGCGTCTCCGGGCATCTCAGACAAGCGCGGCGATGTTCTCGCGGTTGCGCCGCAGGTCAAACAAGAGAGGCGCGAGGTTTGTATTGGGTTTGGCGAGCACGACCAGGATCGCGTCGTTCGTGAGCACCGAGATGATCGCGATGCCGTGCGCGAATTCGAGGATCGCCGTGGTGAGCGTGCCGCGACCGTCGTGTGAGGCATACTCGTCGGCGGCGGCTACAATTGATGGCATCAGCGCCGCGACGCGCTCCGCGTCCACGGTCGGCTCTGTCTGGCTGTCGATGAGCAGGCCATCGCGTCCGAGCACGACGGCTGCCTCGACGCCGTCGCGGTGGCGCAGGGCGCCAACAAGGTCGCGAATCGTGGGCATCAGCACTCCGGCTTCGAGTGCAGCGAAGCTAGACCCGGACTTCGGTGAAGTCAAGCACGGAGAATAACTTGAAACGGCAACGCCGCGTCGGTATCGTTCCGCAATCCACCCGCACGATGCATCGATTCCAATTGCGCAGGTACATGTCGGCCAGACCGCTAGTTCTGACCCTGGGCGTTCTCGCCGTGACTGCGGCGTCGGCGTGCGGCAACCCGTTTGCCATCACGCCGACCACCCCCACCATCACGGACACGCTGGCGGTGTACGGTCTCACCGATGCACCGCCCAACGGACCGACCGCCGTCAACACGTTCGGTCCGACGCTCGTCACGACGAGTGCAACGTCCCACTACGATATCGTCTTCGACATTCGGCAGGACAGCGCCGGCAATCCGCAGGCGTATGCGCTCCCTCCAAAGGCCGTCGCATCGTTCGGGACCGCGGGATTCGTCGTGGACTCGACGCAGGCGTTCGATGCCATCCAGTTCGCGCCGAACGTCCCGTACAACGACAGCACGATCGTACCGCTCAAGGCGGGCACGATCGTGGTCGTGCAAGCGTTGTCGGCCGCGTGCTCCGTGCAGCTGGTCGCGGCGCAGCAGTTCATCTATTCCAAGATCGTCATCGACAGCATCAACTACACGCCGTTCAACGGATTCACGAACCCCGCCGGCAACACGATCTACTTCCGGATCAAGGTCGACCCGAATTGCGGGTTCCGCTCGTTCAAGGACGGGCTCCCCACCTTCTGACGTGCACGACCTGAAGCTCCTGCGCGAGAACATCGCGGCGCTTCGCGACGGGATGCGCCGTCGCGGGAAGCTCGATGCGCTTGGGTCCGTGATTGACCGGGCCGAGGTGCTCGATCGCGAGCGTCGCGCCGTATTGGCCCGGATCGAGGAGAAGCAGGCGACGCGCAACGCGGCGAGCCAGGACGTGGCGCGCCGCAAGAAGGCCGGCGAGGATGCCGCCGACGTGATCGCGCGGACCCGTGCGTTAGGCGACGAGATCGCGGCGCTGCAGCGCGACTACGATGCGCAGTTCGGCGAGCTCGAGGGCCTGCAGTACGAGCTGCCCAACATTCCGCTGGCCGACGTCCCCGAAGGCGGCGAAGAATCCAATCGCGTCGTCCGGACCTGGGGCGAGCCGCGCCCGCACGACGGCGTGCGGCCGCACTGGGAGGTGGGCGAGCAGTTAGGCATACTCGACCTGCCGCGCGGCGCCAAGATCGCCGGATCGGGGTTCATCGTGTATCGCGGCGGCGGCGCGCGGCTCGTGCGGTCGTTGATCGCGTTCCTCCTCGATCTCGCGACGCGCGAGCACGGCTACGAGGAAGTGTGGGTGCCGACGCTCGTCAATCGCCGCTCGATGATGGGCACGGGTCAGCTGCCCAAGTTCGAAGACGATGCGTACGTCACCACCGATGATCTCTTCTTGATTCCGACCGCCGAAGTGCCGGTCACGAATCTCTATCGCGATGAGGTCCTCGATGCGGGCGACCTTCCCAAGGCGCTCACCGCGTACTCGCAGTGCTTTCGCCGCGAGGCCGGCGCGCACGGCAAGGACACGCGCGGTCTCATTCGCGTCCACCAATTCGACAAAGTGGAGCTCGTGCGCTACGCCGCGCCCGAGGATGCGCCGGCACAGCTCGAGCTGCTGACGTCGCACGCCGAGGACGCACTGCGCCGCCTCGAGCTGCCGTATCGGGTGAAGGTGCTTGCCGCCGGCGACACGGGATTCGCGAGCGCCAAGACGTACGACCTCGAAGTGTGGGCGCCTGGAGTCAACGCGTGGCTCGAGGTGTCGTCGTGCTCGACGTTCACGGATTTTCAAGCGCGTCGCGCGAACATCCGCTATCGCCCGGCGGCGGGTGAGAAGCCGCGCTTCGTGCACACCCTGAACGGTTCGGGCCTCGCGTTCCCGCGGACCATCATCGCACTGCTCGAGCATCATCAGCGCGCGGACGGCACCGTGGCCGTACCCCACGCGCTGCGTCCCTATCTGGGCGCGGACACGCTCGGCTGAAGCCGATGCGCCGCAGCGCGACGGTCATCCTCCTCGGGACACTGCTCGCCGTCCTCCTCGGTGCGTACACGGTGTACTCGCGGCGGGTGGTGCGCGAGCTGAGGCGCGATGCGGGACGATACGGCGCGATGTACGCGCGAGTGTATCAAGCGCTCACCGATCCCACCGAGGAATCGGGTAACACCGCGCTGCTCGCGCTGTCACAACAAATCAACGAGCTCGGCGTTCCGGTGGTGATCACCGACACCGCGGGCATGCCGACGGCCGCCGTCAATCTGCCGTTCTCGGCGCCGCTCACCGATCCGCGCGTGCGCGCGTACGTGGCGTCGCTCGACAGGCAGAACGCGCCGGTCGTGGAGCCGGGCATCGGCAAGGTGCATTTCGGCGACAGCGTGCTGATCACGAGTCTGCGTTTCATTCCGCTGTTGTTGGCGTCGTTGCTCGTCCTAACGGGAGCCGCGATCGTGTACGTGGTGCGGACGCGGAGCCGCGCCGATCGCGAGCGGGTGTGGGCGGGCATGGCGCGCGAATCCGCGCACCAGTTGGCGACGCCGCTGTCGAGTCTCAGCGGGTGGATCGAGCTGCTGCGCGATCATTCGGACGATGAGGTCTCCGCGTCGGCGGCGCGGCACATGGAAGCGGACCTCGAGCGACTCGAGCGCGTGTCGCACCGATTCGAGCGCATTGGCCGTCCGCCGCGCCGCGACAAATTGGATTTGGGCGACCTGGTGGTTCGAGTGGGCGCGTACTTCCAGGCGCGCGTGCCGACGCTCGCGCACGCGGTGACGCTGGTGGCGTCGCGCGCCAACGAGCCGATCGTGATCGAGGGCGACGAAGTGTTGCTCGAGTGGGCGATCGAGGTGTTGGTCAAGAACGGACTCGACGCGCTCGCCGGCCGCGGCGGCCGCTTGTACATGACTACCAAGCGTCTCGACCCTGACCGCGTGCGCGTGCGCGTGGCCGACGACGGACCCGGCGTGCCGCGCGAGCTGCGCACGCGCATCTTCGAGCCCGGCTACTCGACAAAGCAATCGGGGTGGGGGATTGGGTTGTCGCTCGCCAAGCGCATCGTCGAGGAGAATCACGGCGGCCGGCTCGCGCTCGCGCCGTCGGAGAAAGGCGCGACGTTCGACATTATACTTCAGGGATGAGTCGCACCGTCACGGAACCGGACGTCCTGGCCTCGCTCAACGACGCGCAACGCGAGGCGGTCATGCACTTCGAGGGACCGATCCTCGTGCTCGCGGGCGCGGGCTCCGGGAAAACGCGCGTGCTCACCACGCGCATCGCGCGTCTCATCGAACATCACGGCGTGGATCCGCGGCACGTGCTCGCGGTGACGTTCACCAACAAGGCGGCGGGCGAGATGCGCGAGCGCGTGTCCCGTCTGTTAGGCGCGGAGCCCGAGGGGATGTGGGCGGGGACGTTCCATGCGATCGGCGCGCGGCTCCTGCGGCGGGAGGCGCCGCTCGTCGGGCGGACGGCGAGCTTCACCATCTACGACGAAGACGACAGCCTGGCTCTCGTTAGGCGCGTGATGGAACAGGCCCGCATTTCCACCAAGGAATGGGCGCCCAAAGCGCTCCGGGCCGAGATCTCCGACGCCAAGAATGCGCTGGTGACGCCCGAGGAGTACGCCCAGCATGCCGCGCACCCGGTGGAACGCGCCGCGGCGGTGGTGTATCCGCTGCTCGAGCGCGCGCTGCGCGAGGCGAACGCGGCCGATTTCGATGACCTGCTCGTGCTGCCGGTTCGCATTCTGGAGCAGAACCCCGAGCGGCTGGCCGAGTACCGCCGCCGTTTCCAGTTCCTCCTGGTGGACGAATACCAGGACACCAACCGCGCGCAGTACCGGCTCATCTCTCTGTTAGGCGGCGAGCACGGCAACGTGCTCGTGGTGGGCGACGACGACCAGAGCATCTACGGATGGCGCGGCGCGGACATCCGGAACATCCTCGACTTCGAGAAGGATTTCCCGGCGGCGCGCGTGGTGCGCCTCGAGGAGAACTACCGGTCCACGCCGCAGGTGCTCGACCTGGCCAACCTGGTGATCAGCGCCAACACGAGCCGCCGCGGCAAGACGCTCCGCGCGACGCGCGACGCCGGCGAGACGGTGACGCTCGTGGGAAGTCTCGATGAACGCGACGAAGCAGAGTTCGTGACCACCGAGCTCCTGTCGCGCCGCAACGCCGACCACGCGCTCGCGTTGCACGACATCGCGGTGCTGTATCGGACCAACGCGCAGAGCCGGTCGCTCGAGGAAGCGTTCCGGTTGCGCGCCATCCCGTACCGGCTCGTGGGCGCGGTTCGGTTCTACGACCGGCGCGAGATTCGCGACCTGGTGAGCTACCTCAAGCTCATCGCCAATCCGGCGGACGACGAAGCGTTCCGCCGCGCGGTGGGCGTGCCGCGCCGCGGGTTAGGCGACTCGACCATCGAGCAGCTCACCGAGCGCGCCCGCGCCGCCGGCGTGCCGCTGCTCGCGGCGGCGGCTCGGCCCGATCTGCAGGACGGGTTGCGACCCGCGGCGCGCCAGGCGCTGGTCGCGTTCGCTGCGCTCATCATGCGGCATCGCGAGCGCGCGGCCGACGCGTCGGTGGACGAGCTGTTGCTCCAGCTCATCGAGGACATTCGATACGAGGATTTCCTCAAGTCCGAGGGCAAGGAAGGGCTCGACCGGTTGGACAACGTGCGCGAGCTGATCACCGGTGCGGCGGAGACGGTGATCGACGACGGCGGGGAATTGGGTCTCACGCCGCTCGATCACTTTCTGCAGCGCGCGATGCTGGTCACGGACTTCGACCGGCAGAACGCCGATGCGGACGCGGTGACGTTAATGACGCTGCACAACGCCAAGGGCCTCGAGTTTCCGTTGGTCTTCATCACCGGCCTCGAGGAGGGACTGTTCCCGTTGTCGCGCGCGCACGACGCGCCGAACGAGCTGGAAGAGGAGCGGCGGCTTTTCTACGTGGGGATCACGCG
>JANWIK010000057.1 GCA_025449955.1 Gemmatimonadaceae bacterium
GTGTTCCGTTAGCCCTCACGCTGATAGACGGAGATGTGCTTCGTGCTCTCGGCTCCGAACGGCGCCCGCGCCCAATCCGCCCACCGATGCTCGAGGCGCAGGCCGGCGATCCGCGCCATGAGGTCCATCTCCGACGGCCAGACGTAGCGCAGCGTCACCGGGTACAGGCGCACGCCGTGCTCCGTTAGGACAATGTGTTGGCTCGTCACCCGCTGCTGCGCCAGGTCCAGCTGCGAGGCATCGATCCGCACGGCGCCCGTCTCCACGCCGGTCACCCGCAGCGTCTGGCTCGACACGAAGCGCGTGAGGTCGGGCACGAAGGCCTCGATCACGAAGCGGCCGCCGGGAGCCAGGTGGCGTGCCACGTTCTCCATGCAGCGGACCTGCTCGTCCTGCGTGAGCGTCGCGAAGAAGGTATTGAACGCGACGAACGCGAGGGCGAAGCGGCCGTCGATCGCGAAGTCGGAGAACGTGGCCATCGTGACGGGAATCTCGGCGCCGCCGGGCTTGGGGCGGAGCTTCGCGACCATTGCCGGCGAGGCATCGACGCCGTGCACCGACACGCCACGCTGGCGCAACGGAAGCGCGATGCGCCCGGTACCGATGCCGAGCTCCAGCGCGGGGCCGCCATGGGCGAGCTCGGCGAGCACGTCGATGCAGCGTTCGTCGTACGCGGCGTACCATGAATCGTAGATGTCGGCGATGCGCTCGCCGTATGTGTCCGCGGAGTAGTCGTGCATGGCGGTGTTGGGCGGAAGAACACGTGACCGGGCAGTCGCGTCACTTTCGCAATGTCGTGCGACCTGTGCGCGGGAGCAAGCAAGGTTATCTCGCCAGTCGGGGGGGCGCTGGCGATTTGGAACGTGGGACCGGATATTCGGCACACACCCGGCGTCGTGTCGTGAACTTTTGCGCGGGGGACCAATGCGCGCAGCGTGGAAACGAGTCGCCGTTGCAGCACCGTTGGGAGCGTTTCTTCTGGGGCACGTGGCGATCGCCCAACCGTCGCACGCGATCACGGTCGCGGGGTACGGGTCGGTGGACTTCCCAACGTCGACCAGGTCGGCAGTTGCCCAACGCGAATTCTCGCGGGGCGTGCTGCTGCTTCACCTCTTTCACTACGACGAAGCGGCCGACGCCTTTCGCGCCGCCGAGCGCGCCGATTCCGGTTTCGCCATGGCGTACTGGGGCGAGGCGATGACGTTCACGCACGCCGTTTGGGACGAGCAGGACACGGCGGCGGGCCGCAGGGCGTTAGGCAAGCTCGCCGCGACGCCGGAGGCGCGCGAGCGGGCGGCGCCGACGGCGCGTGAGCGCGGGTACATGCGCGCGCTGGATGCGTTGTACGGCGACGGACCGAAGGCCAAACGCGACACGCTGTTTTCGGACCAGATGGCCGAGGTGTCACGCGCCAATCCACATGACGACGAGGCGCGGCTGTTCTACGCGCTTTCACTCATGGGGCTGAGCCAGGGTGTGCGCAACATCCCGACCTATCTCCATGCGGCACAGATCGCGGAGAGCGTCTTCGCTCGTCACCCGAACGAGCCCGCCGCGGCGCACTATTGGATCCACGCGATGGATGATCCAGACCACGCGGCCCAGGCGCTGCCGGCGGCGCGCGCGCTCTCGCACGTGGCGCCGGATGCGGCTCACGCCCAGCACATGACATCGCACATCTTCATGGCGTTAGGCATGTGGGACGAGATGGTGCTGGCGAACGAAAACACGAAGCGGATGGTCGACGCCATGGCGGCAAAGCAGGGTGCGGGGCCGTTCTACTGCGGCCACGGCAACTCGTGGCTCGCGTACGGATACGTCGAGCAGGGCCGTCGCGCGGATGCGAAGCGCATGGTCACCGGCTGCGAGCAGCAAGCAACACGGGCGCGGTACAAGACGGACATGCGGGATCTCGATCCGGACCTCTCGGCCATGGGGAGCGCGGTGGGCATGTGGGTGCATTACGTGATCGACACCGAGGACTGGTCGGGGGACATGGCGCAGTGGGCGCCCGATCTCGACAGCGCGGCGGCGCCTCGCGCGGCGTATCAATTCGGGCGCGCATTCGCGGCGGCTCGACGCGGCGACGGTGCCGCGGCGACCGAGGCGCGTGCGGCATTCGAGCAGGAGCGCGGGCGATTGGCGGCGCTGGTTCAGGCGGAGCACGATCCGGATCCATCGGATGCCGAATACGTCAAAGGTCTCGCGGTACTCGGCATGGAGCTCGAGGCGGTGACGACGCTCGCGGCGCACGACGGGTCGCTCGATTCCGCGGGCGCGGCGACGCTCTTGACCAACGCGACGGCGACGGAAGATTCGCTGGCGTACGCGTTCGGGCCGCCGCCGGTGTACAAGCCGTCGCACGAATTATTAGGCGAACTGCTCGTCGGGCTCAAACGGTATGGCGAGGCGGAGCGACAGTTCCGGGCGGCGTTGGCGCATCAGCCGCGCCGGGTGCTGTCGCTGCGCGGGTTGGCCGCGGCGGCCGAGGGCGCGGGCGACACGGCGGCGGCGTCGCGGGCGCGCGGCGCGCTGCGCGCGATCCAGCACTTCGGCGCCTCGCCCGACGCTGATCCGTGACGTTCGCCTAACTGAGTTAGCCAAGTTGGGTGAGGAGGCGGGCGAGATCGGCGGCGGAGGCCGTGCGGTGTGCGGGGTCTTTGGCGAGGAGGCGCAGGACGACGTCGGACACGCCGGCCGGGATCGCGGCGTCGAGCGACGAGGGGGAGGGCGCCGGGTCGCGCAGGACCTTGGCGATGAGGGCAACCGGAGAGTTCGCCTCGAACGGCAGCCGTCCCGTGAGGCACTCGAACAGGACGACGCCCGCCGCGTAGAGGTCGGCGCGCTGGTCGAAGTCTTCGCCGAAGAGCTGCTCGGGCGCCATGTAGGCGGGGGTGCCGACGAGGAGTCCGACCTCCGTTAGACCGCTGGCGCCGCCGCTCGGCCGCGCGACGCCGAAGTCCATCACCTTGAGCACGCCGGCCGCATCGAGGAGCAGGTTTTCGGGCTTGATGTCGCGGTGCACCACGCCCTGCTCGTGGGCGGCGGCGAGCGAATAGGCCAGCTGACAGGCGATCGCCAGCGTGGGCTCGACGCCCAACCGGCCGCGCGTGTGGAGCAGCTCGCGCACGGTGATGCCGTGCACGTACTCCATGGTGAGGAAGTACACGCCGTCGCGGTCGCCGATGTCGTAGGTGCGCACGACGTGCTTGCTCGAGATGTGACGCGCGAGGCGGATCTCGCGCTTGAAGCGCTCGACCGATGCCGCGTCGCTCACCAGCTCGGAGCGCAGGATCTTGAGCGCCACCTGTTCGCCGAGCTCGCGATCGAGCGCGCGATAGACCATGCCCATGCCGCCGGCGCCGATCTCTTCGACGATCTCGAAGCGATTGGCGAACAGCTCGCCGGCGGCGAGCACCGGCGGCTCGCGGCGGGCGGTTTCGCGCGGCGTGTCCCGAGCGACGCCGATCTCGCGTTTGAGCGCTTCGACCTGCTCACGCAAGCGTGCTTCGCGCGCGCGGACCTGGTTGGCCATGCCGTCGAACACGCGCGCGAGCCTGCCTAACTCGTCGCTGCGCCGCGCGACGTGCGCGAGCGTGCCGCTTTCGTAGCGTCCCGCTTCGACCGCGGTCGCCGCGTCGATGACCTGCGCGACTTGGCGCAGGTACTCGAGCTCCGTGTCGCGGAGTCGTTTCTTCTCGAGACACGCGCCGATTCGTGCGCGAAGGAGCACGGGGTCGAACGGTTTGGACAGATGGTCTTCGGCGCCGCGGTCGATGCACTTGACGACGCTGGCGACGTCGTCGAGCGCCGAGATCATGATGACGGGAATGTCGCGGCTCGCACCTGCTTTCATGCGTTCGAGGACCGCGAGCCCGTCGAGGTCGGGCATCATGACGTCGAGGAGGACGAGGTCGAACTTGTCGCGCGCGAGCATGTCGAGCGCGGCGTGGCCGCCGGCGGCACACACCACGTCGTGGCCCTGGCGGCGGAGGCGGCGCTCGAGCACGGCGCGATTGTCCTCGAGGTCATCCACCACGAGAATGCGCGCGGCGCCGAGGACGGGCGACGCGGGCGGCGTGGTCTCGACCGCGGGGTGGTCGCCGGTGTTCGTTAGGCGTGCGCGCTCCACGTGGTGCGGCAGCTCGACCATCAAGAGGCGCTCGGCGGAGCTGCGGATGCGGCGCACGTCGCGTTCGAATTGCGGGTCGGGATCGGCGCTCGTGAGCGAGGAGAGGAGCTCGCCGGTGGCGACGACGATGCGTTCCTGCGGTTCGCGCAACGCCTCGCGGAGCGTCGCGAACTCGCTCTCGGTGATTTCGCCGCGCGACGGCGGCACGGCGCTGTTGATGCGGTCGAGGAGGTCGCGACCGGCCGCCAGCGTGCGCTCGAGCGCACCGCGCCGTGCCGCATCGGTCGCATCCTCGACCAGCATTTCGCAGTAGCCGATGATCAAGTTGAGCGGCGTCCGCAGCTCGTGACGCAGCTCGGCCACCGACTCCTGCGTGGTGAGTCCGCTCACACGGGTCTCGCGAGGAGGGCCTCGATCTTGCCTAACAAGCGATCGAGCTCGACGGGTTTGGTGTCGTAGTCATCGCAGCCCGCGGCCAGCGCCTTCTCGCGGTCGCCCGACATCGCGTGCGCGGTGAGGCCGATGATCGGCACGTGGCGGCCGGTGGCCTCGGCGTCGCGGACGCGGCGCGTCGCTTCCCAGCCGTCCAGCTCGGGCAGGCTCATGTCCATGAGGATGAGATCGTGGCCGCCGGCGAGCGCCATGCTCACGCCTTCGAGTCCGTCCACCGCGAGCGCGACGTCGTAGCCTTTTCGCTTGAGGCGCCGCGACAACATGTCGCGGTTCATTTCGTTGTCCTCGACGAGCAGAATCGTCGGCATGCACTACCTCGCGGAATGAAGCACGGTGTCGGCGACGCGCGCGGTCATCGGTTAGGCATGGCGCCGCCGGCGACGGCGCGGACTTCGGCGAGGAGCGCCTCCGTTTGCAGCGCGCGCTTCTGGAGCACGCGTTCCACGCCTCCGGCCAAGCGCCGCCGGTCGTCGTCCGTGAGCGTGCGCGCGGTGATGACGACGACGGGGATCGTGCGGCAGGACGGATCCTGGCGCAGCACGTCGAGGAACTCGAAGCCATCCATTTCCGGCATCATCAGATCGAGCAGCACGAGCGACGGCCGCGATTGGGCGATGCGCTCGAGCGCCACGCGTCCGTTCTCGGCTTCGGTCACCGTCCATCCCGCCTTGGCGAGCGTGCGGGCGTACAA
>JANWIK010000058.1 GCA_025449955.1 Gemmatimonadaceae bacterium
CCGAGCTCGACGAGCGGCCGGAACGCGACTACGCCATGGAGTTCGAGGAAGCGGCGTTCGTGACGCTCGGCTTCTGCTACGAGCAGAACGGCCGCTTCGCCGGCGGCGCCTACCATCCGGTGCTCAAACGCTGTGACAAATTCCTGAGCATGAAGTTGCCGCGCGCCATCGAGGTGCGCCGCGAGCGCGCGGCCAAGATGCTCGAGCTCAACGATGCCGTGACGGCCGCGGTGGCGAGCCTCAAGTCGCGCGGATTCGAGAGTCCGTACCTGCGCGCGTTCGTCGTCGCCCGCCTCAATCCGCTCCGCTTCAAGCGCGGCGAAGCGGACTTCGACGAGACGATCGACAAGATGCTGGCCGGCGCACGCCGCTTCGACTCGGCGAAGGTTCGCGCCGATCAGGTCGCCAGAAGCGGTGGTCCGCCCGAGGAGTGAACCCGGCTCACCGAGGCGTGTGCCCGAGCATCGTCGCCGCCGAGTCGATGAGCGCGGCCTCGGCGCCCAAGACCGATCCCACCGTCTCGATTTGCTGCTGGGCGAGCGGGAACTTGCGCTGCTCGATGGCTTCGCGCACGGCCGGCATCGTCTTCGCGCCGTAGCCGGTGTAGAACCCGGGCGCCTCGAGCTCGAACGTGTACCACGGACGGCCCGGAAGTCCGCGCTTGTCCGTTAGGCGGCGGGCGGCCTGGACGAGCAGCGCGTTCACGGCCGGTTCACCTGCCGCGTAGGCGGTGTCGGCCTCGAGCGCGGCGAATGTCTTGGCGTATCGGTCGGCGCTGCGCGTGAGCGAATCCGCTCCGTTCTGCAGCGCGGCAAAGCCGAGGTGCGGCGGCAACGATTCGACGGGCGGTGCGATCGTTGGATGCCACGGATCGGATGTGGCCGCAAAAACGCCTTCCTGTATCTCGCGATTCCGTTCCGCCGTCTCGTCCTGCTCCGACTGAAGGAGTTCTTGCAGCTCGGTCACATAGCCCTGCACCGTGGACGCGAGGTTGACGAAATCGTACGGCAGCACTTGCGCATCGGCGAGGCGCATCACGGAAAGGCCGCCCATTTGCGACAGCGCGCGCCCGTAGACGAACGACGTGTCGCTGAAGTGCGTGTACCAATAGAAGTCGTCGTACACCGAGTGGTAGACGCCGCCGCCATTGCTCTCGCCGCCGAAACCGATATTGAGCGATGCGATGCCCAAGTGGTCGACAAAGCCCGAGTAGTCGGAGCCCGAGCCTAACGGGCCGACGCGCAGCACGCCGGTGTCGCGCGCTCGCTTGCGCGCGTCATCGGATCGCGCGTTGCCGATGTCGGCCAGCATGCGGCGCTTCCAGACCGACAGGTGTGTCTCCGGATCCTCGACATCCTTGGCCACGTCGCTCACGAACCGCGCCAGCGACGGCGTGCCGCCGGCGAACAGGTAGCCGCGATCGTTGGTATCGCTGTTCAGGTAGGCGACGGCTTTCTGGCGCAGCTCGTCGGCGTGCTCTTCCACCCACTCGGTGGACCCGAGGAGCATCGGCTCTTCGCCGTCCCACGCCGCGTAGATGATCGTGCGACGCGGATGCCAGCCCTGCGCGAGCAGCGTGCCTAACGCACGAGCTTCTTCCATCATCGCCACCTGGCCGGCCGTCGGATCTTCGGCGCCGTTCACCCAGGCGTCTTCGTGATTGCCGCGCACCACCCACTCGTCGGGCTCGGTGGACCCGCGGATGGTGGCAATCACATCGTACACCGGCTTGATGTCCCAGTTGGACGTGACCACCAGGTGCACCCGCGCCGGCCCGGCGCCCATGTGATACGTGATGCCCAATCCGCCGCGCCACGGCTCCGGCGCGACGGGTCCGCCTAACGCAGCCAACAGGGGTTGAGCGTCGCCGTACGAGATCGGCAGCACCGGGATCTTGGTGATGGTCGGCGCGTCGGCCCGCGCGAGTCGCTTGGCGTCGTGCGTCGCGCCCACCCCGGGCGTGAGCGGATCGCCGGGATAGAGCTGCATCTCCATCACGCTGCCGCGCTGCACGCCTTCCTTCGGACGGTACGGCCCCTTGGGATACGTGTCCCCCTGTCCGTAGCCGTCATCGGCCGGATCCGAATAGATGATGCACCCCACCGCGCCGTGCTCGGCCGCGACCATCGGCTTCACGCCGCGCCACGAATTGCCGTAGCGCGCGATGACGATGGCGCCCTTGGCCGACACGCCGTGACGCGCCAGCTCATCGTAGTCCGACGGCAGCCCGTAGTTCACGTACACCAGCGGCGCCGTCACGTCGCCATCGATCGAGTACGCGTTGTACGTGGGCAGCTGCTCCGCGTGTTGCGCCGACGTCGGATCGCCCGGCACCGTCGGCTCGGCGAGCGACGCCTTGAAACGCGTGGGCGCCACCAGCTCGACTAACCGGTCACGCGGCGTGGGAAACAAGACCTCGAACCGTTCGATGTGCGCGTCGAGCCCCCATGACTTGAAGTGCGCGAGGATCCACTGCGCGTTCGCGCTGTCGTATGGCGAGCCGACGTGGTGCGGACGCGCCGTGAGGTGCCGCATGTAGGATCGCTGGCTGTCGGGCGATGGCATCGCCTTGAACTTGGCCTCCCAGTCGCGCTCGACGCGCTCGCCGGCGGCGGAGAATCCCGTTAGGCGGTTGGGCGGATTGGGTCCGGTGCGGGCGGCAGCGATGCCGAGGAAGGCGGTGGCAGCGAGGAGTGATGCGAGGCGCATGGTCACGGAGTTCGCGAGAACGGCAGCTCGAGCGTGTCACCCGGTGCGGTGGCCGCCCACTGCTCGAACAGCGCGCCGCGGCTGGCGCGAACGCGCGCGATAACTTCGTCGCTGAGCGGCGGCATCGCCAGTCGGTGTCGCGCCGGGCTGGTGCTCGCGGCATAGCGCGCCCCCTGCTCGCGGAGCTCGCTCGGCGACCAGTCCGCGCCCATGCGGTGCTCCATCTCGAACACGCCCACCACGAGCTCGGCTTCTCGGGCTTCGCGCGGGATGTCGCTCTTCTTCTGCTGGTCGCCGAAGTCCGAGATCTCCCACCCGTCGGCGATGAGGCCGTAGAACCCGCGGCGGTAGCCGAGCGTCGTTTCGACCGCGTAGTGGGTGAGGTCGTGCGTCGGGAAGAACGTGCCTAACGGACCGGTCTGGCGCTGCCAGGTGACCGAGCCGTCGGCGCGGACGCACGTGAGCGCCGCCGAGCCATCGGCCGCGCGTTTGATGCGGATCGCCAAGTCCGGCATGGAGCCCTCAGGAGTGCTTCTCGGACATCTGGAGGTCGGCCAACCGCCGCTTGGCCTCCGCCACCGCCGGCTGCAGATCGGGGTCGGCATTCTTCCACAGGTCCACGAACTTCGCGTAGTACGTGGCCGCTTCGCTGCGATTCCCCTTGGTCTCGTACAGCTCGCCTAACCGCCGGTAGACGAGCGGAAGGTCCTGGGAATCGGTGAGCAGCCGATACGCGCCGGGGGTCTTGAGGTATCGCTCGTAATGCGCGATGGCCGAGTCGGTCATGTTCGCGCGATCGAATGCCATGCCGATGTCGGCATCGACGCAGGCGACGCAATCGTTCACCGGACCATCCGCCAGCGAATCCGACGCGTAGAACCCGCGGACGGCGTCCATGGGACGTTTCTCCGCCACCGCGATCACGGCCATCGCGTACGTGCGCTTGGGCTCGAGCGCGCGCCTGAGCGTCGTGTCGTGGATGTCGGCATCGTATTGCGCCAACATCGCGCGCGCCTGCTCGGGCTTGCCCGCCAACGCATAGATGGTGGCGGCGTCGGCGTAGGGGCGAGCGGCCGCGGGCATGGTCCTGAGCGGCGTGGCAGCCAATGCCGAATCCACCTTGCGCACCGCCACGGCCGGCTGCCCGCGCAGCCACACATCGAACAACGCCGACTGCATCGAATCGTTGATCGCGGGTGCGTACACGCCGATCGAACGCTGGATGGCGCGCGCCTCCTCGACGTCGCTTTGATAGGCGCCTAACCGGCCGTGGAGCATCTCGACCGCCGCCGACAAGCCGAGCACCTGCGAGCGATCCAACGGACTCGCGCCGGCCTGCGCGGAGCGCAGAAATGCCGCCGCCGAGTCGACGCGTCCCTCATCGTAGAGCAGGAGAGCCCGCGATTGCACGGTGGTCGGGCGGCGTCCGAATCGCTTGTCGACCGCGTCGAGGAGCGAATCCGCTTCCTGGAACTTGCCCTGATCGCCCAACGACTGGGCGAGCGCATAATACGACATGCTCGACGCCGACGCATCGTGGGCGATGCTCGCCCGGAGCGCCGAGTCGGCGGCCGTGAACTGCCGGCGGCTCAGGTAGAGCGATCCCAGATTGATGGCCGATGCGCCGTAATCGCCTGACGCCATCGCCTGCTCGAACGCCGCAATCGCCTTGCCCCGATCGTGCCCCGGGCCGTTCTGGTAGTACGTGCCGATGGTGGTGAAGCGCTCCTGATCGCTCAGGTGGTCGCGGTTTTCGTACGCTTTCGTGATCGCCTCGTCCACCAGCACCGGCGACATGCCGGCGTTCGTGTACGACACCGCGAGCTTCCGCCACGCCATGGCGAACGTCGTGTCTAACGCAACCGACTGCTTGAACAGATCCATGGCCTTGCTGTAATCGCCGGCGTTGAACGCCCGCATGCCCGCGGCGTACAGTTTGAGCGCCGGCAGCGAGCTGGTGGTGACCGCGTCCAGCTCGGGCGACGCCTGCACCGACCGCAGCGATTCACCGATCTTCCCGCGCAGGGCGCGGCTCAGCTTGTCGACCGTGGGAATGAGCTCCGACGGATTGTCGGCCGTCTCCTGGAATGATGCCAGCTCGTTGCCGGACTCAGCCGCGACAATGCGTGCCGTCACCACGAACCCGGTGCCCAACGAGGTGATCGTGCCGCTCACGATGGCCTTGAGGCCTTCACGTTGGGCGATCTCGCGCGCCAGGCTTGCGTCCAC
Organism: Gemmatimonadaceae bacterium; assembly: GCA_025449955.1. GTDB lineage: Bacteria > Gemmatimonadota > Gemmatimonadetes > Gemmatimonadales > Gemmatimonadaceae > JADGGM01. The sequence goes on from JANWIK010000058.1 coordinate 4,939, forward strand.
GCGGCTCATGACCGGGCGCTGCATGCGCGTCAGCGCCGCCTGAATCGCGTTGGCCTGCATGACGTGCACGGCGCGCGACTGCTCGAGATCCGCTCGCACGCCCTCGGCGACGACCGCGCCCAACGCCGTGTCGGCGCCGCCGGAGACGGCGAACTCGCTCACCAGGAGGGGTTGGTGGGCGTCCATCTGGCCCGACGCCAGCAGCGATCCCGCCGGGCCGATGCCTAACGCACGCAGCGCCATGAACGCCGCGACGAGCACGGCGAAGCCGCCTAACGCCCAGCCGCCGGCGACCATCGTCCGCCGCCACGTGAGATGCGGGCTGGCCTTGAGCGCGATCGTCGTCATGGTGCCCTGCACCGCGCCCGTCGCCGCCGGCGTGGTTCGCGGCGTGGCCGCCAGCGCCCGGCGCGTCGCCCGCTGCACGAAACCCGTGAACAGAATCACCGGGAGGCCCAGCGCCATGATGAGCACCGTGCCCGTGAGCACCCACTGCGGCAGGCCGATCGCGATGATGGCGGCCTTGGCGATGAGCGCCGTCACCGCGAACACCCCGCCGTAGATGCCGAGGGCCTTCCACATGGCGTGCTTGCCGCCTAACAGAATCGACGGCATCGCCGCGCGCGTGCCGGTGCTCGTGACTTGGTCCAGCTCCCGCACCACGTCGGCCGCGCGCTGCGGCCGCGACCCGGCGTCCTTGGCCAGGCATTGCATCACCAGGCGGGCCAACTCGGGCGGTGTGTCCGGCCGCAGCTCGTCGACCGGCCGCGGCATTTCCGTCATCTGCGCGACGAGCAGTTTCTGCGGCGCGAGTCCGCTGAATGGCGCGCGTCCGGTGAGCAGCTCGTACGCCACACAGCCGAACGCGTACAGGTCGGCACGGTGGTCGACCGCCGGATCCGCCGCGACTTGCTCGGGCGCCATGTACGCCGGTGTGCCTAACGACGTGCCGAATTGCGTCAGCGTGGCGCCGGTGACGTGGCCGCGCGCATCGCTCAACGCCTTGGCGATGCCGAAGTCGGTGACCACCGCCGATCCGCCCGAGAGGAGCACGTTCTCGGGTTTGATGTCGCGATGCACGACGCCGTGCTCGTGCGCGTACGCGAGCGCGCGTGCGACATCGCGCAAAATGCTGATGACATCCGTGATCGGCAGCGCGCCTTCGTTCGCCAGCCGCGCGCGCAGCGACTCGCCATCGACGAACGGCATGGTGTAGTACGGCAGCCCCTCCGTCTGCCCTGCCGACAACACCTGGACGATGTGCGGATGCTGGAGCCGCGCGGCGAGCAGAATTTCGCGATCGAAGCGGTCGGCATTGACGCCGGCGCCGAGCTCAGGCGGGAGGACTTTGACCACCACGCGGCGGTCGAGCGCCGTCTCGAGCGCGAGGAAGACGCGCGACATGCCGCCCCCGCCTAACTCGCGTTCGAGGGTGTACGTCGACCCGAGGGTCGCCTGCAGCTGGTCGCGCAGTTCCATGACGGTCGGGGCCTTCGGCGGTCGGGTCCGGCTCGGTCCCCCGAAGCGGATTCGAGGGCGGCGATCCTTAAAGGTAGGGGCGGGTGCGCCGGCTTGGTAGCACCGGCAGGGTCCGCCAGGACCTCGTTCCGGCGCAGACCGGGCGCGCGTCCCGGTTTGCGTCACCGTGCGCTCCATTCGCGACAATCGCACGGCCGAGTGCCTTACGGAAGGAAGATTGACGTGCCGCGCTCTGGCGCTGCCGTCCGGTCTTTCTATGTTGTATCACCCCCGCCACCTCTGCCCCGATCGAGGCCCCTTCACATGCGACTGTTGGTCGCCGTCCCGGCGTATCGGATCGCGCGGGTGCGGGACGTGGCACCATTGGGGAGCACCGTGGGCATCGTCGCCCACCTCGAGCAGCTCGACGCGGCGATGCGCGCCGCGGGCGCCGACGTGGTCGTCCTCGATCCCCTGCTCGATCCTACGCCTAACGAGGCGATCGTGCTGCAGACGGTGCGCAATCATCCGTGCGCGCGCTGGCTGCTGTACACGCCGCTGCGGCCCGAGACCGCGCGCCTGCTGCTTGCGTTGGGCAGCGCCGGCGTCCGCTGCGCCGTGTTCGCGGGCGTGGATGATTCCGCCCAACGACTGGGCGCCCTCCTCCGCGAGCTGGGGCAGGACTCGGTCACCCACCGCGCGCAGGCGCGCATCCTCGAGATGCTCGAGCCGCTGCCGTGCCGGCTGCGCGCGGCGGTCGAGCAGTGCATGCGCGACAACGACGTGCCGTTCGACGTGTCCGATCTCGCCGCGCGCGCGTGCATGACGCGGCGCACGTTGGAGCGGCAGTTCCTGCGCGCGGGGCTGCCCACGCCGAAAACGATTCTGCGCGCGGCGCGGGTGCTCACGGCCTATCGGCTGCTCTACGACGGCAGCCGCAGCTGCAACGGCGTCGCCAAGACACTCGGCTACGGCAAGGTGAGCACCATGCGGGCTCATCTCAAGCGGGCCTTCGGCGTGCATCCCCGCTCGCTCCACAGCGCGCCCACGCCCGAGATCGCCATCTCGGCGCTGCTCGATCCGCCGGCGTCCCGCGTTAGGCATGGCGGGGCGGCCGAGCGTCCGGCCGCCCGCGCCGCGCTGCGTTAGGCCTACGGCCCGCCGGCGCCGTGGTACGTCACGCGCCACACGCGGCCGTGCGCATCGTCGGCAATGTAGAGGGCGCCATCGGGGCCCACTGCCACGCCCGCCGGCCGGTGCGCCGCCGCACCGGGCTGCTTGTTCGCGCCGGCGAACCCGTCGGCGAAGGTTTCAGAGGGGCCGCTCGCCGTGTCGCCCTGGAACGGGACGAACGCCACGAGGTATCCGCCCTGCGGCAAGGGCGCGCGGTTCCATGAGCCGTGGAACGCGATGAAGGCGCCGCCGCGATAGTGCGCGGGGAACGACGACCCCGAGTAGAACGTGAGCCCATCGGGCGCCCAATGTCCCGGGAAGTACGCGACCGGCGCGCGCTTCTTGTCGCACAGTCCCACCTTGGTGCCGTCGCCGCCGTATTCGGGCGCCAGCATGAGCTTCTTCTGCGCGCCGTCGAAGTAGCAGAAGGGCCAGCCGTAGTCGGCGCCGTGCTCGATGTGCATCAGCTCTTCGGCCGGGAGCTCGGCGCTCTGCTCGTTGGTGTAGTGCTCGGGCCAGTTGCCGGACAATTGATCGCGGCCGTGCTGGGTCGAGAACAGCGCTCCGTTAGGCGTGAAGGCGATGCCGACCGCGTTCCGGATGCCGGTGGCGAATCGCGCCGACGGCGAGAAGTGCTGGCCGGTGCGGTTGCCGTCGAAGCGCCAGATGCCGCCGCGCGTCGCGAGCTCGGTGCACGGCTGGTGTCCCGGCGAGTGCAGCGTACGGTTCTTGAGCTGGCACGAGTTGGTGGCCGAGCCCATGTCGACGAACACCGCGCCCGAGGTGTCGATGGCGAACGGGTGCATGGGGTGGTCGCCGCCTAACGGCATGCCGGACACGACCACGTCGGGTTTGCCGGTGGGGGCGATGCCGGCCGTCGGCATCGCGTAGCGCACGATGCGGTCCGACTCTTCGGCGAAGAGCCACGCGCCGTGGAGGGCGATGCCCGTGCCGCCGTGGCCGCCCGCTTGCGCGCTGGGGCCGAAGCGCTGGATCACGTCGGCGTGGCCCGAGCCGCTGGTGTCGCGGAGCGCGACGAGGAAGCCGCCGGCCGGCGTCGTGTCGTTGCCGTAGTA
>JANWIK010000059.1 GCA_025449955.1 Gemmatimonadaceae bacterium
GATTCGAGCATTACGGACCGGCCGGGCGGCGCTTTCGTGCGACGGCGGGACTTGCTCAGCGCCGCGGACCTCTTGATGCTGCGCGCGACGGCGCGCGTGCACGTGCCCTGCGACGGCCGATCGCTCGGCCGGATCATCGAGGCGTCCAAGCCGGTGGACGAACGTGACGAGGACGAGGGCGGTCCATTCTCCACGCCGTTGCGGGCGTCCGGACGTCGCGCCGCCCAAGCCGTGCGGCCGTTGTGGGCGTTGGGTTCGCGTCTTCGTTCTGATGGGAAGTCGAAACCTTCACTCGCATCCCAACCTTCTCCGCACGTGGCGGACGCGCGGGGTGGTGGCGCGTCGCGGCCGCTCGACACCAACACGTTCGGCGGCATCGCACCTGACGGCGCCTACCAGATCAGCGTGTACGGCGATCACCTCCCGCCGGCGCCGTGGTCGAACGTGATCGCCAACCCGCACGGCGGTTTCATCGTTACCGAGCGCGGCGCGGGATTTTCCTGGGCCGGAAGCAGCTATCTGTTTCGCCTAACGCCGTGGCACAACGATCCGGTGAGCGACCCGGTCGGCGACGCGCTCTATTTGCAGGACGACGAGACCGGCGACGTGTGGAGCGCGACGCCGGCTCCGGTCCAAAACTACACGCCATACATCGTCCGCCACGAACCAGGGCAGTCGTCGTTCGAGCACGAGCACACCCGCATCAGCACGCACCTCACGTGCGGCATCGCCGAGCACGACGCGGTCAAGATTTCGGTGCTGCGGGTGACGAACGGTGACGACCGGCGGCGCCGGATCATCCTGACCGCGTACACCGAGCTCACACTCGGCGTGCTCCGCGAGCACACGCAACATCAGGTGCGTACGTCGTTCGAGCCGGAGCTCGGGGCGATCTTCGCGCGAAACGCGTTCGATCCCGAGTTCGCCGACTGGGTCGCGTTCACGGCGGTGAGCGAGCGCGTGATCGGTCACACCGGCGACCGGCGAGAATTCCTCGGGCGGAACGGCTCGCCTAACGCTCCAGCGGCGCTCGCCCGCACCGAGTCGGGTGGCGGATCCGTGGGCGGGCGGTCGCACCTCCTCGGATCCGTGGGCGTCGGGCTCGACCCGTGCGCGGCTCTCCAGTGCGAGATCGACATCGGTCCCGGAGAAACGCGCGAGGTGGTGGTCATCCTCGGCGCCGCCGCGCACGAGGCCGAGTCGCGCGAGCTCGTCGCGCGATACCGTGACGTTAGGCGAGCACAGTCGGCCGTGGCGCAGACGGTTGCCAGTTGGGCGGAACGGCTGTCGGTGATCACCGTACGCACACCGGAACCGACGTTCGATGCGATGCTCAACCGCTGGACGTTGTATCAGGCTCTCTCGTGTCGCATGTGGGCGAGGTCGGCGCTGTATCAGAGCGGCGGGGCATACGGATTCCGCGACCAGCTGCAGGACGTGATGGCGTTCGTGTACGCGGCGCCGGCACTCGCGAGGGAACACATCGTCCGCGCCGCGGGGCGGCAGTTCGTCGAGGGAGACGTACAGCACTGGTGGCACCCGGGTAGCGGCCGCGGCGTTCGGACGAGGTTCTCCGACGACATGGCGTGGCTTCCGTACGTCGTCGATCACTACGTGCGGATCACCGGCGACCGTGCGGTGCTCGATGCAACGGCGCCGTTTCTGGCGATGCGGGCGCTCGAGCCGGGCGAGCACGAGGCGTACGAGGTGCCGCAGGTCTCCGGCGAGACGGGGACGGTGTACGAGCACTGTGTTCGCGCCTTACGGAAGGCGTGCACGACCGGCGCGCATGGATTGCCGTTGATCGGTGGCGGGGATTGGAACGACGGCATGAACCGCGTGGGCATCGAAGGGCGCGGCGAGAGCGTCTGGCTCGCGTGGTTTCTCGCGACCACGCTGCGCGCGTTTGCGCCGTACGCCGAGGGGCGGGGCGATGCCGCGATCGCGGCCGGATTCCTAACGCAAGCCGCCGCCTATGCGCGCGCGGTCGAGTCGGACGCGTGGGACGGCGACTGGTACCGCCGAGCCTACTTCGATGACGGCACGCCACTCGGCTCCGCGTTAGGCGAGGAATGCCGCATCGACTCGCTGGCCCAGAGTTGGAGCGTGATCTCCGGTGCCGGCGATCCGGAGCGGCAGTCGCGCGCGATGCGCTCGCTGGACGCGCATCTGGTGCGTGACGAGGCGCGGCTCGTGCTGCTGCTCGCTCCGCCGTTCGACCGCACGCCCCATGATCCCGGCTACATCAAGGGTTACCTGCCGGGCGTCCGCGAGAACGGCGGCCAGTATACGCACGCCGCGCTGTGGGCGGCGCTCGCGACGGCGCGGCGCGGAGACGGCGACCGCGCGTTCGAGATGTTCCAGATGCTCAACCCACTGACCCGCTCGCGAACGTCGAGCGATGTTGAAACCTACAAGGTGGAGCCCTACGTCGTGGCCGCCGATGTCTACGCGGCCGAAGGACACATCGGGCGCGGCGGGTGGACGTGGTACACCGGCTCCGCGAGCTGGATGTATCGCGTGGGCGTGGAGACGATTCTCGGTGTCGTGAAACAGGGCGAGACGCTTTCGATACACCCGTCCATTCCGTACGATTGGAGGGAGTATGAAATCCGGTATCGCTATGGCCGAAGTCTCTACGTGATCTTGGTGCGCGTAGACGACGACATCGCCGCCGGCGCCGCCGCGGTCAGCGTGGACGGAAAGGCGCTCGACACACCTGCCATTCCGTTAGTCGACGACGGAGCGCGCCACGACGTGATCGTGCAGGTCCAGCGGGCCGATGCGCGCGTGAACGCTGGCGTCATCAGGACAGAACGTGGGCCCCTTGCCTAACCTCAACGTTCATAGCGCTGGTGCCCATCGTCGACGCGTATGAGATCGCGCGTCGTCTTGTCGATCCAAAAGGTGATGTCCCCGATAGGCGCGTCGCTGCCGACAGTGACCGTCCAGCACTCGATAGGGCGGCCGCTGCGCGTACGGAGTGTCTCTGATCCGCTCACATTGACCGACGCTGAAAGCTCGCGTTGTAATCCGTAGTAATAGAACGACAAGTCCGTATGAAACCCGGGACGCAAGGGAAGAGCGCGAACGACCTCGTCGATGACCGAGGCCGAATACGCGTGGGGCGCCGTCGGGAACGGGCCGGATTCGACCGGCGGCTGTCCAGGCGTTTGGCGCTCCCAGGCCACACTGTCGTCGCGAAATCTCAGCGTCACGAGCACCGTGTCGCTGCGACTCACGATCTGCTCGATCGGTTTCAATGTACGGTTGTCGACAACCGTTTCGCTTCGGTAGGTGGGCTTCCCCGGCTCGAGCAAGATGTATCGCAACGTTAGGCGACGCGCATCGGTCGCCCTGGTGATCCGGGAGACGGCGAGGGCGCCGTTCCCGGGGCCCGCGCCAGGCGCGTCAGCCGAGAAATACATGGTGTCGGTGGCGGCGCGGAGCAATCGGCCATCGGGCTGTGCAGCATCTGCCACCGATGCGGATTGTTGGGCGCCGGCATAGGGCGCAACAGAGAGAAGCAGTATGGCTCCGATGAGGAACCTGCCTCTGCCGAACGTGCCCACGCGGGATCTGAGCATGGGCCGGAACTACTGCGCCCGCGTGGCTGGCGCAAGTACCACTCCGTTAGGTCGGCGGGTGCACTATTCGGCGGACAGAGCCCGGGCCGGGTCCGCGCGAGCGGCGCGGCGCGCCGGGACCCAGCTCGCGACGACCGTGATGCACACGAGCGCGATGGGTGCGGTGACGATGGTGGCCAGCGCCGGCCCCGAGAGTCCCGAGACTAACGACTCGAGATAGCGCGCGAGAATGAGAAATGCGACGGCGCCGATCACCACGCCCGTGCCGGCGAGCACCGCGCCCTGGCGCGTCACGAACATGGCGACCTTCGCGGGCAGCGCGCCCATCGCGATGCGAATGCTCATTTCCTTCGCGCGCGAATTCACAATGTACGAGAGGACGCCGTACAAACCGATCGCCGCGAGGAGCAGCGCAATGGTGGCGGTAGTGGTGAGGATGGTCACCATGAACCACAGGCGCGCGGTGGAATCGCGGAGGACATCGGCCATCGGCTTCACGCGGAACGGCGGCACGGATGCGTCGACGTCGGCGATGGCGCGCTCGACGAACGGTCGCACGATACGCGGATCACCGTTGGACCGCGCGGTCAACGCCAGCACGCGTGAGACGACGGACCGGTTGCTGTCCGCGGATACGACGTTAGGCAGATACACGACGCCGACACCAGGCCCGCTGAGCGACGTGTCGGCCACCGAGCCGACGACGCCGACGACGGTGTACCACGAGTCGCTCGAGGGGTCCTTCGAGAGGCGAATGCGGCGGCCGATGGCGCGCGCGCCGGTCGAGTCGCCCCAGTACGTGCGCGCAAGCGACTTGTCGATGATCGCCTCGTACGCCGACTGCCGCTCGATGGCGTCGAACGTCCGGCCGGCGGCGATCGGAATCCCGAGTGCGCCGAAGAATCCGCCGCTCGCGACCACGATGAGATCCGATGGGGGCAGTGCGGTGGACGTGCCGAGGTCCGCATCGCTCCACACCGGCGTGTAGGTTTGGCCGAGTCCGAAGAGGGGAATGTTGTTGCTCACGCCAACTGCCGTGACGCCCTGGATCTGGCTCACGCGCGCCACGAGTCGCGACGTGAAGCGGACGACATCGCTGTCGTGCGGGTACGTGACCGTGGGCAGCGAGATCCAGGCGGTGAGCGCGTGTGCGGCGTCGAAACCCGGATCGGCGCGGCGGAGCCGGTAGGCGTTCTGGAGCAGGAACGCGGCGCCGCTCACCAGCACGGTGGCGAACGCGACTTGCGTGATGACTAACGTTCGGCGCGCGCGCTGGCGATCGCGTGCGGCCGTGCCGCCGCGCGTGTTTTCGCGCAAGCGGACGCCCAGGTTGCGGACGTCGAGGCGGAGCGCGGCGATGGCGCTGCACGCGAACGCCATAAGCACCGTGGCGGCGGCGGCGAACGCGATGACGACGGGATGGAGTCCGATCTCGGAGAGCCGCGGAATGCCCTGTGGCGCGGCGCGCACGAGCTGCTGGATCCCGACCACCGCGATCGCCAGGCCGGAGAGGCCGCCCAGTGTGCCTAACAGGAGCGATTCGGCGAGGAATTGGGCGAGGACGCGGCGCGTGCTGGCTCCCAACACGACGCGGAGCGCGAGCTCGCGCCGCCGGCCTTCGGCGCGCGTGAGCAGCAGGCTCGCCGCGTTGGCGAGCGCGATGATGAAGAGCAGTGCGCCGGCGGCCGCGGCGATGAGCGCGACGCCGCCGAAGCCGCCGATAATGTCCGCGCGCATCGGGCGGACGACCATGCCGGCGTGCGCCTGCTCGAGGAACGACGTGAGCGGCATCGACGGCGCGATGTTCGGATAGAGCTCGCCCATGCGCGGGATCAAGCGCGTGAGCTCGCGTTGGGCCTGGTCGGGCGTGACGCCGGGCTTGAGCCGCGCGAACGCCTGGTGTCCGAACGGGCCGCCGAACGCCGACGTGGAGTCCAACGCGATCGGTGTCCAGACCTCGGTCACGTCGTCGGGGAAGTGGAACGACGCGCGCGCGACGCCGACGATGGTGTGCGCTTGGCCGTCGATGATCAGCTGCGTGCCGATCGCGTGTGGATCCGCACCCAGGCGGCGCCGCCAGAACCCCTCGCCGATCACCGCGACCGGCGTTGCGTTAGGCACGTCCTCGGAGGCCGTGAACGGGCGGCCCGCCACGAACTGCGTGCCCAGCAGCGTGAAGAGACTCGCGGTGGCGGCCACTGCGTTGACGCGCTCGGCGTGTTCCTCTCCGGCGCGGGTGGCGACGTTGACGGCCGTGCGGTCGAAGACGGCGATGCCGTCGAACGACGTCGAGAGCCGGCGAATCGCGAAGTACGTGGCGAGCGATTGCGGGGCGCGCGGGAATCCCATGCCCGGCAGCGAGCACCACACGCCGACGAGGCTGTTGGCGTCGCGGTAAGGCAGGGGCCGGAGCAGCACCGAGTCGAGCACCGCGAACACAGCCGTCGTCGCGCCAATGCCGATGGCGAGCGTGAGGGCCATGCTCGCCGTGAAGGCCGGGGTGCGGCGCAGTTGGCGGAACGCGAACTTGGCGTCGCGGACGAAGTGGTCGAGGACCCGGAATCCGCGCGCGTCGCCGACCTGCTCGCGCACGGTTTGCGTGCCGCCCAAGGCGAGGGTGGCCGCGCGCGCCGCATCGGCAGGCGACATGCCACGCCTAACGTTGTACGCGGTCTCGAGCTCGAGGTGTGTCTCGATCTCGTCGTCCAGCTCCGTCATGATGCGACGACGGTGCACGGATTCCCGAGCGCGCGTGGCGAACGCCCGGACGCGGTCCCACAGGGTGATGTTCACGTGGCATCCATGACGAGTGTGACGGCGGCGACGAAGCGTTGCCAGCTCGCGAATTCCTGACCCATCGCGCGGCGGCCGGCCGCGGTGATGGCGTAGTATTTCGCGCGGCGATTGTTCTCGGTGGTGCGCCAGTGGGTGGACACCCAGCCGCGTTGCTCGAGGCGGACGACAGCCGGATAGATGGAACCCTGTCCCACCTGGAGCGCGTCGCGCGACAGCTCTTGGATGCGGTGGGCGAGTCCCCAGCCGTGCATCGGCTCGAGGGAGAGTGTCTTGAGGATCAGGAGATCGAGGGTGCCCTGGAGCACCTGCTCGGCGGAGTCGGCGCGCGACATATACAATGAGTGCCGGCAATGACTGCCGGTCGGTGGCAGTGTCGACAAACAGCCGTCGGCGCGACTGGCGCGCCTCCGCCGTGTCCTGTCGGATGTCGGGAGAACGTGGGTCTACTTCTCCCGAATGTCAATAGGAGCGCCGGTTTCGACCGGCCACTGCGTCCGGCGCGCGGCGCCGTATTCCGATCGCGATGACGAGACGCTGACATGCGCCGGCATGCCGGGCGTTCGTGCGTTGACAGGGTCTCGACCACCGACAATCTTCCGAATCGCGGTGCCAGGCGCCGATCGTTAGGCGAAGGTTCC
>JANWIK010000060.1 GCA_025449955.1 Gemmatimonadaceae bacterium
CTCGCTGCCGCGTTCCCTGGTGCACCGTGGAACAAGGTGCACTTCTATTTTGGCGACGAACGCGCCGTGCCGCCCACGGATGCGGACAGCAACTATCGCATGGCGCGCGAGTCGCTCCTCGAGCCGGTCCACGTGCCGGCGGAGAACGTGCATCGCATGGAAGGCGAGCGCGCGGATCTGGACGCCGCGGCGCGCGACTACGCGCGCACGCTGCCGCCGGCGTTCGACATTCTTCTGTTAGGCTTGGGGCCCGACGGGCACACGGCCTCGCTCTTTCCCGGCGCGCCGGCCATCGACGAGCACACGCGGCTGGTGGTGCCCGCCGACAGTCCGTTTCCGCCGCCGCGCCGCCTAACGATTACGCCGCCGGTGATCGCCGCCGCGCGCCGCGTGGCGGTCATCGTCGACGGCGCCGACAAAGCGGACATGACCAAGCGCGCACTCGAAGGTCCACGCGATCCGCACGCGCTCCCCGTGCAGCTGGCCCTGGGCGGCGTGTGGTTCCTCGATCGCGAGGCGGCGGCCATGCTGGCGCGGGTGCCGGCATGAGAGTGTTGGCCGGCGACATCGGTGGCACGCACGCGCGGCTGGCCGTGGTGGATGTGGACGAGCGCCAGGTGCGCATCGTGCGCGAAGCGCGCTATCCGAGCGGCGACTATCCGTCGCTCGCGCCCGTCGTGCGCACGTTTCTCGAGGCCGGGTCCGACGCGCCAAAGCGCGCCGCCTTCGGCGTCGCCGGACCGGTGGCCGACGGCCGCGTGTCCACGCCTAACTTGCCGTGGACGCTCGACGAGCGCCGCCTGTCGCGCGACATCGGGATTCCGCGCGCACGCCTGCTCAACGATCTCGATGCCATTGCGCGCGGCACGGCGCGGCTCGATGCGACCGACCTCGTCACGCTGCAGGAAGGCACGCCTGACAATGACGGCACCGTCGCGATCATCGGCGCCGGCACCGGACTCGGCGAAGCGTTTGTCGTCCACCACGGCGCGACCGCTCGCACGCATCCATCCGAAGGCGGACACGCCGGCTTCGCGCCGCGCACATCCCTCGAGCGCGAGCTCCTGGCGTGGCTCGCCGCGGACTTGGGTCACGTGTCGGCCGAGCGCGTCATTTCGGGACCGGGCCTCGAGCACATCTATCGGTTTCTCGCCGAGCGCGAGCCGGCGCGCGAGCAGCGCGCGGTGCGCGATGCGGTGGACGACGAAGGCGCAGCCGCCATCTCGCGCCACGGATTGAACGGCTCCGATGCGCTCTCCGTCCAGGCGCTCGACATTTTCGTCGGCGCGTACGGCGCGAAAGCCGGCAACTTGGCACTCACGGTGCTGGCGACCGGCGGCGTATTCCTGGTCGGCGGCATCGCGCCCGCCATCGTGAAGAAACTCATGGACGGCACCTTCCTTGCCGCATTTCGAGACAAGGGACGCATGTCGGACATGATGCAGCGCATGCCGGTGCGCGTGGTGATGAACGACAACGTTGGACTCTACGGCGCGGCGATCGCTGCAGCCGAGGACGATGCGCACACGACGGACGCCCCACGCGCTCCGAGCGCGAGCGGCGCTTCCCCATCCACGGCACACAACGCAGGGGCACGGTGACATGACGGAAACGGCGACGAGGGCGGCACGGGGTGGAGCGATCGGCGCATCCGACCTGGACGAGCTCTGCATCGATACGGTGCGGACGTTGTCCATGGATGCGGTGCAGCAGGCGAACTCGGGCCACCCGGGCACGCCGATGGCGCTGGCGCCCCTCGCCTATCTCATTTTCACCAAGCACCTGCGCTACGACGCGGCGCATCCCGATTGGCCTAACCGCGACCGCTTCGTGCTGTCGTGCGGCCATGCGTCGATGATGCTGTACAGCGTGTTGTACCTCACCGGGTACGACGTGACGCTCGAGGACATCAAGCACTTCCGGCAGTGGGGCAGCAAGACGCCCGGCCATCCGGAGTACGGCCACACGGAGGGCGTCGAGGTCACCACCGGTCCGTTAGGCCAGGGCTTCGCCAATGCCGTCGGCATGGCGCTCGCCGAGCGCCACCTGGCGTCCGAGTTCAACACGCCCGACGACGCGGTCATCGACCACCGCATCTACGTCATCGCCAGCGACGGCGACCTGATGGAGGGCATCTCGCACGAGGCGGCGTCGATCGCCGGGCACCTCGGGTTAGGCAAGCTCATCGTCTGCTACGACGACAACAGCATCACCCTCGATGGCCCGGCCTCCCTCTCGTGCAGCGACGATGTGGGCACGCGCTTCGAGGCCTACGGCTGGAACGTGCTCCGCGTGCCCGATGTCAACGACCTGCCGGTGATGGACCGCGCGCTCGCGCAAGCGCGCGACGTCCACGACCGCCCGACGCTGATCATCGTCCGCACGCACATCGGCTACGGCAGCCCGCACAAGCAGGACACCTCGGCCGCCCACGGCGAGCCGTTAGGCGTGGACGAGGTCAAGCTCACCAAGCAGAACCTGGGCTGGGAATGGATGGACCCGTTCCACGTGCCGCCCGACGCGCTCGCCGCCTGGCGCGCGGCCGGACAACGCGGCGCGCCGCTCCGCGCCGACTGGGAAAAGCGCCGCGATGCCTGGGCGCAGCGCCGCCCCGACTCGGCGCGCGAGCTGGCGCGCCGCCTCGCCGGCACGCTCCCCGAGAATTGGCGCGCCGCGCTGCCGTCGTTCCCGCCTAACGAGAAGGGCATGGCCACGCGCGCCGCGTCCAACACGGTGATCAACGCGCTCGGCCCCAAGATCCCCGAGCTCGTGGGGGGGGCGGCCGACCTGTCCACGTCCACCAAGACCATCATCAATGCCAGCGACCGCCTCGAACGCGACACCCCGCGCGGCCGCAACGTGTTCTACGGCATCCGCGAGCACGCGATGGGCGCGATCATGAACGGGATGTGCGTCCATGGCGGCATCATTCCGTTCGGCGGCACGTTCCTCATCTTCTCGGACTACATGAGGCCGCCGACACGGCTCGCGGCGCTCATGAAGATCCGCCCGATCTACGTGTTCACGCACGACTCCGTCGGACTGGGCGAAGACGGCCCGACGCACCAGCCGATCGAACAGCTCGCCGCGTTGCGCGCGATCCCCAACATGACCGTCTTCCGACCCGCCGATGCGGCCGAGACCGCCGAGGCGTGGGCGACGGCGCTCGAGATCACGTCGGGTCCGGTTGCGCTCGCGCTCACGCGGCAGAACGTCCCGATCCTCGATCGGACACGCTACGCGGCGGCATCCGGCGTCGCGCGCGGCGCGTACGTCTTGTCCGACACCGAGGGCGGCGATGCAGGTCCCGACGTGATTCTTCTCGGGAGCGGCTCGGAGGTGCACATTCTCCTGGCCGCGCAGGAAGCCTTGTTGGGAACCGACATCCGCGCTCGCGTGGTGAGCGTGCCGAGCATCGAGCGATTCTATGCACAGCCGGTATCGTATCGTGACCAGGTGCTGCCGCGCTCGATGCATCATCGGATCGCCATGGAAGCGGCGAGCCCGCAGCCGTGGTACCGCATGGTCGGCGACTCGGGTGTCGTGATCGGGTTGGAGCGCTTCGGCGCGTCGGCGCCGTACGAGCGGATTTACCGGGAACTCGGCCTAACGGCAGAACACGTGGTGTCCGCCGCGCGCACGATGCTGAATCGCTGACGACTAACGGAGGATCGATGACCACCGTCCACACGACGAGCAAGATGATGGCGCTCCTGGCCCTCGGGCAGAGCGTCTGGCTGGACTACCTGCGGCGCGACATGATCCAGAGCGGCGACCTCGCCGCCCGCGTCGCCGACGGATTGCGCGGCATGACCTCGAATCCGAGCATCTTCGAGAGCGCGATCGGCGGCAGCAAGGACTACGACGCGGCGCTCACCGGCCCGGCGATGCGCGGCAAGTCGGACATGGACGCGTTCGAGGCGATCGCGGTGGAAGATGTGCGCATGGCCGCGGATGTTTTCCGCACCGTGTACGATTCCACCGATGGCGCCGACGGATTCGTCTCGATCGAAGTGAGCCCGAGGCTGGCGCGCGACACGCAGGGGTCGCTGGATGAGGCGCGTCGCTTGTGGCGCGAAGTCGGCCGGCCCAACGTCATGATCAAGATCCCGGGCACCCGCGAGGGATGGCCGGCCATCGAGCAGGCGCTCGAGGAAGGCATCAACATCAACATCACGCTGCTGTTCTCGGTCGAGCATCACCGGGCCGTGGCGGAAGCGTATCTCAACGCGATGGAAGCGCGCATCGCCGCCGGCAAGCCGGTGAATCGCGTGGCCAGCGTCGCATCGTTTTTCGTGAGCCGCGTCGACAGCGAAGTGGACAAGCGCCTCGAGAAGATCGGCAGCCCCGCCGCCGCCGGTTTGTTAGGCCAAGCCGCCATCGCCAACGCGAAGCTGGCCTACGAGCTGTTCAGTGAGCTGTTCAGCGGACCGCGGTGGACCAAAATCCGCGACGCCGGTGCGCGCGTCCAACGTCCCTTGTGGGCGAGCACGAGCACCAAGAACCCGCGCTACGGCGACGTGCGGTACATCGAAGGCCTCATCGGTCCGGAAACGATCAACACGGTACCGCCCGAAACGCTGCAACTGTTCGAGGAGCATGGCGTGGTGCGGCGGACGCTTGTGCCCAACGCCGACGACGCGCGCGCGCTGCTCAAACAAGTCGCCGAAGCGGGCGTCGACTTCGACGACGTCACGCAAACGCTCGAAGACGAAGGCATCGAGAAATTCGAGGCCTCGTATCGCAAACTGTTGGGCGTGATCTCGGGCAAGCGGCAAGCGCTCGGCGTCGCGGCGCGGGCGTGACGGCGGGTCGCGCGATGCGCCGCATGACGCACGTGTTCTTCGACGTCGGCGGCGTGTTAGGCACGGCAGGGTGGGGGACCGCCGACCGCGCCGGCGCCGCCAAGCATTTCGGGTACGACTTGGAGGAGGCCGAGCACCGGCACCACGCGGTGGTGGGCGCCTGGGAAACGGGCGCGATGACGATGGACGAGTACCTCGCTCACACCGTGTTCGCGGAACGGCGGCCGTTCACGCGCGAGCAGTACATCGCGTACGTGAAGGCGCTGAGCGTGCCGAACGCGGAGTCCATCGCGCTGGCGCGCGCGGTATCGGCCACCGGACAGTACCACATGGCGACATTGAACAACGAATCGGAGGCGCTCAACGTGCACCGCATCCGGTGCTTCGGCCTGGCGGACATCTTCGACGCGTTTCTCTCGTCGTGCTGGTTGGGCGTCGGCAAGCCGGCGCGCCGCATCTATACGCTCGCCCTCGCGCTCACGCAGGCCCAACCGGACCACAGCGTGTTCGTCGATGACCGCGAGGAGAATCTCGAGCCGGCGCGCGACGCCGGCATGCAGGCCATTCGATTCACGTCGGCCGCCCACCTCGCGTCGGCGTTCCGCACGTTAGGCATTTCCTTCTGATCGGACGTGGAACTATGCGATTGGGGATGATCGGACTCGGCCGCATGGGCGGCAACATGACGCGCCGCCTGTTAGGCGCCAAACACGAAGTCGTGGCCTTCGACCGCAGCGCCGACGCCGTCACAGAGCTGGCCGGCTTGGGCGCGATCGGCGCCTCGTCGCTCACCGAGGTCTGCGCCAAGCTCTCGACGCCGCGCATCGTCTGGATCATGGTGCCCTCGGGCAAGGCCGTCGATGACACGATCGCCGCCCTCGTGCCGCAGCTCGCCAGGGGCGACATCATCATCGACGGCGGCAATTCGAACTTCCACGACACCGTCCGCCGCGGCGCCGAGCTCAAAGCGAAGGGCATCGACTTCGTGGACTCGGGTACGAGCGGCGGCGTCTGGGGACTCGAGAACGGCTACTGCTTGATGGTCGGCGGCGATGACAAAGCCGTGTCGACGTGCGAGCCCATCTTCCGCGCGCTCGCGCCCGCCGACGGCTATGCGCATGTCGGCCCAACGGGCAGCGGACACTATGTGAAGATGGTGCACAATGGCATCGAGTACGGCATGCTGCAGGCCTACGCCGAAGGATTCGAGATCCTGCACGCATCCAAGTCATTCGACATCGACCTGCATCAGGTGGCCGCGGTATGGAATCACGGCAGCGTCGTCCGCTCGTGGATCAACGAGCTCGCCGAGTCCGCGTTCTCGCATGATCCGTCGCTCAAGGACCTGCGCGGATACGTGGACGATTCCGGCGAAGGCCGGTGGACGGTGCAGGAAGCGATCGACCTCGATGTGCCGGCGCCCGTGATCACGCTCTCGCTCCTCACGCGCCTGCGCTCGCGCCAGGCGGACTCGTTCAGCGCGAAAGTGATCGCCGCCTTACGCAACGAGTTCGGCGGACACGCGGTGCATTCGGCATGAGCACGCCGATCGTTGCCCCGGCCACGCTCGCCCACGAACACACGGGCGAGACGTCCATGCGGAAGGCCGCCCGCTGCGCCATGGTCATTTTAGGCGCGGGCGGCGACCTGACGCGACGCAAGCTCATGCCCGCGCTCGCGCACCTCGCATGCGACGGATTCATGGATCCGGAGTCCATCATCATCGGCGTTGGGCGCGACAACTTCACCGATGACTCGTGGCGCGCCGCGATGGGCGACGCGCTCAAGACGTCGGACGAGATGCAAGGCGCCGACGGTGCCGCGGTCACCAGGTTCCTCGGCATGCTGCGTTTCGTGCGCGGCGATCTGCGTGCCGTCGAGACGTACAAGGCCGTGACGGAACGCGTCACGCAATTCGAGAGCACCGCCAGCGACGATGGCGACGTGGGCCGACTCGTCTATCTTGCGATCCCGCCGAGTTTGTACCCCGACGCCGCCAAGCGCGTGTCGGAGAGCGGGCTCGTGCCCCGCACCGTGCGCGACGACAAGAAGTGGGCGCGCATCATCATCGAGAAACCCTTCGGCCGCGATCTCGACAGCGCGCGCTCGCTCGACAAGCTCTTGCTGTCGCTCTATTCCGAGCAGCAGATCTATCGTATCGATCACTACCTGGGCAAAGAGACTGTCCAGAACATTTTGGTGCTCCGGTTCGCGAACTCGATCTTCGAGCCGGTCTGGAATCGGAACTTCGTGCATCACGTGCAGATCACCGCCGCCGAAACGGTGGGCGTCGAGCACCGCGCGTCGTATTACGAAGAGTCGGGCGTGATCCGCGACATGTTCCAGAACCACCTCATGCAACTGCTCACGCTCACGGCGATGGAACCGCCTAACGCATTCGACGCCGACGCCGTGCGCGGCGAGAAGGCCAAGGTGTTGGGATCGATCCATCCCGTGGCGCCCGAGGACGCGGCCGACATGTCGATCATCGGCCAGTATGGCCCCGGGGAAGTGAACGGCGAGCACGTCATCGCGTATCGCGACGAACCGGGCGTGGCCAAGGAGTCGCGCGTGCCGACGTACGCGGCGATCCGTTTCACGGTCGACAACTGGCGCTGGCACGGCGTCCCGTTCTTCCTGCGGTCGGGGAAGCGGCTCGCCAAGCACGCCACGGAGATCGCGGTGCAGTTCAAGGAGCCGCCGCATTCGCTGTTCCGGCTGCCTAACGGAGAGACGCTCGAGCGCAACGTGCTGGTGATGCGCATCCAGCCTGACGAAGGCATCTCGCTGCGGTTCGAGGTCAAGACCCCGGGCGTCGACGTGCGCATGGCGCCCGTCCGCATGGTGTTCAACTACGCCGACGCCTACGGCGCGTC
>JANWIK010000061.1 GCA_025449955.1 Gemmatimonadaceae bacterium
CACCGCCGAGACGTTGTACGATCGGCCGGCGAACCGCGACGTTGCGGCGTTCATCGGACGGTCGACGCTCGTGGCGGGCGACCTCGACGGCGACCGGGTGACGGTTCAGTTAGGCGGTGTATCGCGCGCGGTGCGAGCGGCCCCGGCGCCGGGCGTCCCGCCGCGCGGGTCGGCGCTAGCGGTGCTGCGCCCGGATGCGCTCGGGTTTGCATCGTCGAGCGACTCGGACGCGTGGGCTGGCGTCGTCGAGGAACGACGCTTCGCCGGCGCGCTGCTCGCGTATCGCGTGCGGGTCGCGGATTCCGTCGACCTCGAGGTGCACAGCACGGTACGCGACGTGCACGTCGGGGATGCCGTGCGCGTTCGCATCACGCGCGAGCCGGTGGCGGTGGTGGCATGAGCGACGATCGCGCGAGCGTCGGGAAGGGAACGTGGCTGTTCGCGCTTCCCGTGCTGCTCGTGCTGCTGTGGTCCGTCGTGTACCCGAATGCCTCCATCATCGCGGGAAGCTTCGAACACGGATTGCGGTCCTGGCGCGCATTCGCGTCGAGTCCCACCGATCGCGAGGCGCTGCGGACGACGCTCGTCATCGCGGTCGGGTCGGTCGTGGCGGCAGTGGCCATCGGGTTGCCGCTCGCTTTCTTGCTCACGCGGGTCGAGTTTCGGGGCCGCCGCGTGCTGAGCGCGATCGCGACGCTCCCGGCGGCCTTGCCTCCGTTAGTCGGCGTGGTCGCCTTCCTGTTTCTCTATGGCGAAAGCGGGGTGGTGACGCGCGGCGTGCAGTCGATGCTCCACCTGGACCACGCGCCGTGGACCCTCAACGGCGTGGGTGCGATCATCTTCGTGCACGCGTACACGATGTACGTGTACGTGTTCCTGTTCGTGTCGGCGGGGCTCGAGCGCCTGGACTCGTCGCTGGATGAAGCGGCAGCTGGGTTAGGCGCGTCGCGCTGGCACCGGCTGCGCCGCGTCACGCTACCGCTCCTCACGCCCGCGATCGCCGGCTCCATGCTGCTCGTCTTCATGAGCGCGCTCGGGAGCTTCTCGGCGCCATACATTTTCGGCGGCGGGTTGCGCGTGTTGTCGACGCAAATCGTGGCATCCAAGCTGAACGGCGCCATGGATCTCGCGTACGTCGAGACGACCGTGCTCGCCGTCGGTGCGATCGCGGCACTGATTCTCTTGCGATGGTTCGAGCGGCGACGCACGTACGCCGTGTCGTCCAAAGGCGCCGTCGTGCGGACCCCCTTGCAATCGCCGACGGCGCGCGCGCTCGCACCGATCATCGGAGCGGTGTTGGTCATCATTCTGGTGTTGCCGCACGCGATGGTCATTCTCGTCTCGTTCGCGCGCGACGGAACGTGGACGACCCAGGTGCTGCCGCCCGAGTATACGCTCGACAACTTCCGTCGCCTCGCAACCGATACCGAGTTGTGGGCGCCGATTTGGAACAGCCTGTCGATGACCGCGATCGCGACGGCGCTCGACATCGTCGTGTGTTTCCTCGCGGCGTATCTATTGGTCTTGCGCCGCTTCAAGGTGCGCTGGCTCTTGGCGATCCTGGTGGCGCTGCCGTGGGCGATTCCTGGGACGGCCATCGCGATCGGCCTCGCCTCGACGTTCGACCGGACGTCGCTCGCCAGCGCGCGCTTTCTGTTAGTCGGGACGTTCTGGATTCTGCCGCTCGCGTACTTCATTCGCGGCATTCCGCTCGTCTCCAGCGCCACCGAAGGGTCGTTGCGACAGATGGATCCGTCGCTCGAGGACGCGGCCCGCGGGTTAGGCGCGAGTTGGTGGCTCACCATGCGCCGCGTGGTCATTCCGGCGGCACGGCCCGGTCTCGTCGCGGGCGCGATGCTCGCCGCGATCACGGCGGTCGGCGAATTCGTCGCCAGCATCGTGTTGTTCACGCACGCCAACCGGCCGATCTCGATGGAGATCCTGTCGCAGCTGCGCAACTTCGCGTTCGGCACGGCTGCTGCGTACAGCGTGGTGCTGATCGTGCTCGTCCTGGCGATTACGCTGCTCGCGCGGTGGGCCGAAGGGCGGTGGACGCACGCCGAGGCCGTGGTCATCCAGTAAGACGGCGCGCTTCGTTAGGCGCGTCGGCGCCGTCACTCGGCGATGACCGGCGCCTCGTTCGCTGTTTCGGCAGAGACCGGCGACGGTACCGGATGCTCGCCGGTGTCGCGTGTGTATCGCGCCAGATTGCCGCCCATGAGTACGGTGCTGGCGACCAACAGGGCCGACAACCAGAATGGCGCTCCCACGCCGAAGTGGTCCGATGCGGCGCCGGCGGCCAACGGATACAGCACCCGCGCCAGTCCGCCGTACGTCTGCTGCACGCCGAGGTACAGCCCTCGGTCGTCGTCGCGCACGACGCGCGACAGCGTGGCCGTCACGCACGGGAAGTTGAGCGCGGTGCCGAGCGGGATCAGCGCAAGCGCGAAACCGATCGTGATGTAGGTGAGGTGCGGGATGTGGACCGGGCCCGTGAACGGAATCACGGCCAGCCCCAATGCGAGCGCGGTGGCGCCGAATCGTGCCGTGCGCATCTCGCCCAGCGTGTCCACGGCCCAGCCTAACACCAGCAAACGGAACACGATGTTCAGTGCCCCGATATACGAATAGAAGGGGCCGATCGACGCGGCGGTCACGTTGAATACCCGGCCAAGGTACAACGTGAGCAACGCGTTCACGCCGTACCACGCGCCGATGCCGATCGAATACATCCAGATGAGCCGCGATGGCGGATCGCCGATGTGGCGCCACGTGGCAACGCGGAGCACAGCTGTCCATGTCTTACTGCTCGGCTTGTGTCGCGCGCGGTCGGCCGCCGACACGACACGCGACTCGGCGAGGAATCTCGCGGCGAACAGAACGTTGAGCATGCAGAGGACCGCCGCCACGAGACCCGGCGCATGGTTGCTGAACCCTTGCGACCACGAGCCAATGGCCGGGCCTAACACAACACCCGCGTTCGTCGCCGCCGAGAGCCAGCCTAACCCCTTGGCACGGTTGCGGGGCTCGACACTGTCGGTGACGTACGCCTGGATCACCGCCGTCGTCCCGCCCCCGGCGCCCTGGACGGCGCGCGAGAGCAGCAACAGCCAATACGAGTCGGCATAGGCAAAGACGACGTACGCGATGGCCGAGGCGCCGAGTCCGATGAGGAGCGCTGGCTTCCGTCCATATCGATCGGACACGCGGCCCCAGAGCGGCGCACTGACGAGCTGCATTGCGGAGAACGCCGATACGAGCACCATCACCATGAAGTCGCTCGCGCCAAACCGCTTGGCGTAGAACGGCAGCAACGGGATGATGATCAGTGCCCCCACCATGTCGATGAAGGCGGTCGCCATCAGTACGCCCAGCTTCCCCGGTTCGCCGGAGCGGAACTTCTGGACTTGCGTGCTGATGCGGGACGTCACGCGTTGAATCTAGTGGGCAGGCCGGTTCGCCGATCTACACCTTGGTCGCCATCGCGTGACCAACGCGTCCGCAGCGATACGCTCATTCAGCTCTGCCAAGCGCCGCCGGCGGTGTCGATTTCCCCACGACGCCGGCGAGCGCGATGATCGTGAGGACGTACGGGATCATTTGCACGAACTGCGAGGGAATGCCGTGCGTTCCCTGCAGATTGATCTGCGCCGCCTCGGCAGCGGCAAACAGCAGGCACGCCAAGCCGCCCCGCATTGGGTCCCAGTTGCCAAAGATCATCGCGGCCAATGCGATGTACCCGCGTCCCGCACTCATGTTGTCGGTGAATTGATGCTGATCGAGCGCGAGGTACGCACCGCCGAGGCCGGCGAGGATGCCGGAGAGGCCTACCGCTATGTATCGCACACGGGCGACACCGACGCCAACGGTCTCGGCGGCCTTCGGGTGTTCACCGGCGGCACGCACGCGCAACCCGAACGGCGTGCGATAAATGACCCATGCAACGGAAGGAACGGCAACGAGCCCGATGATGATCAGAGGGTTATTGACCACGCTGGGGATGAATCCGTCGCCTCGCATGACCGTCGTGAATCCAGAGATCCGCGGCGAATTGGATGAGCTTCCGAACGCGAGGTGCAGAAAATATCGCGTGACGCCGATCGCAAGAATGTTGATGGCGACTCCGGACACAACCTGATCGGCCTTATAACGAATCGTCGCGATGCCGTGCACGAGACCGAAGATCAGCCCGGCGACCATCGCACAGAGGATGCCGACCCACGGACTGCCGCCGTAGTAGCAGCCGAGTGCGGCACCGAAGGCACCGGTCAGGAGGAAGCCCTCGAGCGTTAGGCTGATGATGCCGGATCGCTCGGCGATGGCGCCGCCGGCTGCCGCGAAGAGGTACGGGATCGCGATGCGAATGGTCTGCGACAGGAATGCAACGATCATGTCGGCGCGCTCCGCTTGCGGAGGCGCAGCAGGCGCCGTACCTCGGGCACCGACGCAGCCACTGCAATGATGACGGCGCCCTGGAGCACGTCGACCATCGTCTTCGGCACGAGGGCGTTGATCGCGAGGCCGCCTTGTGACAACGTGGCGAAGAAGATCGACGCGAGGACGATGCCCAACGGCGTGTTCCGCCCCACGAGCGCGACGGCGATCCCGAGAAAACCGGCGCCGGTTGCAAAGCCGTCCTCGTAGTACCGTTTGTAGCCGAGCACGAAGTTGATGCCGCCTAACCCGGCGAGCGCACCCGAGAGCGTCATGGCGCGAATCCATACTCGCCCAACGCTGACGCCGCCGTATTCCGCGGCGTCGGGCTGCAGGCCGACCGCACGCAAGTCGTAGCCGCCGCGTGTCCGAAACAAGTACCACCACGTGGCCGCGGCCGCGATCAGGACGATGATGAGGGAGAAATTGGCGGCCGACCCGTGAAACGCCGGTACGCGATCGCCCAAGCGAGCGAGAGTGCCGGCGTGGATCTCGTGCGTGTGGAGCGTTTCCGGCACCCGCAAGTTCGTCGCGATCGCCCAATTGAGTAAGGCGAGAACGACGAAGTTGAGCATGATCGTCGTGATCACTTCGTGCGCGCCGAATCGCGCGCGCAGAACGCCGGGCACCCATCCGGTCACCGCGCCGGCGGCCAGCGCGGCGGCGACGCAGACGGGAATCGCGAGCGCGGCCGGCGTGCCCGACGGGAGTGCGAGTCCAGCGAGTGCGGCCGCAAAGCCACCAGCCGCAAGTTGTCCTTCGCCGCCAATGTTGAACAAACCCGCGCGCAACCCGACCGCAACGCAGAGGCCCGTGCACGTGAGCGTCGTCGCCTTGTACAACACTTGTCCAAACCCGTACGCATTGCCCCAGGTGCCGCGCAGCAAGAGCGCCCACACGCCCGCCGGTGACTGCCCAACGCTCAGGATGAGAATGTCGCCCACGACCAGGGCGACGAGCAACGCGACGAGCGGCGGCAGGAGCGCTTCCGCGGCGCGCGTGCGGAGTGTCGCCGGTATGCCGATCACGCGGTGCCGCTGCTCGGGATGCGTGTGCCGGCGCCGGTCATCAACCCGCCTAACGTATCAATGGACGCGTGCGAGCGCGGCATCACCGCGACGAGCTGTCCGCCGTACATCACACCGATCCGATCGGCAAGCGCCAGGATCTCCGATAGCTCGGCGGAGACGAGCAGAATCGCCTTGCCGGCATCCCGCGCCGCGCGCAGCTGGGCGTGAATGAACTCGATCGCGCCGACGTCGACGCCCCGCGTCGGCTGCGCCGCGAGGAGCACGCTGAAATTGCCGCCCATCTCGCGCGCGACGACGATCTTCTGCTGGTTGCCGCCCGACAGCGCACGAGCCGGAAGGGCAGGATCGTTAGGCCTGATGTCGAAGCGCGCGATCTGCGCCATCGCATTGCGCGCAATGCGCGCGCGATCGAGTCCGAATCGCGAGGCGTAGCGTCGCTGACGGCCGAGGATCAGGTTGTCGGCCACGGAGTATTCGAGCACGAGGCCACGGCGGTGCCGGTCCTCCGGGACGTGGGCCAGGCCTAACGCTGCGCGCGCGCGCACCGGCAGCGTGGTGACGTCGTGCGCGTCGAGGAGCACGGAGCCCGAGCGGGCCGGCCTGAGGCCGGCAATCGCTTCCACGAGCTCGGTCTGTCCATTGCCCTCGACTCCGGCGATGCCGAGGATCTCGCCCGCGGCGATGGAAAACCCGACGCCGTTCACCCGTCGCTCGCGACGGGATCCCTCGACGACCAGATCGCGCACCACGAGGCGAGGCGTGTCGCCCGCGCTCGTCGTCGGGTGCGCGGGAAGCGCATCTCGGACCAGTGACAC
>JANWIK010000062.1 GCA_025449955.1 Gemmatimonadaceae bacterium
CAAGCCCACCTACGGCCGCGTGAGCCGGTTCGGCCTCGTGGCGTTCGCGTCGTCGCTCGACCAGGTGGGCGTGGTAGGCCGCACGGTGGACGACGCCGCGTTAGGCATGGAGGTGATTGCCGGACGCGATCCCTACGACTCGACGAGCGCCGAGCGTCCGGTGCCGCGCTATCGCGACGGGGCGGAGCAGGACCTGCGCGGCGTCACCGTGGGCCGCCCAGCCGAGTATTTCCCGGCGTCGCTCGACCCGCGCGTCACCGCGCTGTGCGACCGCGCGCTCGATGCGCTGCGCGCGCGCGGCGCCTCCGTCCGCGACATCTCGCTGCCCCACACGGCGCTCGCGATTCCGGTCTACTACATCATCGCGCCGGCCGAGGCGTCGTCCAACCTCGCGCGGTTCGATGGCGTGCGATACGGCCTGCGCGTGAACGGCGGCGACGGACTGCGGGCGATGTACGAGCGCACGCGCTCGCGCGGCTTCGGTCCCGAGGTTACCCGTCGCATTCTCCTCGGCACCTACGTGTTGTCCGCCGGCTACTACGATGCCTACTACAAGAAGGCGCAGGAAGTACGCGCCTGCATCACCGATGACTTCCGGCGGGCGTTCGATGCGGGCGTCGACGTCATCTTCACGCCCACCACGCCATCGCCGGCGTTCGAGCTCGGCGCGAAATCGGATCCGTACGAAATGTACCTGAACGACATCTTCACGGCGACCGGCAACCTGGCCGGCGTGCCCGCGATCTCGGTGCCCATCGGACGTGTCGACGGCCTACCTATAGGCGGCCAACTCATCACGCGCCACTTCGACGAGGCGGGCATGTTCGCCGCCGCCTATGCGCTCGAGCGCACGTTGGGCGAGGAGGCCCACCGATGACCGGCCTCCGCGACGCGCCCGCCGGCGCCACGGCCCGCTACGAGATGGTCGTCGGCCTCGAGGTCCACGTCCAGCTCCGGACGCGCACCAAGGCGTTCTGCGGCTGCGATACCACCTACGGCGCGCCGCCTAACGTCAACACGTGCCCGGTGTGCCTGGCGCTGCCCGGCGCGCTGCCGGCCCTGAATCGCGAAGCGGTCCATCTCGCCATGCGCGCCGCGCACGCGCTGGGCTGCACCGTCAATCCGGTGTCGATCTTCGCGCGCAAGAACTACTTCTATCCGGATCTGCCCAAGGGCTATCAGATCTCCCAGTACGACAAGCCGCTCGCGCTCGGCGGCCGCCTCGAGATCGGCGACGGCGCCGCCGCGCGCACGGTCGGCATCACGCGCGTCCACATGGAAGAAGATGCGGGCAAGTCCATCCACGACCGATATCCCGGCGCCACCGCCATCGACCTCAACCGCGCCGGCGTCCCGCTCATCGAGATCGTGAGCGAGCCCGACATGCGCTCGTCGGCCGACGCCGTCGCGTACCTCGACGCGCTCAAACAGCTTCTCGAGTACGTCGACGTGAGCGACGTCACCATGGAGGAGGGGAGCCTGCGCGTGGATGCCAACGTCAGCGCGCGGCCGCACGGCGCCACGACGTTAGGCACGAAGACCGAAGTCAAGAACATGAACTCGTTCTCCGGCGTCCAGCGCGCGCTCGAGGCGGAGTTCGAGCGGCAATGCGCGCTGCTCGATCGCGGCCGACGCGTCGAACAGCAGACGATGCTCTGGGACGGCGGCAAGAACGAAGTGCGCCCCGCGCGATCGAAGGAAGGGAGCCACGACTACCGGTATTTCCCGGAGCCCGATCTGCCGCCGCTCCTGCTCGACCAACAATGGATAATCGCGGTGCGCGACGAGCTGCCCGAGTTGCCGCGCGCGCGCCGCGCCCGCTTCGCGCGCGACTACGGTCTCGCCGGCGCGGACGTGCGTGTCCTCACCGCGTCGGTGGCGCTCGCCGACTATTTCGAGGCCACCGCCAAGGCGCACGGCGAGGCGAAGGCGGCGGCGAACTGGGTGATGGGCGAGGTGCTGGCCGCGCTCAATGCCGCCAATCAATCTGTCGCCGCGTTCCGCATCACGCCGGCGGCCCTGGCGCGCCTGCTGGACCTGGTCCGCGACGGCGTCGTGAGCCACTCGGCGGCCAAGCGCGTGTTCGCGCTGATGGTGGAAACCGGCGACCCCGCCGACCGCGTGGCCGAGCGCGAGGGACTGATGCAGGTGCGCGACGACGACGAGCTGGCGCGCTGGGTGGACGACGTCCTAACGGAACACCCGGCCGAAGCGGAGCGCTTCCGCGCCGGCGAGAAGAAGTTGTTAGGCGTGTTGGTCGGGCTGGTGATGAAGAAGTCCAAGGGGCGCGCCGACCCGCGCCGCATCAATCAGTTGCTGTCGGAGCGCGCCGGCGGATAGATCGGCGCACTCAATCGCTGCGCGTAGTCCAACTGCGTGTCCGGCATCCCGAAGTGGCGGCCCGCTTCTTCGGCCACGTGAAACTCCATGCGGCTCAACCGCGCCTGTCGCCGCACCTGCTTCGCCAATCGCAGCGCTTCGTCGCCCGACGGATCGAGCGCGTACGGCTCCGAGTGGTCGAGGCGGCTCAACAGGTCCATCACGTAGTCGTAGCTGCGCTCCATGTAGCGCACCACCTCGGGCGTGCCTAAATCCCACCGGCTGTTCTCGGCCGCGAGATGGAAGATGCGCTGCCACGACTCCGTGTCCGTCACGTACACCATGCCGCGGAAAATCCGGCGATTGGTCTGCGTGCTGAAAATGGTCGGACTGAGAATGCGATCGAGATGCGCGTCCGCCGGCGTGTGATCGCGCACGATGAGCTCGCGCGCCTGACGGGGGTAGGCGGGGCCGAGATGCGTCTCGAACCGGCTTTCCCAATAGCTGTGGCCTAACCCGGTGGTGCGCGACGCGATGATCAGGTAGCGCGGCACGAAATAGTTGTGCGCCACCGTGTCGGCCGCCAAATGCGCGAGGTAGCCCATGCCGAAGCTGCGCAGCGCTTCGTCGTTCGCACGATCGAAGATCTCGAAGCCCACCGTCCACGAATGGCAGTGCCGCCCAACGGGCGCGTATTTCTTGGCGATGCTCGTGTCGGCGGCGATCGATCCGTAGAGAAACTCATACGGAAATTGGCGCAGCACATCGGCCACGGCCGCCGGCAGCTGTTCGATAGCGCCGAGCACCGCCTGGCCGAGGAAGACATGCGTGCCGGGCGTCCAGGCGTAGCTCGTGGCGGGCAGCAGGACGAGCCCGCACACCACCGCGAACGCGGCCGACGCGATCAGAAGCCACGCCGGCGGACGACTAACGGCGCACCGCAGCCGCGTCCGAGCGAACACAGCAAAAGACCTCATCCGCGAATGACGAGCTCAGACGCCAAGGCGTTTCCGCTCGCGTCGGATGGCTCGGCGCAGATCGCGGATTTCGCGCGTGACCGCGTCGTCGATGGTGCGGCGCGCCGTCTCGAGATACTCGGCAACCGAGTCACCGATTTCGGAGACGTGGGCGTTGTCGCGGAGGGCGTCGCCCTGGTGCGCCGCCCACTGCATGCCGCGGTCGCGCAGGCGCTTCGCCTCTTTCACGCCGCGGCGGGTGAGGCGCTCGAATCGCGCCGCGGGCCGGCGCCGCCGTGCGCGCTCACGCGCGACGAGTGCCAAGCCCGCGCCGACGGCGAGGCCTACGCCAATGGCGAGCAGCAGATCGGCCGACGGGTCATTCTTCCCCCGGCGACGGAGCATGCCGGACTTTCGGCCGCGGCCGTGCAACACGCTCGGGATTCCGTGTTTCATTTCGATGGTCATGTTCCAGCTCCTCATCATGGTCGCGCGCGTCACTTTCGCGACGGACGCGGCGCGTGCGGGCCGATGACGCTTCGCCTAACGCAGCGACGCCCGCTTGCACGCCGTGCAACGTGGCCGCGGTGGACACCACCGCGTGCTCGAGCTCGTTCTGGGCGATCGAGATGAGCGCGTTCAACTCGCCCACGCGCTGCTCCACGCCCTCGACACCGAGTCTGGTGCGCTCGGCCACGTATCGAACGGTGCGGCTCACCTCATCCACGTTCGCGCGCACCGTGGTCGTAATGGAATCTATATTGTCGGAAATCCTGTTGGCGCGAGTGACGATCGGCGACAGCTCGCCGGACAACTTGTCGATCAATCGGCTCGCCTTGTCCGCCGCGCGGCGCAAACTCACCACGGCCGGAATGAGGATCGCGACCAATACGATCACCGCGATCGCCATCAGTACGCTCGCCAACGCGGACACCGTGCCAAGAGGTCCCGTCGACAGAGCACCCTGCTTCGTGACGATCGTATCGGGGAGCGTGTGTGCCCCCACGGCCTGCGCCAGCCACGTCGCCACTGCGATTGGTTCGTGCAAGCTCAATACCATGACCATGGCTCGAATGCCGAATGTCGTGTCTGGCAGATGCGCGCTCCGGTCGGCGCGCGGCGCCACGGACGAGGCTACGCGTCGAGCTCCGGGGCAAGCCCCACGACCCGCTCGATCGGCAGCGTGAACACGATTCCTGCGCCGGGCACGCTCAAGCTGCCGCAGACCTCCTGAATGAGCGTGATCGCGGCGCCCACTTTCTCTTCCTCGATGACGCTCAGGAGCATCTGGTTGCTCGGCCGCGACCGCGTCGTCAACGAGCGCAGGCCTGCGAAGATCGGGACGTCCTGGGTCAGTACGTGTCCCATCCCTTCGCTGTTCACGACGGTCGCGCCCGTGATGCCAAGCTCGACGAACCCCGCCAGGATGTCGTCGACCTGTTCTACGTGATTGATCACGGCGACGAGAAGCTGCATGGGCGAGACCGGGGTGAGTGGCGTAGCGTAGGGCTCGCGCGAGGGAGTGTCAAGCAGTTGCTTGACTTCCGCGCACGGCACTGTCCATCGTTCGCGGCGCCACCGCCGGACCATGTCACTCGCACTCGTCTCATGCAATTCGTCGTCGAAGGGTCTCGTCCTCTCAGCGGTACCATCCGCCCATCCGGCAACAAGAACGCCGCGCTCCCGATCATCGCGGCGGCGTTGCTCACCGAACATCCCGTCACGCTCGAGAACGTCCCGCGCATCCGCGACGTCGAGACGTTGGTGGAGCTCGTGAGCACCTTGGGCGTGAGCATCACGTGGTCCGCCCGCAATACTTTGGCCATTCAGGCGCGCGAAGTCCGTGCGACCGCGCTCGACGCGCGTCTCTCGGCGCGCATCCGGGCATCGATTCTCCTCGCCGGACCGCTCCTGGCGCGGTGCGGCGCAGTGACGCTGCCGCCTCCGGGCGGCGACGTGATCGGCCGGCGTCGCGTGGACACGCACTTCCTGGCGTTCGAGCAGTTGGGCGCGACGTATCACGTCGATCAAACGTACGAGCTGCGATCCACCGGACTGCGTGGCGCGGACGTCTTTCTCGACGAGCCGAGTGTGACGGCGACGGAAAACGCGTTGATGGCGGCCGTCGCCGCGCAGGGCACCACGATCCTGCGCAACGCGGCCAGCGAGCCGCACGTGCAGGATCTGGCGCGCTTCCTCGTTGCGTTAGGCGCGAACATCGATGGCATCGGGACCAACTGCATGACCATCGATGGCGGCCGGCCGTTGGGCGGCGCCACGCATCGCATCGGGCCGGACCACATCGAGGTGGGCTCGTTCATCGGCCTCGCCGCGGTGACCAACTCCGAGCTGCGCATCGAGCACGCGGGGGTCGAGCACTTGCGCGCCGTGCGCATGGGATTCGAGCGGTTAGGCATCCTCTGCGAGGTCGAGGGCGACACGCTGATCGTGCGCGCCAATCAACCGCGCGAGATCCGTCCCGATCTGGGCGGACACGTGCCGAAGCTCGAGGACCAACCGTGGCCCGCGTTCCCGGCGGACCTCATGTCGATCGCCATCGTTGCCGCGACCCAATGCACCGGTCTCATCCTGATGCACGAGAAGATGTTCGAGTCGCGCATGTTCTTCGTGGACAAGCTCGTCGCGATGGGCGCGCGCATCGTGTTGTGTGATCCGCATCGGGCACTCGTGTCGGGTCCGTCGCGACTGCGGGGCGCGGTCGTCGAGTCGCCCGACATTCGCGCCGGCATGGCGATTCTGTTGGCGGCGCTCTGCGCGGACGGCACGAGCACGATCAACAACGTCGGACAGATCGAGCGCGGCTACGAGCGCATCGACGAGCGTCTGCGCGGACTCGGCGCGAAAATCTCGCGCGTGGACGACACGAAATCGTGAGTCTCGATGTGCCGCGCGAAGAGGTCGCCGACTTCGCCGCGCTCGGTGTGATCGCGTTCACCACCACCCGGCAGGCGGGCACATTCGGTACGGCGGGAACGGATCCCGTGGGCGACGTGATGGGGCGGTGGTGGTCGTTGGTGGATGGGCTGCGGGCGTACAGTCCGCGCCTCGCCACCGCGCGCCAGGTGCACGGCAACCGGGTGTTGGTGCACCGCCTAACGTGGGAGGGCTGGTTGCGCGGCGATGGCGCCGATGGCCACGTCGCGCCCGAGCGGGGCACCGCGCTCGCGATCACCGTGGCCGACTGCGTGCCCGTGTTCGTCGCGCATCCGAGCGGCGCGACGGCGCTGCTGCACGCCGGTTGGCGCGGCACGGTGGCGCGAATCCTGGAAAGCGGCGTCGCCGAGCTCGTGCGCGGTGGGCTCGATGCGCGCGACCTGCACGTCCACTTGGGTCCGTCGATTTGCGGACGCTGTTATGAAGTCGGGCCCGACGTCTACGCGCAACTCACCGGCCGGAGTATGACGGCGCCCGCGTGCGTCGACTTGCGGGCGATTCTTGGGGCACAAGCGAAATCGTTGGGCATTAGCCATGTCTCAACTAGCGCGCTCTGCACGCGCTGCCACAACGATCGCTTCTTCTCACACCGCGCAGGCGACCCAGGACGCATGCTCGCCGTGATGGCGACTGAGGTCGGCGACCCGCGCCCTCACGCGCGCTGAGGGAAACGCTGTCGCTTTGGGAAAGTGGAACAGGGAGGACGGCGCATTGTGCCTATGACAATCGTCGCTCACACCCGCAGACGACTGATGCCATTCCGACCCAAAGGGGCGTAGCCCCGCTTCCCGGTTCCCCACGCGACAGCGCTTCCCGAAGCGCGCGCGAGCGCGCGCTTCCCTCGATCCTTGACTCCACCTAACTCCAAATCTATAATTACTTACGGTTCCCCGGCACGTGGAGCGCCGGGCGGAAATGTGGGGACGACGCCCCACATTTTTTTGTTATTGTGACCTGCGATGCCCGTGACTGACGCGTTGGAGCGGTTGATTTCGGCCCTGATCGAGGCGCTCGGATTCGAGCTTTTCGAGTTGCGACTCGTGGGCTCGCGGTCGCGTCCGACGGTGCAGATACGAATCGATCGGTTGGACGGCGGCAAAGTGACAGTCGACGACTGCGCGGTGGTCTCACGCGCCGTCGAAGCACGATTGGACGAGAATGGTTCGTTGGGTGATCGGTACGTGCTCGAGGTATCATCGCCGGGTCTCGAACGGCCGTTGAGAAACGCGGCCGATTGGCAGCGGTTTGTCGGGCGCAAGGCGAGTGTGTCGAGTCCCGCGCTGAACGGCCGGGAGGAGGTTGAGATCGTAGCGATTGACGGGGACCCGGGTGCCGAAGTGGTACTGGTCCGCGACGAGCGTGGTCAGGAACAGCGCGTTGCGCTGGCCGACGTGAAGGACGCGCGGCTGGCGTTTCACTGGTAATTGAGAGAGGCAGTCGCGATGGCTTCCGACGACATCCTGAGTGCGATCCGCGAGGTGAGCAACACGAAGCAGCTCGATCGGTCCGAGTTGCACGCGTTGCTCCAGGACGGCATCCTTGCCGCGCTCGCGAAGAAGTACGGCCCAACGGTGCAGGCGGAAGTCTCGATCGATGAAACGAAGGGTGAGATCCGGATCATCCGCCTGCGATCGGTGGTCGACGCCGTGACGGATCCGAGCCGCGAGATCTCGGTGGAGGACGCGCGCATCTACGACGAAGGCTTCGAGCCGGGCGACCAGCTCGAGGAGCCAATCGATTTCGCCGAGTTCGGCCGGACCGCGGCACAGGCAGCCAAGCAGCGGATCATCCAGCGTGTGCGCGAGCGCGAGCGTACCCGCATTCGCGACGAGTTCTCGGGTCGCGTGGGCGATCTCCTCTCCGGCGAAGTGCAGCAGATCGAGCGCGGCAAGCTCGTCATCATGCTCAACAAATTCCGTGAGGCGGAGGCGATCGTTCCGTACCGCGAGCAGAATCATCGCGAGCATTATCATCAGGGCGAGCCGATGCGCGCGGTGCTCAAGCGCATCGAGGAGACGCCCAAGGGTCCGCGCCTCATTCTCACGCGCGGCGACGGGATGTTCGTGAAGGCATTGTTCCGGCTCGAGGTGCCCGAGATCCAACAAGGCATCGTCGAGATTCGCGCCGTCGCACGCGAAGTGGGAAGCCGCACCAAGATCGCCGTGTTCTCGCGCGACGACTCCATCGATCCGGTGGGCGCGTGCGTCGGTCTCAAGGGCTCGCGCGTGCAGGCCGTGGTCAACGAGTTAGGCGGCGAGAAAATCGATATCGTGCCATGGTCGTCGGATCCCGAGCGCTTTGCCAAAATGGCGCTCGCGCCGGCGCGCGTGGCGCGCGTGTTCAGCGATCCGGCGGGCCGTGCGATTCAGGCCGTGGTCGATGAAGACCAGCTCTCGCTGGCCATCGGTCGCAACGGACAGAACGTGCGTCTCGCGTCGGAGCTCACGGGCTGGAAAATCGACCTGTACTCCAGCCGCGAGTGGCTCGAGCGCGGTGGTGAAGCGCCGCTCTTCCAGCCGTTGCCGGAGGAGCGCGAGGAGGCGGCCGACGTCAAGTTGTCCGAGATCGAAGGGTTGGGACCGGCCACGGTGGCCGTGCTCGAGGACGCGGGCTACAAGACGCTCAACGACATCATCGATCTCGAGCGCGAAGACTTCCTGCGGTTGCCGGGTATCGCGCCGGAGGAAGCGGACCGCATCATGGCGATGATCGACGAACTGACCACGGAGGACGCGGAAGGCGGTGCCGACGGCGGCACCGATGGCACGGACGAAACCGCCGCGTGACGGCTGACGAGCGCGACCGCAAATTGGCTGGACTCATCGGCTTGGGTCATCGCGCGCGGAGCGCGGTGGTCGGCGTCGAGCGGGTGCGCGAGACGGCACGTCGTGGCGGGCTGGCGCTGGTGGTGGTGGCGCCCGACGCGTCGCATCACAGTTTGGCGAAGGTGATTCCGCTGCTCAAGGCGCGTCACGTGACGATCGTCGCAGGTCCGAGCTCGGCGGCGTTAGGCGCAGCGGTGGGACGTGAGGCGACGGTGGCGGTTGGAATTGTAGATCGCGATTTGGCGCGAGGCATTCGCGCGATCGCGAGATCGGCTCCCGGCGGGGGCTCTCGAGGAGGGGTGTTTTGATCAAGCTGCGTGTGCACGACCTGGCTGGCGAATTCGGAATTTCCACGGACGACCTGATGACGATGCTCCGGTCGATGGATGTTCCGGTGCGGAGTCATCTGAGTCCGTTGACGGACGAGCAGGTGGCGAGATTGCGCGCCCGGTGGGAGCGCGAAAAGCGTGCGCGTCAGGAGAAGCCGGCGCCGGCGCCGGGCCGCCGTCGCCGTGCGACGGCGGCCGCGGCGCCGGCGCCTGAGCCCGAGCCCGCGTCGTCCGCGGAGCCGGCCAAGCGTCGTCGGCGCCGTGCCGCGGACATCGCGGCCGCCGAAGCGGCGGCCGCGGAGGCCGCGGAAGCGGCGGAGGCCGTCGCGTCCAACGGTGGTGCGCCGTCGGATCTCGAGGACGAGACGCATACCGACGCGGTCGAGCTCCCGCGCCGCACGTTCGAGCCGCAGCAGCCGCTCTCTCCGGCCGCCCGCCTAACGCAGTCGGATGCCCAACGCGGCGCGCACGCGCCGTCGCGCGCCTTCCCGGATGCCGGCGGGGCCGAGCACGGCCGCGCCACGTCGCCAGGCGATCATCAGCCGGCGCCCGCGCACGCCGGACCGGCGTCGGCGCCGGCCCAACGGCCGTCCGCGCCGCAAACGCCCGATTGGCAGCGGCCACGGCCCGTCGTGCCTGGACCGCCGCGTCCCAAACCGGTCGCGTCGTCCACACCGTTCCCGCCTCGGCCTATCGCGACCGCGTCGCCCGGCGCGCCCACGGGTGCGCCTCCGCGTCGCGAAGAAAAGCGCGGCGGCAAGCGCAAGAAGGGCAAGCGCGGCGCCGTCGATCAGGAAGCAGTGACCGCAAACATCTCCCGGACCATGACGGCCCTTCGCGGCGCACCGACGCGCCGCGGTCCGCGGCGTGCCGACGAGGGTGCGTCGCGCGAGGAGGTGGAAGCCCTCCGCGCCGCCGAGGCGGAGCGCGAACGCACCACCGTGCACGTGAACGAGTTCATCACCGTCAGCGAGCTGGCGTCGATCCTCAAGATCCCGCCCACGCAGATCGTGACATTCGCGCTCAAGAACCTGGGACTCATGGTGACGATCAACCAGCGACTCGACTTCGATCAGATCGAGTTGATCGCCGGTGAATTCGGCTTCCACGCGGTGCGCGAGGCGGAATACGCGGCGGCCGATGAAACCGAGGAAGAGGCGCCGGAGAATCTGGCGCCGCGTCCACCGGTGGTCACCATCATGGGCCACGTCGACCACGGCAAGACGTCGTTGCTCGACTACATCCGCAAAGCCAATGTCGTCGCGGGCGAGGCCGGGGGCATCACACAGCACATCGGCGCATATCACGTGTCGCTGCCAAGCGGACGGTTGATCACGTTCCTCGACACGCCGGGCCACGAAGCGTTCACGGCCATGCGCGCACGCGGCGCACAGGTCACCGACATCGTGGTGCTCGTCGTCGCGGCGGACGACCAGGTGATGCCGCAGACCATCGAGGCGATCTCGCACGCCAAGAACGCCGGCGTTCCGTTAGTCGTCGCGATCAACAAGATTGACCTGCCCAGCGCCAACGTGCAGAAGGTGAAGCAGGACCTGCTGCAGCACGGCGTGGTGCTCGAGGAGTTCGGCGGCAGCACGCTCGCCACGCCGATCTCGGCGAAGAAGGGGACCAACGTGAACGAGCTGTTGGACCAGGTCCTGTTGCAGGCAGAAATCCTCGACCTCAAGGCGAATCCGTCGCGGAAGGCGGTGGGGACGGTGATCGAGGCGCAGCTGGACCCGGGCAAGGGACCGGTGGCGACGCTGCTCGTGCAGCAGGGCACGCTGCGGGTGGGTGAGGACTTCATCTGCGGCATGTACTCGGGCCGTGTCCGCGCGTTGTTCGACGAGCGCGGGAAAACGGTGCCGTCCGCCGGTCCGGCGATCCCGGTGCAGGTGTTAGGCATCGAGGGCGTGCCGATGGCGGGCGACCAGTTGCTGGTCCTCGAAGACGCGACGGCGACGCGCGATATCGCGCAGCGGCGCCAACGCCTCGACCGCGAGGCCAAGAGCCGTCGCACGTCGCGCGTCGCGGTGTCGCTCGAGGACTTCATGTCGC
This sequence comes from Gemmatimonadaceae bacterium, assembly GCA_025449955.1. Classification (GTDB taxonomy): domain Bacteria; phylum Gemmatimonadota; class Gemmatimonadetes; order Gemmatimonadales; family Gemmatimonadaceae; genus JADGGM01. The sequence goes on from JANWIK010000062.1 coordinate 11,443, forward strand.
AGGCGGCGGCGGGCCTGGTGCGCACGTTGCCGCTGGTCATCAAGGCGGACCAGGGCGGTCCGGCCGAGGCGCTCGCCGATGCGTTAGGCCAATTGTCGAACGCCGAGGTGAAGGTCGAGGTCGTGCACCGCGGCGTGGGCGCGATCACCGAGAGCGACATTCTGCTCGCCAAGGCGTCGGGCGCGATCATCATCGGCTTCCACGTGCGGCCCGACAACAACGCGCGCGCGGCGGCCGAACGCGAGGGTGTCGACCTCAAGCTCTACCGCGTCATCTACGAGGCGGTGGACGACGTGCGCGCCGCGTTGAGCGGCATGCTGCGCCCCGAGGAGCGCGAGGTCACGTTAGGCGAAGCCGAAGTGCGCCAGATATTCCGCGTGCCCCGCATCGGCGTCGTGGCCGGCTGCTACGTGCGCAGCGGCATCATCTCGCGACAGGGTCGCGTCCGGGTGATACGCGACGCCGTCGAGATCTACGACGGCACGATCGCGTCGCTCCGCCGCTTCAAGGACGACGTCCGCGAAGTGCGCGACGGCTTCGAGTGCGGTATCGGCATCGAACACTTCAACGACATCAAGGTCGGCGACGTGATCGAGTGCTACCGGAAGGAGGAAGTGGCCCGGACGCTCTGATTAGCCGATGACGATCGCGTCCATCTCGTGGGATCTGCACGTTCCGGCCGCGCACTCGCTCAAGGAGAAGCGGTCGGTGCTTTCACGCATCAAGGCCCGGTTGCACAATGAGTTCAACGTCTCGGTCGCCGAGACGGGGCACCACGATGTGTGGCAGCGCGCCGAGCTCACCGCGTGCGTCGTCTCATCCGACCGGCGCCATGCGGAATCCGTGCTGTCGACCATCGACGGCGTGGTGGCCACCGCCGCCGGATGCCGCGTCATCGATTCCGTGCGCGCGTTTTTCTAACGCGCGCGCCCAGCCCTCGAGAGTCACATGAGCCCCGATCATCGCCGCGCCGAGCGCGTAGCCGAAGGAATCCGCGAAGTCGTCGCGCGCTTTCTCACCGAGGGCGTGAAGGACCCGCGCATCGTCGGCCTCGTCACCGTCACCGGCGTCGACGTGACGCGCGACCTGCGCCACGCGCGGATCTACGTCACCGTGTTAGGCGACGACGCGGCGCACACATCGACGCTCGAGGGGTTGGCCAGTTTGGCGGCGCACTTGCGGCCGCTCGTCGCGCGCTCGCTCCGGCTCCGGCTCGCGCCCGAAATCGAATTTCGCCAGGACGAGACCGCCGCCCATGCGACGCGCATCGAGTCCTTGCTCGCCCGGCTGCGGGACGAGCGCGAGGAGCGCGCCGAGGCGTCGCCGCCGTCCGACGAGGATGCCGGCGATTGACGGGCTGCTGCTGGTCGACAAGCCGGCCGGCGTCACGTCCCACGATGTCGTCGCCATCGCCCGGCGCGCGCTCGGCGTTAGGCGGGTGGGACACGGCGGCACGCTCGACCCGTTCGCGACCGGACTGCTCGTGCTGCTCGTCGGACGCGCCACGCGGCTCCTGCCGTATCTCGAGGGCGAGCCCAAGGTATACGCGGCCACCATCCGGTGGGGCGTCGAGACCGACACCGACGATGGCACCGGCGCCGTGATGTGTACCGCACCGGCGCCCGAGCGCGCCGCCGTCGAGCGCGCGATGGTGGGCCTAACGGGAGAGGTGGACCAGGTGCCCCCGACGTTTTCGGCCAAACAGGTGGGCGGACAGCGCGCCCACGCCGCCGCCCGCCGCGGCGCGCCGCTCGCGCTCGAGGCGGCGCGCGTCACGGTGTACGCGTGGACGACGCGCGCCTGGCGCGGCGACGCGCTGGATGTCACGGTGCAGTGCAGCGGCGGCACCTATGTCCGCGCCCTGGCGCGCGATCTGGGCCGCGCCGCGGGCAGCGCCGCCCACCTGACCGCGTTGCGCCGCCTCACGAGCGGCCCGTTCGATGTCGCCGCCGCGTGCTCGGCAGACGACCTCCGCGCCGGCGCCGCGGTCCTGCTCCCGCCACTGGCCGCCGTACCCTCGCTGCCCGTGGTGCGGCTCGATGCCGGATCCGTTAGGCACGTGCGACAGGGCCGGGACGTCGGCGGCGCCGGGCCCGGACCCGGCGCCGGTCGCGCGGCGCTGGTCGACCCATCGGGCGCGCTCGTCGCGATCGCCCAACGCGACGGCGACTGGTGGCACCCGCGCACCGTGCTCGCCGATGACTGAGCGCTTCCGCGGGTGGCATGACTCCGGACTGCCGCCCGATTCGCCCGGCACGGTCGTCACCGTCGGCACCTTCGACGGCGTGCACCTGGGCCACCGCGACGTGCTCGCGCGCATCGCCGAGCGCGCGCGCGAGATGTCGCTCGACAGCGTGCTCGTCACGTTCAACCCGCATCCGCTCGAGGTCGTCAACCCGGCCGCCGCGCCCCTCTTGCTCACCATCGAGCAGGAGAAGATCGAAGTCGTCGCCGAAAGCAGCGTCCGCTACATGGCGATCGTGCCGTTCACGCCGTCCCTGCAGCGATACAGCGCCGCTCAGTTCGTCGATGAAATCCTGCGCCATCGGTTCCACGTCAAACACCTCGTCATCGGACACGACCACGGATTCGGCCGCGGGCGCGAAGGCGACGTGGATGTGATGCGCGCACTGGGCCGCGAGCGCGGTTTCGGGGTCGAGGTGGTGAACGCGGTCGCGACGGCCGACGGACGCGTCGTGTCATCCACGCTTATCCGGCGTGCGGTGGCCGGCGGCGACCTGAACCACGCCGCCCAGGCGCTCGGCCGGCCGTACTCGGTGCAGTCGCGGGTTCGGCGCGGCGAACAGCGGGGACGTGCGTTAGGCTTTCCGACCATCAATCTCGAATCGCCGCCGGCCCGCAAGCTGCTCCCGCCCGACGGCGTCTACGCCGTCCGGGCGCAAACGCCGCTCGGCCCCTTCGGGGGAATGATGAACCTCGGGCCGCGTCCGACTTTCGGCGATCACGCGCGCTCACTGGAAGTGCACCTGTTCGACACCGACCTCGACCTCTATGGCGCGTCCGTCCGGGTCGATTTCGTAGAGCGCCTGCGAGAGACCCGCGCGTTTGCGGGAGCCGAAGACCTCAAAGCGCAGCTGAACCGCGATTCCCTGAATGCCCGCGCAATCCTCACCCAGCGCGTTGACTGACGCACGCTATTCCGATAACCTTCAATACTTTGCCGGACTTGACCGGGACTCGTCCGCGGCCCCATCCTCGCCCGTCGCATGGCCACTATCCGCAATCGCCTCATCCTCATCCTGGTTCTCGTCGCCGCCTCCGGTTGGGCGCTGTTTCCGCGCACGGTTTCGGTTCGCGAGCTCAATAAGAACGGCGTCTGGTACGACACCACGCAGACGCATATTCCGCTCAAGAAGGGACTCGATCTGCAGGGCGGCATGTACCTCGCGCTCGAGGTCGACGAATCGAAGGGCGCCGTGGCCAACAAGGCCGAAGCCATCGATCGCGCCCTCAAGGTCGTACGCAATCGTATCGACCAATTCGGCGTGACCGAGCCGGACGTGCGGAAGGTCGGCAACGACCGGATCACCGTGGAGCTCCCAGGCGTCACCGACCAGCAACGCGCCGAGCAGCTCGTCGAGAAGTCGGCGTTCCTCGAGTTCCAGATCACGGACAAGACGGGCGCACTCGACAAAGTGACGCCGCGCATCGATCAGATCATTCGTGCGAAGGGCTACGACAAGGCCAGCGGTGCCGTCACGACGCCCGGTGCGGCGCCCAGCGCCGACACCGCGAAAAACGCGATTTCGTCATTGTTCACGCCTGGAGATTCGAACAAGGCCAAATCCGACACCGGCAAAGCCAAGGGCGCGGCCGGCGCCAAGAAGGACACGGGTGCGACCAAATCCGACACGTCGGACACGGGCGTCTTCAACGGCGCGGCGAATGGTCCGTTCAGCCGTCTGATCCAACCCGGCCAGATGCCGGGCGAATACTACGTGAGCAACACCGACGTGCCGACGGTGAGCCGGTACCTGTCGTATCCCGACATTGCCGCGGCGCTGCCGCCGGGCAAGACGCTGCTCTGGGGAACCACGGCCGATTTGGGCCAGGGCGCGAATGCGACGCCGCTCTACGTGGTCGACACCAAGCCGATCATCACCGGCGAGTATCTCACCGACGCCAAGCCGGCCACCGATCCGATCGAAGGGAACATCGTTCAGTTCACGCTGAACAGCGAGGGCGGACGACGCTTCCGGCAGGAAACCGGCAAGCACGTCAACGATTACATGGCGATCGTGCTCGACGGGAAGGTGATGGGACGCCCGCCGATCATCGAAAGCGCCATCGGCACACGCGGCCAGATCACCATGCGCGGCCAGCCGCTGCAGCAGGTGCAGGACCTCGCGCTCGTGTTGCGCGCCGGTGCGCTCCCGGTCCCGCTCAAGGTGGTCGACTCCCGCACCATCGGGCCGACGTTAGGCGCGGACTCGATCCGGGACGGCATCAACGCCGGCATCCTGGGCGTTGCGTTAGTCCTGATCATCATGATCGGCTACTATCGCTTTTCCGGCCTCCTCGCCGTGGTCGCGCTCGGCCTGTACGTGCTGTTCACGCTGGCGCTGCTCGCGGGACTCGACGCGACGCTCACGCTGCCGGGCATCGCGGGTATGGTGCTGTCGGTCGGTATCGCGGTCGACGCCAATGTGCTGATCTTCGAGCGAATACGAGAAGAGTTGGCCAGAGGGAAAACGGTGCGCGCCTCCGTCGATGAAGGCTTCCGTCACGCGATGTCGGCGATCATCGACTCGAACGTGTCGACCGCCCTCACCGCTGCCGTGCTATACTGGATCGGCACGGGCCCGGTGAAGGGCTTCGCCGTGACGCTCATCTGCGGTATCGCGGCGTCGATGGTGAGCGCGATCTTCGTGGTTCGGACGTTTTACCTCTTGTGGCTCAACCGCACCCGCGGCGCCCGCCAGTTGAGTATCTGATGCTGCGCATTCTGCACGACACCAAAATCGACTTCATTCGATTGTGGAAGATCACCACGATCGTGACGCTGTTGTTCACTGTGCCTGGCATCATCGCGATCGCGATCTCGGGCTATCAGTACAGCGTCGAGTTCACCGGCGGCACGCTGATGCAGGTGAGCTTCCCCAAGGCGCCGGCCGTCGCCGACGTGCGCAGTACGCTCGACGCCTCCGGCATCAAGGGCGCCGAGATCCAGACGTTCGGCAGCGACACGGCGCTCG
>JANWIK010000063.1 GCA_025449955.1 Gemmatimonadaceae bacterium
GCGCAGCCGCAATTGACCGACACCGCGCCCACGGCACCTGCCGCGTCGACGGCGCCCGCCGCCGCGGCGACGTCACCCAAGCCGGCCGAGCACACGCGTCCGCGTCATCGCACGCCGTCGGCGTCGTCATCCGCGCCGTCCAGCGCCGCCGCGGCGTCGCCCGACAGCACCACCACCGCGTCGGGCAACAGCGTCGCCGTGTCGCCATCGGGCAGCGAGGCTGCGTTAGGCACGATCCCGGCCGGCACGTCGCTCAACCTGACCTCGAACGACAAGGTCTGCACCAACACCAATAAGGCGGGTGACAAGTTCACCGCCGCGGTGAGCAGCGCCGTCGTCGGCACCAACGGCGCCACGATCCCCGCGGGTTCCAACGTCGTGATGCAAGTGGCCGACCTCCAGCGCAGCAGCAACGCGACCAAGTCGATCCAGATGACGTTCAGCGTGCTGAGCGTCTCGATCGGTAACACGTCGTACCCGCTCGCCGCACAGATCGACCATGTCGACGTCGACAAACAGCGCAACGCCAGCGTCGGCAGCGATGCCGCCAAGGTCGCCGGCGGCGCCGTCCTCGGCGCGATCATCGGCCAGGTGATCGGCCACAACACCAAAGGCACCGTGATCGGCGCCGCCACCGGCGCCGCAGCCGGTACCGCCGTCGCGATGGGCACAGCAGCGTACGAAGGCTGTGTTCCGACCGGCGGAAAGATCACGATTCATTTGACGGATCCGGCGCAAGTAGCTGCCAGATAGGGAAGCGCGCGCTGGCGCGCGCTTGGGGAATAGGGAAACGACGGCTGGCGCCGTCTCGGGGAACGGGGCACGCTCTACGCTCCTACGCTCGCAGTTTCGCTCTGCAACGTTAGGCGGAGCCCTTTTCCCTTTTCCCTTTTCCCTATTCCCCTAAGCGCGCGCAAGCGCGCGCTTCCCTGCAGTTAATATCCTACCGCCCCACCGGAGCTTCTCGGCTCCGACATTCCCTGCCACCCGCCATTCACCCGCATCACCGCATTCGAGTTCGCAATCCCACGCACCGCGCGCAAATGATATCCCATCGCGGTGAGTGAGTCGATCACGGATTGCGACAAGCCGCCGCGCTCGTACTCGAGGCCGTCGGGCCACGCTTGTTCGTGCAGACGCGGCGCTTTCATCGCGTCGGAAAGCGACATGCCGCCGTCGATCACGTTCAAGATCACTTGCGTCGTCGTCGTGATGATCGTTGGACCGCCGGCGGCGCCCACCACGAGCAGCACCTTGCCGTTCTTGTCCAACACGATCGTCGGCGACATCGCGCTCAGCATGCGCTTGCCGGGCGCGATCGCGTTCGCTTCGCCCTGCACCAGGCCGAATTGGTTAGGCGTGCCGGGCTGCGAGGTGAAGTCATCCATCTCGTCGTTCAGGAACATGCCGGCGCCGGCCACGTACACGCCCGAGCCGTAGAGCGAATTGAGCGTCGTCGTCGTCGCGACGGCGTCGCCGTGCGCGTCCACCACCGAATAGTGCGTGGTGTGCATCGCCTCGCCCCGCGCGGCGGTGAACGTCGGCGACGGCGTCGCGCGGTCGTCGAAAATCGAATCGCGCATCGCGCGCGCGTACGCCTTGCTCGTGAGACGATCGATCGGCGCGTGCACGAAGGCCGGATCGCCTAACAACGTGTTGCGGTCGATGAACGCGCGGCGAAACGCTTCGGCCACGTCGTGCGCGTACATCGTGCTGCCGAACGGCGGCAGCGTGGGCCACGTCTCCAGGATGTTGAGCGACTCCATCGTGCTCACGCCGCCGCTCGACGACGGCGGCATCGCCAGAATCGTGTCGCCGCGATACGACCCGCGAATCGGATCCCGCCACTCGGGCACGTACCGCGCCAGGTCCTCTTTCGTGATCAGGCCGTGCATCCGCTGCATCTGCGCCGCGATCGTGTCCGCGATCTCACCCTTGTAGAACGCATCCGGCCCGTGCTCGGCGATCAAGCGCAGCGTGCGCGCCAACGCCGGCTGCACCAGGTGCGTGCCGTAGGCGAGCGGCTCTCCGTTAGGATAGAAGGGCGCCGCGCCGCCCTGGCCGAGGATCAGCGCCTTGCCTTCCACGAGCGACCGCGCCAGCGCGCTGTCCACCGTGAATCCCTCGGCCGCGAGACGAATCGCCGGCTGCATCACGTCGTGCAACGACATCGTGCCGTAGCGTCGCAGCGCTTCCGCCATGCCTGCCACCGAGCCCGGCACGCCCACTGCTAACGGACCAACGGTGCTCTGGCTGGTCACGTGTCCGCTCGCATCCACGTACATCGTGGGCGTCGCCGCGAGCGGCGCCACCTCGCGATAGTCGATCGCCGCCGAGCGACCGTCGGCCATGTGAATCACCATGAATCCGCCGCCGCCGATGTTGCCCGCCGCGGGGAACGTCACCTCGAGCGCGAATCCCGTCGCCACCGCGGCGTCCACCGCGTTGCCGCCGCGCTTGAGAATCTCGACGCCCGCTTCGCTCGCCAATCGGCTATTGCTCGCGATCATCGCATGCTCGGCTTCGTTCGCGTGACCGCCGGCTGCGAATCGCCATCCACTCGGGAATTGCGCCGCGCGCGTCTCGACCGGTGCCGCCGCGACCGCGGGCGTGGCCGGCGACGGCGCGTTCGCCGTGGACGAACGCGAATGCGTGCACGACGCGACCACGGCGCCGAGCACGATGACGAACATCGACGAGCACTTCGCGGAGCGACGCATGCGAACCTCTGGGGCGGAGTGGCTTGCCAGTGCCTCGCGGCGATGGGTAAGTTAGCGGCCGTGACGGCCGCGCGCCGCTCCTTCCCATTCGCGCCTCAATGCCCCAACTCGATTCGCGCCTCACCGAGCGCCGTAACCCGCGTACCGCATCGATCGACCTCGCGTCGCCGCTCGAGATCGTGGATCTCATCCAGGCCGAAGATCGCACCGTGCCCGACGCCGTCGCGTCGCAGCGCGAACCGATCGCCCGCACTATCGAGCTCGTCGAGGACTCGTTTCGCGCCGGGGGACGCCTGTTCTACGTGGGTGCGGGCACATCGGGCCGCTTGGGCGTGCTCGATGCGAGCGAGTGTCCCCCGACCTTCGGCACCGATCCGGAAATGGTGCAGGGCATCATCGCCGGCGGACTCGACGCGCTCGTGCGATCGCAGGAAGGCGCGGAAGACGTCGCCGCCGATGGCGCGGCCGCGGTCGACGCGCGCAATGCCGGACCCAACGATGTCGTCATCGGCATCGCGGCCTCGGGCACCACACCCTACGTGCGCGGCGCATTGGAACGCGCTAAGAAACGCGGCGCGCACACGGTGATCGTCGCATGCTCGCCGCCGCCCGCGAGTGTCATCGAGCAAGTGGACATCGCGATCTTGCCGTTCACCGGGCCTGAAGTCGTGACCGGTTCCACGCGCCTCAAAGCGGGCACTGCTACCAAGCTCGTGCTCAACACCATCACGACGGGTGCGATGATCCGGTTGGGCAAGACGTACGGCAATCTCATGGTCGACCTGCGCGCGATGAGCCAGAAGCTCGTCGATCGCGGCGAGCGCATCATGATCGAAGTGTGCGGCGTGACGCGCGACGAAGCGCGCGCCCTCATCGCCGCGGCGGGCGGCAGCGTCAAGACGGCCATCGTCATGCAGCAACTGGGCCTAACGAAAGACGACGCGGAGCGACAGTTAGGCGAGGCGGGCGGCGTGATCCGGCGGCTCGTGCGCCGATCGCCGCCACCGCCGCCGGTCGAGTGATCGCCCGCGGATCGGGGCTGGACGCGCGCGATGCGGCGATCCTCGTCGGCCTCATGTCCGGCACATCGGCCGACGGCATCACCGCCGCCGTCGTCCGCTTCGTGCCCGGCGCCGGCGAGGCCGTGTCGGCCGAGCTCCTCGCGCACACTACGCGCGGCTACGACCAGGCGCAGCGCGAGCGGTTGCTCGCCGCGGTCGAGCGGGGCACTCCCGCCGAATACTGCCGCCTCGCCTTCGACGTGGGCGGCTGGCTGGCCGACGCCGCGCTCGCTGCCCTCGACGCCGCGCACGTCGACTCGGCGCGCGTGCGCGCGATCGCGTCCCACGGGCACACGATCTGGCACCAGCCGCCCCGCGCCACCTGGCAGTTAGGCGAAGCCGCCGTCATCGCCGAGCGCACCGGCATCGACGTGGTGAGCAACTTTCGCGTGCGCGACGTCGCCGCCGGCGGCCAGGGCGCGCCGCTGGTCGCGATCGCCGACCGGATGCTCTTCGCCGCCCCGGATGCCTGGCGGGCGCTCCAGAACCTGGGCGGGATCGGCAACGTGTCGATCGTCCCGCCTAACGGCACGCAGGGCACGCTGCGCGGGTTCGACACCGGCCCGGGCTGTGCCGTGATCGACGGCGTCGCGCGCGCGCTCGCGCCGCACCTGCCCTACGATGTGGACGGCGCGATGGCGCGGGCGGGGCAGCCGGTGCGGGCGGTGGTCGACGAGCTGTTAGGCGAGCCCTACTTTCAACAGCCGCCGCCCAAGTCCACCGGCCGCGAGCTGTTCGACCGTGCCTACATTACTCGCTTCGTCGACCGGTGCCGCTCCGCCGCCGCGTCGTCGAACGACACGGTCGCGTCGGCGGTCTCGCTCACCGCGCGCAGCGTCGCGTTCGCGATGCACCGGTTCGTGCGCGAGCCGATCGCCGACCTGGTCCTTTCGGGCGGTGGTGCGCGCAACCCGGCGCTCGTCGACGCGATCGCGGCCGAGGTCGCGCCGCTCGCCGTGCGGCGGTTCGACGACCTGTTCTTTGCGGGAGACGCCAAGGAGGCGGTCGCGTTCGCGCTGTTAGGCTGGCTCAACCTGACGCGCCGGCCCGGCAACGTCGTCTCGGTCACCGGCGCGCGCGGGCCGCGCGTGTTGGGCACGCTCACGCCCGCATGAGCGTCGCCAATCTCCTCATCCCGGCCATCCGGTGGGACGCCGAGCGCGGCTGGGACCCCGCTCGGCCGGCGATCGAGCGCGCCCTTGCGTTAGGCGTGGGCGGGTTCATCCTCTTCGGCGGCGAGCAGGACGCGGTGCGCCAGCTCACCAAGGAGCTGCGTCTCCGGTCCACGGTCCCGCTCCTCATCGCCGCCGACATGGAGCGCGGCGCGGGCCAGCAATTCGCCGGCGCCACCGGCCTCCCGCCGCTGGCGGCCATCGCCTCCCTCAACGATCCCGATCTGGTGCGCCGAGCGGCGCGCCTAACCGCAAGGGAAGCGCGTACGTTAGGCGTGAACTGGGACTTCGCGCCCGTGTGCGATGTGGACCTGGCCCCGGACAATCCGGTGTTGGGCACGCGGACATTCGGCGGCGACGCCAGCCGCGTGGCCGCGCTGGCGGCGGTGTGGATCAAGGCCTGCCAGGGCGAAGGCGTGCTCGCGTGCGCCAAACACTTTCCCGGGCACGGCCGCACGCACGGCGATTCGCACCTCGAGCTCCCGGTGGTCGATGCCCAACGCGGCGAGCTGCTCGAGGTGGACGTGCAGCCCTTCCGGGCCGCCGTCGAGGCCGGCGTGTCGTCGATCATGAC
>JANWIK010000064.1 GCA_025449955.1 Gemmatimonadaceae bacterium
CACCGCGGGGAACGCGCCTAACGCATCGGCGAGCTTGGGCGGCGCGTCGCCGTCCACGAGCACCCGCTTGCGCTTGGAGGCCCGCTCGAACCCCACCGACACCGTGCGGTGCGCGGCGTGCGCCACGTCGGCCGCGACGTGAAAGCCGTCGGTGTCGAAGCGGACGAGCTCGACGTCGCGCGCGCCCCGGAACGAGCGGAGCAGTTGCAGATAATGGATGGCCTCGAGCAGGTTCGTCTTGCCCTGGCCGTTTTCGCCCACCAGCGCGAATCCGTCGGCGGGCGGCGCGAGGTCGACGCGCGCCAGATTGCGGAAGTCGCGGACGGCGAGGCTCGTGAGCAGCGCGCTCGCCGTCGCGGTGCGGGCGGACGCGCCCGCCGGCTCAAGGCGCGCGTCGGCCACGGCCATGTGCCTAACGGCCGGCGAACCGGGCCGGCCGCTTCTCGAGGAACGCCGTCATGCCTTCGTGCATGTCCTCGGTGGCCGACAGCAGCCCGAAGTACGACGCCTCGACCTCGAGGCCGGCGCCGAGCGGCACATCCGCGCCGCGGTTGACCGCTTCGATGCAGAGCGCGACCGCGACCGGACCGAACGCGATGATCTGCCGCAGCATGCGCTCCGCTTCCGCGAGCAGGTCCGCCGCCGGCACCACTTTGTTGACCAGGCCGATGCGGTAGGCTTCGGCCGCGTCGATCAGGTCGGCCGTGAGCAGCAGCTGCAGCGCGCGCCCCTTGCCGACGAGCCGCGCCAACCGCTGCGTCCCGCCGTAGCCCGGCGTGATGCCTAACTTGAGCTCCGGCTGGCCCATCTTGGCCGTGTCCGAGGCGATGCGGATGTGGCACGCCATGGCCAGCTCGCATCCCCCGCCTAACGCAAAGCCGTTGAGCGCGGCGATCACCGGCTTGGGGCACCGCTCGATGCGCGAGAACACGGCCTGGCCGCGCCTCGCCCGCGCGCGCCCATCCGTGGGGCCTTGCTTCGACAGCTCGGCGATGTCCGCGCCCGCCACGAAGGCCTTGGCGCCCGCGCCGGTGAGCAACACCCCGGCGATGTCGTCGCGCCGCTCCACGAGCGCGATCGCGTCATCCAGCTCGGCGATCGTCTCGTCGTTGAGCGCGTTGAGTTTGTCGGGACGGTTGACGCGAATCGTCGCGACGCGGTCGTGGACATCGAAGGCGAGGTTTTGAAAGGGCATGGTCGGACGGGCGCTGAGTGAAGGGCGGGGCGGCCGATGGCAGCCCAAGGCGCGCGAGCCGAAATGTAATGCGCGCCCCCTTGGGCCGCGCCCAAGTCCGCCGGGCACGCGACGTGTTCCGCGCGCGTTGGCGGCGCGGTACGTTTCCGCCGTGCACCCCATTCAAGCTGTGCGCTGGTCGCCCGATTGCCGTGCCGTCCGCATCATCGATCAGACGGCGCTGCCGGAGCGATTCGTCGAGCGGGACCTCCGGACGCTCGACGACGTCTGCACCGCCATCGCATCGCTCGCGGTGCGCGGCGCGCCGGCTATCGGTATCGCCGGCGCGATGGGTCTGGTCGTGTCGCTCGATTCGTTCGACGATCAGTCGGCGGACGCCTTGCGCGCGCGCACCGCGGTGCATGCCCACCGCATCATCGCGACGCGCCCGACGGCGGCGAACCTGGCGTGGGCCGTGAACGCGGTCGCCGCGCAGGCCATGTTGCCGGCCGCGTCGAGCGGCGCCGTGCTGGCCGCGATGCGCGCCAAGGCCGCCGCGCTCCTCGAGGATGATGGCGCGATGTGCCGGCGGATCGGCGAGTTAGGCGTATCGTTGCTCGCCGACGGCGCGCGCGTGATGACGCATTGCAACGCGGGCGCGCTGGCGACCACGGGCATGGGGACGGCGCTGGCGCCGGTGTACGTGGCGACAGAGCGCGGTCTCCACGTTTCGGTGTTGGCGTGCGAGACGCGGCCGCTGTTGCAGGGCGGCCGCTTGACATCGTGGGAGCTGTCGCGCGCCGGCGTGCCCGTTCGCGTCATCACCGATGGCTCCGCGGCGCACGCGATGCGCGAGGGTCGCGTCGACCTGGTGATCGTGGGCGCCGATCGCATCGCGGCCAACGGCGACACGGCGAACAAGATCGGCACGTACGCGCTCGCGATCGCGGCGCGGCATCACGGCATTCCATTTTACGTGGCCGCACCGTCGTCCACGTTCGATCCGGCGCTCGCGACCGGTGACGCGATCCCGATCGAGCAGCGCGGCCGCGATGAGGTGGCCCGCGTGGCCGGCCGCGTGATCGTGCCTAACGAAGTGCCGGTCGACAACCCGGCGTTCGATGTGACGCCGGCGGCGTTGATCAGCGCCATCGTGAGCGACCGCGCGATCCACACGCCGCCGTACCGGTTCGGCGAGTCGTGAAGCACGTCCTCGCGATCGACCAGGGGACCACCGGATCCACCTGTCTCGTGATCGGCGAGACGGGACGCGTCGTTGGGCGCGGCTATCGCGAAATCCCGCAGCATTTTCCGCAGCCCGGCTGGGTCGAGCACGATCCCCGCGACCTCGTGCGGTGCACGCTCGACGCGGCGCGCGACGCAATGCGCGACGCCAAGGTGACGCCCGACGTCATTGGCATCACGAATCAGCGCGAAACAGTCGTGATGTGGGACCGCGCGACGGGCGAGCCCGTTGGGCGCGCGATCGTGTGGCAGGATCGTCGCACGGCATCGCGCTGCGCGGAGTTGTCGCGCGAGGCCGACACGATCGCCGAGCGCACCGGGCTGGTGATCGATCCGTATTTTTCCGCGACCAAGCTCGAGTGGATGTTGGCGCGCGACGGCATGGCGCAGCGCGCCGCGCGCGGGGAGCTCGTGGCCGGCACGGTCGACTCGTGGCTGATCTGGAATTTGACGGGCGGCGCCGTGCACGCCACGGATCCGACGAACGCCTCACGCACGATGCTGTTCGACATCGCGACGCTCGAGTGGAGCGACGACCTCTGCGCGATGTTCGGTGTGCCGCGCGACATGCTGCCCGAGGTGCGTCCGTCGAGCGCGTCGTTCGGCGTGGCGCGCCGCGAGCATCTGGGCGTCGAGATTCCCATTCACGGCGTGGCGGGCGACCAGCAAGCCGCGCTCTACGGGCAGGGATGCTGGCGCGCCGGTGAAGGGAAGAACACGTACGGGACCGGAGCGTTCTTGCTGCTCAACACCGGACCGCATCGCGCGAAGGCGGGCGGCGGACTCCTGGCTACCGTGGCGTGCGACGCGGCGGGCGCGCCCGTGTACGCGCTCGAGGGCGCGATCTTCATCGCCGGCGCCGCCGTGCAGTGGCTGCGCGACGGGTTAGGCATCATCGGGCGCGCGCCGGACACCGAGCGCCTGGCCGGATCCGTCGCGTCGACGGACGGCGTGTACTTCGTCCCGGCGTTGGTTGGGTTAGGCGCGCCCTACTGGGAGCCCGCGGCGCGCGGCACGATCGTCGGGCTGACGCGCGGCACGACGCGCGCGCATGTCGTCCGCGCGGCGCTCGAGGCGATGGCGTACTCCACGGCCGACGTCCTCGCGCTCATGCGCGAGCGGAGCGGCGCGGCGTTCGAGCGCCTGCGCGTCGATGGCGGCGCCGCCGAGAACGCCTGGCTGATGCAGTTCCAGGCCGACGTCCTCGGCGTGCCGGTCGAGCGGCCCGACATGGTCGAGACGACTGCGTTAGGCGCGGCCGGCCTGGCGGGCGTCGCCACCGGCGTGTGGCCGAATGCGGCGGCGTTTCTTGCCACGCGCGAGTACCGGTCGTTTCATCCGGGACCCGGCGCCGCGGCCGCGGCGCAGGGCGCGCACGGTTGGGCGCGCGCGGTGCGGGCCGCGTTGAGCTGGGCCCGGGACGCCGGCTGATGCACACATTCGTCCTTGCCCTCTCGCTCTCCCTGGGCGCCGGCCATCAGGGCGCCGATCCGTGGTTCGGCCCGGACAAGCTCAAGCACTTTTTCGTGTCGGCGTTCGTCGAGAGCGCGAGCTACAGCGCGCTGCGCGCGGCGCGGGTGAGCCACCACGACGCTATCGTGAGCGCTGCCGGGATCGCGGTGAGTGTTGGGATCGCCAAGGAGCTGCACGATGCGCGGACGCCCGAGGGGTTTTCGTTTCGCGATCTCACCTGGGATGCAGCCGGAACGGCAGCGGGCGCCGCGTTCCTCTCGCATGCGCGCTGATTCGCGGCGGGTGTCACATCCTGCGACCGTCCTTCGATATATTCAGTGGGTCGCGTCCGATGATGGACCGACGCCCGCCACAGCCCGGAGCTGACGCCATGACCGATGCCGCGAACAAGACGACCACTGTCGAGCAGCCGGCTGTCGAGCGTCGATCGAACGTCGTGCTGCGGTCGCTGGTGAACGAGATGCTGCAGCGGGTACGAGACCTGAGCCGGCGCACCGCGGCGTGGAGCGTCGAGGAGCGGACGCAGGCGGAGGCAGAGCTCGAGCGAATCATGTCGCGCGTGCGGGACGAAGCATCGCGCTCACGCGCCACCCGTTAGCACGCGGGTGTCGGCAGAGAGGACGTGAAGGGTATGGCGTTGAAACCGCGAACGAAGTTTCTGGTGGGCGGCGCGTTGATTCTGGGAGTCGCCGGATATCTCATGGCGACCGCGATCGCGCAGACGGGGACGTACTACATGACCCCCACCGAGCTCTCGACAAAAGTCTCGCAAGACCCATCATTTTACGGAACCGGTGTGAAGGTCGGCGCGCGCGTGGTGCCGGGCTCGGTCATCCGCGCGCCCGGTGGTCGCGACATGACGTTCCGCGTGACCGACGGCGACAAGTCGTATCCGGTCAGCTTCCACGGTCTCGCGCCGGACACGTTCACCGACAGCGTCGACGTCGTGATGGATGGCCGGCTCGCGCAAGACGGCACCTTCCGCGCGACCACGGTGCTGGCCAAGTGCGCGTCGCGCTACGAGAACGCGCCGGCCAAGTATCGCTCGACGCCGGGCTACAAGTCGGCGGCGCCCACGACGACCCGCACGTGATTCTCATTGGCGAGTTGTCGCTGTGGGTCGCGCTCCTCATGGCGGCCTGGGGAACGACGGCGGGCTTTGCGGGCGCATACACACATCGCGGTGAGCTCATCGCGAGTGCGCGCCGCGCGTTGTACGCCACGTGCGCGTTCGTCGTCCTCGCATCGGCTGGATTGTGGACGGCGCTCCTGACGTCGGACTTCTCGTTCAAGTTCGTCGCCGCGTACACGAGCGCGAACCTGCCCACGGTGTTCAAGTTCACGGCATTCTGGGCCGGACAGGAAGGATCGCTCCTCTTCTGGGCGCTGATCCTCTCGATCTATTCCTCGATCGCGGTCTACACCGGGCGCAAGAGCAATCGCGAGTTGATGCCGTGGGTGGTGCCGGCGCTCTCGGCGATCGCGCTCTTCTTCATTCTCACGCTGTGCTTCGGCGCGAATCCCTATGCGCGCCTCGACTGGATTCCGCCCGACGGCCGCGGACTCAATCCGCAGCTGCAGAATCCGGGCATGGCGATTCATCCGCCTAACTTGTACCTCGGCTACATCGCAACGGCCATTCCGTTTGCGTTTGCCGTTGGCGCGCTGATCACGCGCCGGTTGGACGCCGAGTGGCTGAGCTCCGTTAGGCGGTGGGTGCTGCTCTCGTGGTTCTTCAACAGCGTCGGCATCGTGCTCGGCATGTGGTGGGCGTACGTCGAGCTGGGATGGGGCGGCTACTGGGCGTGGGATCCGGTGGAGAACGCCTCGTTCCTGCCGTGGCTCATCAATACGGCGTTCCTGCATTCCATCATGGTGCAGGAGAAGCGCGGCATGCTGCGCAAGTGGAACGTCACGTTGGTCGTGTCGGCGTTCCTGTTGTCGATCTTCGGGACCTTCATCACGCGCAGCG
>JANWIK010000065.1 GCA_025449955.1 Gemmatimonadaceae bacterium
ACCAGCATCGTCATGATCCCGATGCGCGGAATCGGCAACTGATAGACTCGCGCGTCCTTTACTGGATCGTGCGCGCCCGGCATCCGAATGTCATCGACGACGCCGACAACGATGTACGAATTCGACTTTGGAGTACTGCCCGTCGACACGCGGGCGCCTAACGCGTGGCCGTCGGGCCACAGGCGATGTGCCAGCGAACGGTTGATCACGATTTCGGCGGGCATCCCGCTCTGGCCCGCGCCGGCCGCGGTTTGCCAACCCGTCGAGTCGGGAAGCCGGCCTTGTTGGAGCGACATGCGCGCGACGCGAAAATAGTTTGGACTCACGAGCGTCGGAGAGAAACCCGATACGCGATACGTGCGACCGCTCGCGTCCGGGTCGGTCTCGAGCGGCTCCGGATCTGCGTAGGGTTCGTCGGGCAGCGTGCCGACTGCCGCATCGGTGACGCCCGGCACGGCTCGGACGCTCTCGAGCAACTGGCGTCCGATCGCGACCTTGGCGTCGACCGGCATCCTCGGAACCACGATTACTTCGACCGACAGCAAGCCGTGTGGATCGAAGCCGAGCGGGATTTGTTCGAGCGCGGCGAAGGAGCGGACAAGCAGGCCGGCGCCGACGAGCAGCACGAGCGACATCGCGATCTCGAACACGATGAGGCCCGAGCGGATGCGGCGCGACGCGACGTTTCCGGCGCCGGTGCGCGCCTCGCCGCGCAGCACATCGGCAGCCGATCGCGCGCCGGCGAACAGCGCCGGTGCGCAGCCGAAGAGCAGCCCCGTGAGGACGGCGATCGCGCCGCTCCACCACAACACCGTCGATGCGATGTGGATGCCGGCGAGATTCTGCAGCTCGGGCGGCCTGAGCGCGACGATGATGCGCAACGCGAGCCATGCGACGCCTAACCCAAGAATGCCGCCGGCGAGCGCCAGGATCATGCTTTCGGTGAGCACCTGGCGCGCCAGGCGTGCGCGCCCTGCGCCTAACGCGACGCGCACGGCGAGCTCACGCCGCCTGGTCCAGGCCCGGGACATGAGCAGATTGGCGACGTTGGCGCAGGCGATGGCCAGGAGCACGCCGACGGCGGCGAACAACATCGTGACGGCGCGCACCTCGCGTGGATCGAGGAAGTCCTGCGCGCGCATGGCGCGCACCGTGGCGTGCTTGCCCTGGACCAACGGCCCCTCGTTTACGATGGCCTGCAATTCGGCCGTTGCTTGTTGGGCCGTGACGCCCGGTCCGAGCTGCGCGTACAGGTTGGCGCCGCGCAGGGAATCCAAGCGTGCCGGCAGCCAGATGCCGGCGGCGGCCTCATGCCAATGCCGGATGAACCTTGGCTGCATCGGAAGACCCATGTCGGGTGGCGCGACGGCGACGATCGTGTATTGCCGATCATCGACGCGCACCGTTTGCCCGATCACATCGGCGCGCCCGCCGTATGCGCGGTTCCACAACCCATAGCCGATCATCGCCACGGCGGCGTGCGATCGAACGTCTGCCGGCGTGAAGGCACGCCCGAGCGCCGGATGGAGTCCAAGCAGCTCGAGATAGTTGGGTGTGATGAATGCGTGGACCGTGTCCTCTCCTTCATCGTTCATCACCGCCATGGCGTCGACTTCGACGGCGGCCAGCGTGGCGATCGATCGCGCGCGTGCCTGCCACGCCTCGACGGTTGCGTTGGGCGGCCAGCCCCGGTCCATCTGCAGCATCGCGATGCGGTTCCCGCTTGGATACGGCAGCGGCGCCAGGAGCACGCGGTGCACGACGGTGAAGATCGCCGTGTTCGCCCCCATGCCTAACGCAAGCGTCATCACGGCCGCCGCCGTGAAGCCGGCGCTCTTCCGGAACTGTCGAGCCGCGTATCGGATGTCCTGCGTCCAGTCCTCGAGCCATTCGAGTACGAGGGAGCGGCGCGCCTGGCGAACGGCGCGCCCTTCCGAATACGCCCGAAACTCCGCCGCGTCGCCGAACCGCCGCATGGCTTCGAGCTCGGCGTCCCGTTCGCTGAGCCCATCGGCCACGAGCTCGGCCACGCGCATGTCGAAGTGGAAACGGATCTCGTCGTCCATCTCGCGCACCAGCCGCTCGCGGTTGCGGGGCAAGCGGAAGAGGCGCCGAACGCCGTGCGGCAGCTTCGGAGTGTGCATTGTCGTCCCCGTTAGGCTGTCTCGAGAACGTGGGACACCGCGGCCACGTACCGCTTCCAGGTCGCGGTCTCGGCGCGCAGCAGGTGTCGCCCGCGCGCGGTGATCGAGTAGTACTTCGCGCGGCGGTTGTTGTCGGACACGCCCCACTCCGCGCCGATGGCCTTGCCGTCCTCGAGACGGTGCAGCGCCTTGTACAGCGCGGAGTCCACGATCTCGAGCTCGTTGCGCGTGCGCTGCTCGATCCACTTGCTCAGGCCATAGCCGTGCATCGGCTCCCAGGCGAGCGCCTTGAGGATGAGCAGGTCGAGGGTGCCGTGCAGCAGGTCGCTGGTATCGCGGGCCATGTGTCTCTATCCACCAGGTTAGGGGAGAACGTGGCACGAGGCCGCGAGCCCGTCAAGAGCTTGCAACGGCTGGGTGGTGAGTCCGCTTGAATGATCTGGAGGCAGTAGCCTCGTGGTGAGCTTCTCCGAGTGGACACGGATTCGACGGATAACTGCACGGAGCAAACGGATCGCTCGGCCACTCGGCGCCGAGCGTATCTACTGTCGGATCAGATTTGATCCGTGCAGTTATCCGTCAAATCCGCGTCCACACGACGAGGCTATTGCTTGCCGGCCGTTACCTGGACCGTGACTCCGGGATCGCTCGACCGGACGTCGACCACGTTGGCCTGGGCGGTGCGATGGACCGTTAGGCCGACGGTGATCGTATTCGGGCCGTCGATGCCGGCGACCTTGGTGAGGGTCACGTTTGCCGTCTCCGGCGTCAGTTTGGACCAGCCTCCGGTCGCCGCGTCCACCACGACTCCGATGAGGCCGGTCAACAACACGTCGGCGATCACGTACCCGGTCCGCACGTGGCTCTCGATCTGCATGCTCGCCGGCGTGTAGCCCTCTTTCACGAAGTTGATCGAATAGTTGGTCTTCCGTTCCAGGTTGAGCGTCGTCGGCGCCGTGTAGTCGCCGGTCGCGGGGCTGGTCGTGACCTTGGCATCCGTCGGACTCGCCTGTACTTGGATGGTTTCGCGGCTGCCGCCGCCCAGGATCAGGCCGCAACTGGAGAGACACGGCACAAGGAACGCGAGAGCGGCGAGCGCGGCGATCTTCGACGTGGGGTGCGTCATGGTGTGCTCCGTGTGGGGATTGGGGGGGGCTGCCTGACGAACGACCGGCGGGCGACCATCTCCGCCTAACGTAGCGACGGGACGCGCCCGGAGCAACGACGCGCGTCGGGCGCGGGCGGTGAGCGGCGAGGGCCTAACTCTGTTAGGCAACTGTCGACGGCGCGACGACGGTGGTTCGCCACGCGAGCGTGGCGGCTCACCGCGGGGGGCGAGGCCTTCATCACAGCTGGTGTGCCTGGCCGAACACCGAACAGCTCAATCGCTCGTGCCCGCATTGACTCCCAGGCATGAGCTCGCCACTATGGAACGCTGCGCGGCCTTCTGCCCTCTAGAAATACTCTCAGCGATTCTAACGCGGTCCACTACCGCGCGAACCAGTACGAGAACTTGATCAGGAAGATGTCGTTCGACCGCTGGGCGAACAGCTCGCGCAGGTCGCCGCCGAACGACTGCGTCCCCGCGTTGGGGAACGAGCCGTCGCGCCCCTGGCTCCAGACGAGAAACAGCGTCGAGCCGGGGCGGTACTCCCACCGGAACACGAGGTTCGACCGGAATTGCTGGACGTTGAAGCCGCCCGGGTCGTCGGTGACGGTGGTGTCGCCGTACGGCTGGTAGCGCGACGCGTACGCGACGGCCCGCGGGTCGGCGAGCTCGCGCACGTTCGTGTACGTGCCCTTCGACACGAACGGCGAGGCGTACAACTGGAGCGTCGCGTTAGGCGTGAAGGTGTAGTCGAGGCGCCAGGTGACGCTCAGCGTGCGTTGCTCGAGGTGGGCGAACGTATAGTGCAGCGCCGACGCGGAGTCGGTGAAGGTGCCGAAGTACTGGGTGTCGTTGCGGTTCTGCCTGTAGCCGGCGCTCACCGACGTCGCGAAGCGCGACGACACCTTGATGTCGAGCTCGGGCGACACGCTCAGCTGGTGCGAGCGGCCGCCGTCGCCGCGCCAGTAGTTGACCGACACCGACGGCAGCAGCGCATCGCGATCATCGCCCTGGATCGTGAGCCAGGGCGCGAGATACGGATCCTGGCGGATGGCCGGCCCGCCGCGCGCGCACCGGTCGCAGAAGGTCGTGCCTAACTGACCGATGGTGCCGCCCATGTGCAGCCACCACCGGTCGTTGAATTGCGTGTGCACGTTGGTGTTGAACGCGCGCTCGGTGGGCAGGCCGGCGTCGCTCCAGTACTGCCAGTAGTTGACGTTCCACCGGAGCTGCTGCCAGATCGCGTTAGGCGTGCGGAAGGCGAGCGCGGCCCAACTGGTCCACTCCTGCTGGTCCGCCTGCAGCAGGAAGCCCATGTCGTTGATCTCGAAGCCGGGCGACCGCCGCTGGTACGCCGTTTCCCACTGTAGCACCTTGCCGCCCACCTTCGCGGCGCGCAGCTCGACGTTGGTGCCGGAGAGCGACGTGCGCGTCGAGTCGAACGTGAGCGGCCCGTCCGGACGCTGGTACAGATGCACGGGATCTTCCTGCGTGAGCGCAATGGCGGCGGGACTCCCGGCCACGCGGCTCGCGTCCAACGAGCCGGACACTTCATAGTCGCCCAAGAACCGGCGTCGCGCATCGATGCCGCCGGCGTACGCGCTCGAGTGCAGATACGGACTGCTCGACGAATCCATGCCGCGATCGACCCCAGTGAAGATCACGCCAATGCTCCCGTTGCCCCCGGCATAATCCTGGTTCGCGCGCACGACGGCGTAGTTGGCGCGCGGCTCGAGCGTGACATCGCCCGTGCCGCCCACGCGATCGGTGACGGCATCCATGACGCCTAACGAAAACCCGTTCGCGAACCGCCCGGTGAGCTTGGCGGCCCCCAAAATGCGCGTGGCCTGCTCAGCGGTGGAGTCGTCGTACACGTCCGCCAGCTCGGGCGCGCGGCCGATGCGTCTCGAATAGAACAGCCCCTCGCCGGTGCTGCAGTCCAACACGACGACACAATTCACGTTGAACGTGAACAGCCCCTTGGCTTCGACGAAAAACGGCCGCTGTTCGGCGAAGAACGTCTCGAACGCGCTGAGGTTGATCTGTGATGGGTCAGCATCCACCTGGCCGAAGTCCGGATTCACGGTCGCGTTGAGCAGCAGGTTGGACGACAGCTGATACTTGAGGTCGCCGCCCGCGCTCACCTGCTGATCGCGGTCGTATCCGGATGACTGCGGTCCCCGCACGTTCTTGGTCACGAGGTACGGCGTGACCTCGAGATCGCCGGGGCGCGCGAGACCAGTTAGGCCGGTGATCTCGCCGAACTGCGACACGAGACCCGAGTGCGACATCCTGTAGAGAGGCCACGTGATCGTTTCCGTGTAGCGCTGGATCCAGCGCCAGATGAGGATGCCGAAGACGCCATCGTGTCGCGGCGAATAGTGAAGCTGCGACAGCGGTATGCGATACTCGGCGGTCCAACCGAGGGAATCGACGCGCGTGGCCGCGTCCCAGATCGCGTCCCACGCCGGGTCTTCGGTGCCATCGTTGTAGATCGCGTAGTCGGTCTTCACGCCAGCCGGGTTCACCGAGAACTCGAAGCCGGTGCGGTGATCGTGATACGAGTCGAGCAGAATCGTGATGTGGTCCGACGCCGTGGGTTCGTCGCGACGAGACAGGAGGCGTACGATGCTGTCGGGATGCGGATCGTACGCGCGGACGAAGACGTAGAGATTGTGCGCGTCGTACGCGACGCGTGCTACCGTGCGCGCCTTCGGTGTGGCGCCTTCGGTCGGCTGCGCTTCCAGGAATTGATCGATCGCCGGCGCCGACGCCCACACGGCATCGTCATCGCGGCCATCGATGACGGGTGGCGTCGTGGCGAGTGTGGCGTGAACGGTCATGGCCGTCGCGCGCGGCGCCGGTGCCGCCACGGGTTGCACGGCCTGCAGCGCGAGCAAGAGAGCAAAACAACAAGGCACTAGGTCGCATCGCAGCTCGAGTCAGAGGTTGGACAACGGAATTGGCGGAGGGGTTTCGCTCGGATGATCGCGTGCCGGATGACTGTGAGCAGTCGGCGCGTCACTGCACGGTGATCGTACCGCTGTTGCTCGCGGCTGGCGTGGTGCCGGATTTGGGCTGCGACCATGGGAAGGAACCGACGTACGACCATTCCTTCGTAGTGCCGTTGTACAGCGACAGCTTGCATGCGTAGTCCCACTTTTCGCCCGGCGCGGCGACGGACAGCGCCAACTTCACGTCCACGTCGCCCTTGTAGCCGCCCTTCGAGACGTCGACGTTGACCTGATTTTTCGCTTGCACACGCGCATCGTCATTCAGGAATGTTCCGACGCAATAGACCTGTGCCTGTGAAACTGCGGCATCCAGGTTCGCCAGCTCCAGCGGCACACGGATGGTGACATCGGCTTCGCCGGAGCCTTGCTGGTAGTGCATTCGCTGGCCCTGAGCGGCCAGTGGTGAAACGTGCGCGGCCGTACAGATGGCGACGATGAGCGCGAAGGCGACACGATGGTATGGCATGAGTGCTCCAAACAGTAAAGGTCCACGTGAAGGCGTTGCGTAAGGCGGAGTCATGGCGCTTGTCCGGTCATCGATAGTTTCGTCGCTGCGATGGTCTGGGGCGCGAAGGCGATGCCGTTTCCGGTCAGGGCGAGGGGTGCGGCGTCGACCGTCATCGGCGCCGGCGCGAACCCGTTGCCCACCATGCCTAACTGCTCGGCGGTCACGAGCGCGGGCGCGAAGGCCACGCCGTTGCCCGTCATCTGCAGTGGTGCGCCGTCCACGTGCAGCGCCGCGAAAGCGAGCCCCATGCCGGTCATCTGGAGCGCCGCCGCCTGAATCGATTGCGGTTGATACGAGCCGGGCGTTCCCGGCGCGGCCTTGCCTAACGGAGTCGCGCCGGGCGTCCGCGTGGGCTTGGTCGGCGCCGAGCCGCCGGCTGGTGCCGCCCCACCGCCTCCAGATGCCGCGCCCGATTCCGCGCCGGCGGCGACTCCGCCGGACGCGCTTCCCGGCGCCGCACCTTGCGGCGTCGCGGTCATCATCGCGGCGCGACGCGGCGTCGGCACGCCATGACCGCGCAACGGTGCTTGCGGCGCGTACTGCACCGCGGGCGGGCTCGAGCCCGGCGGTACGCTCGTCAGCACGGCGGATCCCGAGAGTCCGTCGGGCAGCGTCACGGTCACCGTGGTCTGCGACGGCGTGCCGGGCATCCGCGTACAGAGAATGCCGTCCGTCGAATTGCCGCCCCGCCACTGAAAGTTCGTCGTATCCGCGGTGTACGTGAATCGCCGAAAGTCGAGCGGCTGGCCGTTGGACATGGACGTGGTGCGATATCCATCGGGGTCCTGTGCCTCGATCGAGATGCCGGCGCAGGTGCCGAAGCCCACGGGATTCGGCACGATGCGGACGACCAGCGTCCACCCCGGCGGCGGAGTCTGTGCACCGGCGGCGGTGCTCCACACGCCCGCCGCCAGCGCGCACGCCGCCACCACTTGCCTAACGGTGGTCACGGTTTGCTCGAGGCCGATGCGCCGCCGGCGCGCCACTCGCGGATCATCTTCAACTGAAGATCGGCAAGCTGCTTCGCCCCCTTCTGATCGCCGGCGCTGGCCCGTTGCGTGGCGTCGGAGATCTGCGGCTGATATTTCACGCTGATGGCCTGCCATTGCTCGAGACGGGCGCGCGCACCGGCGTCGCCGTTCGCCGCCTGCGACTGGACCTGCAGCATCTCCTGCTGGAACGCCATCACGTCGCGCTGGTCGGCGCTGGTCGATCCGGTTGCTTTCGCCGTCGCCGGCGCGCCGCCGAACGCCGAGCCAATGTTAGGCGTGGCGGCCGTGAGGGCTGTTGCGATGCCGAGCTTGGCGCCGAATGGCAGCTTGTGTCCGGACTGGCCCAGCGCCGCGGCTGCGGCGGCACTCGGGTCGCCGCTCTTTGCCGCCGCCATGAGTCCTTGCGCCTTCGTGACTGCGCTGTATGCGCCGCCGGTCGCGACGTTCAAGGCGAGCGACTTGGTGTCGATGCCGGTCTTCTCTTGCACGGCGTTGTTGGCCTTGCCCACGGCGCTCACGGCCCTCCCGAAGAAGGAGTGGTGCTTCTTCGTCGTATCGGCTGCCGGTGCGGTCGCGGCGGCGCTATCGGGAGCGGCCGTCGCGGTCGGAGCAACTGCCGTCGGTGCGATCGCGCCGTTCGCGACGGCGGTCGAGTCGTGCGCCGCGGAATCGGGTTTGTGCTTGCCCAGTTTCTTCAACAGTCCGAATTGCGCGCTCGCTGTCGTAGAAACAATTGACAGCATTGCGATCGCCAGTCCTGCCACGACGATCTCGTGAACCCACCTGCTCGCGTGTGTCCGCATGATTCCTCCCGGGTGACGCTGTCCGCGTCGCGTCCAAATCGTTCGCTTTGTCGCACCGGTCATCTGGCGCTGCGTCCAGTCGGGCGTCATGTTAGGCGTGGACGTGCACGCGGCCGTCAACGACGGCGTCAAGTCGTTTCACGCCAGCGCGAAGCGCGATTCGCGCGACGGTCCCTGGTGCTGGTCTTGCCTGCATGCTGCGTCTCCACACGCTCGGCGAACTGCGGCTCGAAGACGCTGAGGGGCGCACCGTCTTGCGCCGGAGAAAGCCTCTCGTCTTGCTCACGTACATCTGCCGACGAGCTCCGCGGCCGGTACCGCGCGGCGAGTTGGTCGAGTTGTTGTGGGGTGAGCGCGCGGAATCCAAGGCGCGGCAGTCGTTGCGGCAGGCGCTGCTCGAGTTGCGCCAGCACCTGGGCGATGTACTGGCCATCGAACCGGAATCGGTCGCGCTGCCCGAAGGCGCCGTTGAATGGGACCTCGCGCTCCTCGAGCGCGACGAGGCCGCACGCCGAGATCGGGCCGCGATAGAACAGTGGCGCGGCGAATTTCTCGCCGCCGCCGAGTTTGACGCGGACCTTTCTCTTTCGACGTGGATCGAAACAGAGCGCGTGGCCCTCAGGCGCCGGCTCGGCCCCTGTTTCGATCGGCTGCTCGATGGGGCTGAGCGGCGGGGTGACTGGCACGAGGCGATCGCGCTCGCCGAGCGGTGGTGCGAGGCGGCACCGCTCGACGAACGGGCGGCGAGCCGGCTCGTCGGGGCGCTGCGCTCCGCCGGTCGCCACGGCGCCGCGCTCGCGGCGCACGCGACGTTCGTGGCGCGTCTTCGCGAGGGGGCGGACGCCGCGCCGTCCACCGCGTTCAGCGCGCTCGGTACATCCATAGATGATGAGGCGCGTGCCGATCCGGCGGATCGGGACGCGGCGCCGCTCGCGCTGCCGTTCCTTGGACGCGGCGATGCGTACGCGGCGCTCAAGGACGCGTGGCGGCGCGCGGTGCAGGGGCGGGTGACGGTCGCGTTGGTGGAAGGCGGCGCGGGCATGGGGGCCTCGCGGCTCTGCGCCGCGTTGGCGACGGGGATTGCCGATGCGCACCGTGACGCGCTCGTGCTGCGCGCCGATTGCCGGGCCCGCGCGCCTAACGCTCCGGCGCCGCCGTGGAGCGCGGCTCGCGCCGTGTTGGCGCCGCTGGCGCGCAGCGCGGCGTTGGGCGGCGTCGCGCCGGGGACGCTCCGCGCGCTCCGCACCGTGCTGCCCGAGATCGCGGCGCGCTTTCCGCGCCTCGACGCCGATGACGCATCGGTCTCCGAGGACGCGCTGGCGGCCGCGTTGGGCGAGGCGTTGCTCGCCGTCACGGAGGACGGTCCGGTGCTCATCATTGCCGACGCGCTCTCGCGGGCCGACGCATCGAGCCGGGCGCTCGTGTTGAGTGTCGCCGCGCTGGCGGCGCCGATCCTGCTCGTCGTCGCCGACCGCAGCGCCGACATCGATGACGACCCCTCGCTCGCCGCCCTGCGCGAGGCGCCGGGCACGATCCGCGTTCCGTTAGGCGCGCTCGCCGCCGCCGCCATCGCTTCGGTGATCGACGGCCACGCCGACCTCGTCGGGCGCGTGCACGCCGACACCGGCGGCGTGCCGGCGTACGTCGTGGCCCATCTCGATCAGCTGCTCGCCGACCACGTCGCGACGATCGGCGCCTCCGGATCGCTCGCCCTCTCGCCGGCGGCCGATGGCCGGCCGCTCGGCCTGCCGCTGGCCGCACGCGCGTTGGTGCGCGACGTCGCCCGTCCGTTGGGCGACGGCGCGCGCGCGATGCTCGATGCGTTAGGCGTATTCGGCGCGCCGCTGGCGGCGGCCGACGCGGCCTCGCTGGCCGGACTGGCGCCCGCCCAAGCGGAACGCGCGGCGGCGGCGCTGATCCACAGCGGGCTCGCGCGGCGGGTCGGTGACACCGATGCCCGCATCGCGCTCGATCCGCCGATCGTCGCGCGCGCCGCGTACGAGCTCGTGCCGGTGCTCACGCGTGAACGCCTGCATGCCGCATCCGGTGCGCTGCTCACGTCGCGTCGTGGACGCGACTACGACCGCTCGCGCCTCAAGTACCACGAGGAGCACGGACGCGTAGCGTTAGCAGCGGCGCGCCCCGTCTGGCGCAGCCGCTCGGCGTTGGCGCTGGCCGCCATGCTCGTCGTGGCGATCGCGGCGTGGGCCGTCGCGCTCCGGCCGCGCGTCGCGGCCACGGCGCACCAGCAGACGGTGGCGGTGTTCCCGTTCGCCGTGCGCGGGAATCCGGACCTGTCGTTCCTGCAGAGCGGCATGGTCAGCCTGTTGAGCACCAGTCTCGATGGCGCGGCCGGCTGGCGCACGCTCGACCCGCGCACCGTGCTCGCGGCCGGCGCGATGCCTAACGACATGACGCCCGATGCCGCGCGCCACGCGGCGCGCCGGCTCGGCGCCGATCTGTTCGTGGTGGGCGACGCGGTGGATGCGAACAAGCAGCTCGCTCTCACGGTGTCACTCTATTCGACCAGCGGCGGCACGCCGCTCGCCACCGCCCGGGCCGAGGGACGCGAGGACGACCTGTTCGGATTGGTGGATCGCGTCAGCGCCGAGCTGGCCGTGTCGCAAGGCAGCACGTCGCGCGGGCCGGCCATGCAGTTAGGCGCGCTGACCACATCGTCGCTGCCGGCGCTCAAGGCGTACCTCGAGGGCGAGGCGGCGTACCGCGACAACGACATGTTCACGGCGAAAGCGGCGTTCGAGCGCGCCACGGAAGCCGACAGCACGTTCTCGCTCGCGTGGTATGGACAAGCCGCCACCGAATCATGGATGCTGATGTCGAAGGCCGAGCGCGAGGCGGCGGACCATGCGGTGCGCACGTCGGGGCGGTTGTCGGAACGCAACCGCCTCTTGATCAGCGCGTTCGCCGCGTTCAGCCGCGGCGACGCCGACTCCGCCGAGCGCCTCGCGTCCCAAGTCGCCGAGCGATACGACGACGTGGAAGCGTGGGTGATTCTGGGCGAGGTCCTGTTTCATCACAACTGGAAGCGCGGGCGTTCCATAGCGGAATCGCGTCGCGCGTTCGAGCGCGTGCTGGCGTTGGACCCGCGGCACTGGCCGGCTTTGCAGCATCTGGCCGAAGTCGCGGCCATCGAGGGGAAACCCGCGGAGGCCGACTCGCTGCTCCGGCGGTACGAGACACTCGTTGGGCCGGAGCATACGTTGCCGCCCGCCGACGCGTTTCGCCGGTTTGGGTTCGGCACGGCGCGCGAGCGCGCGGACTTCATCACGCACATGAAGGCAGACCCCGGCTTCTGGTTGATCAGCTCGATTTTCTACGTTGCCGTGTACGCGCGCGACCTGGATGGCGCGCGCACGCTGGCGCGCGAACTGGTGGATCCGGTGCGTCCGCCGGAACAGCGAGGCTTTGGCGAAGTGATGCTGGCGCACTTGGACTTGGCCGGCGGACGATGGCGCGACGCGCGAGCCGATCTGGCTCTGGCCACGCCCTACCTGCCGCTCGATGCCGTCGAGCACGAGGCGCTGCTCGCGCTCGTGCCGTTGGTCGAGGATGAGCCCGGTGCGCGCGACGCGCGGCGGAGACTTCTCGAGCAACTGAGCTCGGCGCCGGCGGCCCCGCCGGCCGATCTGCCCTGGCGCCTAACGGACGAGTCGCTCCAGCCCATGCTGCGCGCATACCTCTCGGGGTTGTTGAGCGCGCGCGATGGCGATGCGCCGTCGGCGACGGCCGCGTTGCAGGCGTTGGACACGCTACCCGATCCGACGGGCCCGATCGCGATGCGGGATGGCTTGCGATCGGCGATCCGCGGCGAGATCGAACGCTCGGCCGGCACGCCGGGCGCGGCGCTGGCGTCGTTCGAGCACAGTGCGCGCCACACGCCGTCGGTGACGGCCTGGACGTCGGCCTTCGTGTCGCAGGCGCACGAGCGATACGCGCGCGCCGAGCTCCTCCATCAGTTAGGCAGAGATGAGGAAGCGCTGCGATGGTACCGGACCTTCGACCAGAACTCGCCCTACGACCTCGTGTACGTCGGGCCCGCGTCGTACCGCCAGGGACAGATCCTCGAGGCGCATGGCCGGCCGGCGGAAGCGGCGGCCGAGTACCGGCGATTCGTGACGCTCTGGCGCGACTGCGACCCCGAGCTCAAGCGCTTCACCGACGACGCATCGCACCACCTGGCTGCGCTGCGCACCGACACCATCCATCGTTAGGCGGGGGCGGCCGGCTCGCCCGCGAACAGCGTCACGTACGGCTCGTACCGGAACCGGCGGTGCCGCAGCTGGCCCGTGACTTCGGCGAGCACGCCGATGTCCTCGAGGCGAGCCGTGAGGGCGTTGGCGGCCGGATACGTCGTGCCGGTCAACTTGCGGATCGTCTCCACCGACACGATCGGACGGGCGAACAGCGACTCCAACACCTTGTGCCCGTTCGCCGCCGCGCGGCCGAGCTGCTCGGTGACCGCGGTGCGGTGCGCGTCCCGCATGAGGTGGACGCGGCGCGCTGTCTCGGTCGCATCGGCGCTTACCTCCGCGACTCCCGTTAGGAAAAACGCGAGCCACGACTCCCAGTCGCCGTGGTCGCGCACCGCTTGCAGATGCTCGGCGTACGCACGGCGATGTCGTTTGAAATACTGCGACAGATACAGCACCGGCTTCGGCAGCATGCCGGTTTGTACCAGCAAGAAGGTGATCAGCAGCCGGCCGATGCGTCCGTTGCCATCGAGAAATGGATGGATCGTCTCGAATTGCGCGTGCGCGAGCCCGATCGCGATCAGCGCCGGCAGCGCGTGTGGCGCATTCACGAACGTCTCGAGCTCGCCTAACGCGGTGGGGACCTCGCCCGGCGGCGCAGGAACGAAGGTCGCCTCGGACACGGCGGCGCCCGACGGGGCGATCCAGTTCTGTGTCGTGCGCAGCTCGCCGGGCGCGTCACGGCCGCCGGGAGCGCCGCGCATCAACTCCGCATGGGTCTCGCGAAGGAGTGCCACCGACACGCGCAGCTCGCGAAGCCGTGCGAGCCCGTGATTCATCGCGGCAACGTAGTGGACGACCTCGCCCACGTCCCCCGACTCGGATTCAGACAACAGATGGGACTCGGCGGACAACAAATCCTGCAGCGAGCTCTTTGCGCCTTCGATCTGACTCGAGAGCACAGCCTCCTTGCGCATGTACATCAGCACGAAGAGGTCAGGGTTGGTCAGCGTGAGCACCGAGCCGTCGAGCCGGCCGAGCTCTCTATCCGCGATCGAGAGGAGGCGCTGGATGTCGTCCGTGATTCGGACGGGCGGTTCCGGCGGGAGCGGTGCGGCAACGAAAGCGCGGTACCCACCAGGCTGAGGCTGGTAGCGTCCCGCGCGCGTCGAATCGTTTTGGGAGGAAGCCATGCGTCTGGCTGCCTTTAGTATGGAGGCGAAAGGCTGTTGTATTAAAGTTTGGCTTTAATATACAGCCACAAACGCAACATAGTAAAGGCAGCCTTTCACACTGGAGAGCTGTTGCCCAGGGATACTGGTTTCGCTCTCCTCGCCACTCTCAGCATATAGCCCAGCGGGGGCCTTGCGGCAAGGCCAGGGTCGCGCGGTAAAGTCGCTGCCTTCGAGCAGACCATCTGGTCGAAGTCAGAACACACCGGAGGGTAGCGATGACGGAGCATGCGGTCGTGATTGGCGGTGGCGGTCCGACGGGGATGATGTTGGCAGCCGAGCTCGCGCTGGCGGGCATCGATGTCGCGATTGTCGAGCGACTCGCGGGCCCGAAGACTATCGGCTCGCGCGCGGGAGGCCTGCATTCACGCACCATCGAGGTTCTCGATCAGCGCGGCATCGCCGATCGGTTCCTCTCGCAGGGACAGATCTATCACGAAGTGCGCTACCACATGAGTGCCCTGCCGCTCGGCGACTTTCCCACGCGCCACAACTACGTCCTCGGTCTGGGGCAAAGCCACACCGAGCGCATATTGGCCGAGTGGGTCGGCGAGCTGCCGGTGACGATGTATCGCGAGCGTGAAGTGACCGGTTTCTCGCAGGACGACAGCGGGGTCGACGTGCGCCTAACCGATGGTGGATCGCTGCGGACGGAGTATCTCGTCGGCTGCGATGGCGGCCGCAGCCTGATTCGCAAGACGGCCGGTATCGAGTTCGCCGGATGGGATCCAACCACGAGCTGGCTGATCGCCGAAGCGCAGATGGCCGACGAACCCAAGTGGGGATTTCACGACGATGCGGTCCGCAGCCACGCGATCGCCAAGGCAGACGGTGGGCGGGTCCAGGTCGTCCTAACGGAAGCGGAGGTGCGGGTCGACCGTGAGCCCACGCTGCGCGATGTGAGCGAGGCGCTCGTCGCCGGCTACGGGACCGACTTCGGAATCCATAGTCCGCGGTGGATCTCGAGGTTCACCGACATGACGCGTCAAGCGACCGCGTACCGCGACCGCCGCGTCGTCCTGGCCGGCGACGCGGCGCACGTGCATCCG
>JANWIK010000066.1 GCA_025449955.1 Gemmatimonadaceae bacterium
CGTTCTTGAGCCGGTCCGCCTCCCGCAACGCCTCGGCGTGCGCGGCCTCCGCGGTTAGGCGAAGGCGCTCGACGCCTAACGCGGCGTAGTAGGCGAGGGCGTCCAGGAATTGGCGTTGGTCGGCGCGCAGAGCGATGGCCGGCGTGCCCGCCGCGCGCAACACGCCCACCGTGCGCTCGCGTACGCGGAGCGGCAGGAGCAGCGTGCGCACACCGCCGCCCACCAGCCAGAACGCGCCCAACGCCGGCCCCGATTGTGCCACCGCCTGCTGCGGCGCGACGTGCGTGAGCCCATCCACGCGCACCATCGCCGGCAGCCCGTGCGCGCCCACCCAGGCCGCCAGCGACACGTCATCCTCGGGCGCCGCGTCGGCGCATCCGTCGCCCGCCTGCGCCACGCGCTCGAGCGGCACCCGCTCCTGCGCCTCGGCGTCGCCGGCCGACGGCCGCCGCAGGTAGATCTCGCAGCAGCCTAACGACAGCGCCGACTGGATCACCTCGGCGATCGTGCGCAAGGCGTCGTCGGCGCGGGCCGCGTTGAGCGCCTCCGCGCCTAACGCAGCCAGGCGCTCCACTTCGGCCGCGTGCCGGCGCGCGACCTCGGCGCGCTCCTGCGCGCGGCTCAAGAGCTGCGTCGCCACGACGCTCGTGAGCAGGAAGGCCACCAGCACCAGCCAGTCGAGCGGATTGGTCACCACGATCGTGCCGTACGGCGGCAGGAACAGGTAGTCGAACAACAGGAACGCGACCACCGCCAGCACCAGACCCAAGACGCGTCCGCCCACCGCGCTCCCGACCAACACGATGAGCAGGAACACGAGCGCCACGTGCGCCTTGTCCAACGACGCCCGCACCGCCACCATGCCGGCCGTCGTCGCGGTGAGCGCCAGCGCGGCCAGTACCCAGGTGCGGACGCGCGCCGGCGTGACGATGCTAGCGCGCATCGCCCTCCAGATCGCCGCCGTCCAACGTTAGGCGATAGCCGACGCCGGGCTCGGTGAGGATGAATCGCGGCTCGTACGGATCGTGCTCCAGCTTCCGGCGCAAATGCGCCACGTACACGCGCAGGTAGTGCGCCGTGTCGCCGTACGTGTTGCCCCATACCGCCTGATAGAGCTGTCGATGCGTCACCGGCCGGTCCGCATGGCGCACCAGCACTTCGAGCAGCGACCACTCGGTCGGTGTCAGATGAATCGCATCGCCCGTCGCGCGCCGAGTGACCGCGCGCCGAGCGAGATCGATTTCGATGTCGCCGCCCGCGACGCGCACCGGCGCGTCGCCGCCGGGCACCTTCGGCATGCGCGCACGACGCAACTGCGCCCGTACCCGCGCGCGCAGCTCGGCGAGACTGAACGGTTTCGTCACGTAGTCGTCCGCGCCGGCGTCGAGCAGCGACACCTTTTCATCCTCGGCGTGGCGCGCCGTTAGGACGATGACCGGCGCCGTCGACCATCGCCGGAGTGCACGCACGATCTCCACGCCTTCCATGTCGGGGAGCCCCAGGTCGACCAGCACGAGATCGGGGCGACGGGCCTCCGCCATCGTTAGGCCGGCGGCGCCAGACGCCGCGTCGATCATCTCGACGCGGTCCGACGAGAGCGCGTCGCGCACCGCGGCGCGAATCTTCGCTTCGTCATCAATGAGCAGCACCACGAGCGGCGCGCTCTCACTCGGCGCGCCGCTCGGCGTGTCACGCTCTCGGTTGGGCAAGCGGGATGAAGTCATGGTCGGCGCGGGCTCACGCTCAAAGCTATGGCGCGACAGTCGGGCCCCAACCCCACTATACGCCAGAGCTTGCTAGCCGGCTACACTTGCAGTCCCCTCCAGGAACACGTACGCTCGTAGTGGGTTCAGCCGTACCGAACAATCCCAATGTGGAGGTGTGCATGCGCCCTCTGTCACTCATCACCGCGGCCGTCGCCGCGGCCTGTCTCGTTGCGCCGATCGCAGTCAGCGCGCAAGCGACGGCGACCACCGCCACGGTCACATGCAAGGACGGCTCGTCATCGAAAGCCGGAAAAGGTGCATGTTCGCACCACGGCGGTGTGAACAAGAGCTCCACAGGATCGACCGCGGCAACTGGCACGGCCGCGTCGCCTGGAACGGCAGCCGCCGCAACTGCGTCCTCGCCGGCACCCGCAGCCGCTGCCACAGCGGCGCCGACCAAGAGCACCGGCTCATCGACGGCAACCGCCGGCAGCGGCACGTCCGAGAACAACGATCCGACGGGCGCGATGGCCAAGTGCAAGGACGGACTCTATTCGCACAGTAAGCATCGCACGGGAACGTGCTCGCGTCACGGCGGAGTCGCGCAATGGCTGCAGCCGAAACCGTGACCGCGACATTCTAACTGACTGGATGGCTCGCCATCCTGGAGGACGCCATGGGACTGCTCGACAACGTGACCGGCAAAGTGAACGAGATCGAGTCCGCGGTGCAGCAGGGCTCCGATCACCCCGGCCTCATGGGACACGTGACCGATTTCGTCCATTCGCATCCGGGCGGTCTGCAAGGACTCGTCCAGACGCTGCGTGAAAAGGGACTCGGCGACGTGGTGAATTCGTGGATCTCGCGCGAGCACAACCAACCGGTGACGGCCGCGCAGATCGACAGTGCGTTAGGCAACGAGAAGATTCAGGCGCTGGCCACCAAGCTCGGCGTCCCGACGTCGACCATCTCGTCGGGCCTGGCCACGATCCTGCCGCAAGTGGTCGACAAGCTGACGCCTAACGGCGCGGTACCGGCGGCGGCCGCTTCGGTTCCGCTCACGCCGCCGGCGCCGGCGCCGCCGCAGGCGACGGCCTGACTCGCGTTCCGTGCTCCCGGTGCGTGGTCGGCACCGGGAGCCGGTTAGGCATCACGCGTGGCTCCAATAGTGACGGACCGGTTTCTCGAGGTCCGGTCCGCTGACATGTTCTCGAGGACGCCCTCGTCCTCACGTCCGTGTCCGGGCCGCGACTTAGGCCGCGCCGCGAAGCGGCGTTGGCTTGAACGAATTGTTAGGCCGCGCCGACCACCGTCAGGACCGCGGGTCGAACCCGAAGACGCGCAACTCCTGATCGCAGCGGCAGGCCTTGGCTATGCGCGCGGCCCATGCGACGGCCTCCTCGCGCGAGGGCAGGTCGAGCACGGTGAAACCGCCGTCAAGCGGCGGCGCCCACGGGTAGCCGCCATCGGTGACCGCGCCGTCAGCTGAGACGAGCGCGGGCGGCACGTGTTCGTCGATGCCGCCGCCGAAGACGTAGACGCCGGCGGCCTTCGCCTCGTCGATCACGGCGTGCGCGTCGCGACCCACCGCCTCCCACTCACTCTCGGGCACGACCATCGCCGCGCTGGGGAAGGAGATCAGGTATTTGGCCATGGTCTTCTTCATTTGGTAGTGATGGCGGTCATGATGCGTGTGTGCCGCCTAACGTCCTGACGTTCAGCTGCGAACGCACCTGACAGAATTCAGATCAGTAGATGATGCTTGGTGCGTTCGTCAGCTGCAACGGCGTGTTAGACGCCACGTCGCGCCGCAGACTACGCATTGGCTACGAGCACAGCCCTCAAATCCTCAAGCCGAGATCGCGGGAACGGGAATCGAACGCACTCCTTGTGATACCCTTCCTCGCCGTGGAGCTCTATCAATCTTTGAAGCTCGGAGAGCACCGCTTGCCCGAGTTCGCGCGCGGTGCATACTCCGTCCACGACGACAGCGTCGATCGGATTTTCGCGTGTGATGACTCCGTCCACAATCCGAATGCGTACACGTTGATCCTCCGATCGATCGAGGAGCCAACGATACTCACCCGGTTCTTCTTCGAAGACCGCCTCGGCGTGAGACTCGCCACGCAACACTTCGAGAGTGGCGCGACATAAATCATCGAGTGCGTCGGACAGATAGGAGGCGGTCGTATGCACGCGCTGCCCATCCAGCTCGAACGTGCAATCTGCCCAACCCGTCCCTGTCAATTCGTAGCGTAAGTGCAACGTCACGTGATTCGTAGTGTGCGGCTAACGCGTGTTAGGCAGCAGCAATAGACTGCAGAAGATGACGATACGAATACCCCCTGCAGTATAACACGTGCTGGCCCGAGGCTGATGTATTCACCACAAGCCGTTATTCCATCCGCCAGTATATCGCGACAGCGTGCCGCGATTCGTGGTGTTAGGCTGTCGGCCGCTGTCAGTCTAACGCGCCGCTGGCGCCGAGTGTCTCGGAAACCCCCTCACGCCCTTGCCGCTGCGCCGATGAGCGGCAGTTGGACGGCCCGACTTCCTCCACACTCCGATATCAGCTGGACCGGCTCGCCGCAGTCCGCTCCTGCTCCACCAGCGGCATCACTTGCTCGGCGAACCGCTCCATCTCCTCGAACTGCGGACTGCACTGCAGCAGCAGCAAGTTGAGCCCGGCCTTCTCGAGATCGATGATCCGCTCTGCCACCTGCTCCGGCGTTCCTACGAGTCCCGCCCGAAGCCCTCGGTTAGACACCGAGTAATCCTCGAGACTCACCTGCTGCTCGAGCTTCGTGTTCGAGATCCAATCCTGGTAATTGTTATAGCCCGGCGATCCCGGCGACACGTTGGTGATGCGCTCCATCTCGCGCTTCGCCTCGGCTTCCGTGTTACGCACGATGAAGTACGCCGCCATGCCGTACGTCATCGGTTCGGGATCGACGGCCTCGCGCCGGCGCTTCATGTCCGCGATTTTCGGCTCGATGCGCTCGGCCGGATCGCCGTGCATCACGTAGGCATCGCACGCCCGCGCGATGAGCGTCTTGGCCGCTTCCGATTCGCCGCCCGCATAGATCGTCGGGCGCGGCGCGCGCGCCGGCTTGGGCTCGAGCACCAGGTCATCCACGTTGTAGTACTTACCGTGGTACGAAAACTTGGGCTCGTGCCACGCGCCGTCGAGCACATCCAGCCACTCGGCCGTCCGCGCGTAGCGATCGTCGTGCTGGTCGAACTGCACACCATAGCGGCGCGCTTCGTCCGACCACCAGCTCGACACCACGTTGAGCGCCAGGCGCCCGTTGGCGATCTGATCGATGTTCGCCGCCTGCTTGGCAAGGATGGCGGGCGAATGGAACGTCGGCCTAACGGCGACCATGAGCTCCAGCCGCTCGGTTACCGCCGCCAGCGCCGCCGCCGTCGACCACGCATCCAGGGCCGGCGCGTCGACCCCCTTGATGTCGTTCAGGAACAGCTCGGCGATGAGCGTGATATCGTAGCCGATCTGCTCGCTGCGCCGAGCGAGGCGGCTCACGTAGGCCCAACTGCCGTCCATATTTTCGTCGGGCACGTTGCGGAGCCACCCGCCGAACACCGGCAGCCAATATCCGTACCGCATGTTATGCCGCCTCCACCTTCGTTAGGCCTGCCCGCTCCTCGAGGTAGTCCACCAGGCGCGCGAAC
>JANWIK010000067.1 GCA_025449955.1 Gemmatimonadaceae bacterium
TCCGCCTGCGCCCCGACGGGCACGCGTTCGCCGGGCGGCTGGTGGCGCACGAGTCCGGTCGTTGGGCATGGACGGCGGCGGGCGACAAGGGCGCGATCGCCGATGTCCCGCAGCCGCTCGACCTCGAAGTCGTGGCGGATTCGGCGCCGCGCATCGACATCGTCGCGCCGGCGCACGACACCGTGGTGCTCGCCGATGCCCAGGTCGCGCTCCGCCTCACCGCGGGCGACGACCACGCGCTGGCCGACATCACGCTGCGCACCACGCGGCGGATGGCCGATGGCCAGGCGATGCCGGAAGTCGAGCAGGAAATCGCTTCGCCTAACGCACCGGCGTGGACGGGCGTCGTGCCGCTCGACCTGGCGCCGCGGCAGCTCGCGCCGGGCGACCTGTTGTCGGTCGTCGCCGCCGCCACCGACAACTCGCCGTGGCGCCAGACCACGGTGAGCCGCGAGATCGTGCTGCGCGTGCCGACGCTCACCGAGCAGCGCGATCGCGCCCGCGCCCTGGCCGACTCCACCGCGTCGGAAGTCGCGTCCACCGCGCGCAGCGAGCGCGATCTGGCCCAACGGACCGATGAGGCGGCACGGTCGCGCGCCGATCGCACACAGGCCAACGGATCGTCGCAGCCCAACGCGGGCAATATCTCGGCGCAGACGACGGCGCCGCCGGCGATGTCGTACGAGAGCGCCGAGCAGGCGAAGGCGTTGGCCCGCGAGCAGCAGCAGCTCACCGACCGCGTTCGGCAGGCCCAACAGAACGCGCAAGCGCTGGAGCAGCAGTTGCGCGCGGCCGGGGTGATGGACAGCGCGCTCACGCAGCAGCTGCACGATGCGCAGCAGATGCTCCGCGATGCCCTCACGCCCGAGCTGCAAAAGCAGTTGGACGACGTGCTCAAGGCGACGCAGCAGCTCTCGCCCGATCAGGCGCGCCGCGCGATGCAGAATCTGGCCCAAGCCCAACAGAAGCTCCGCGAGCAGCTGGAGCGCAGCGCCGAGATGCTCAAGCGCGCCGCGCTCGAGGGCTCGATGCAGACGCTGCACGATGAAGCGCGCGATATTGCAAAGAGCGAGCACTCGCTCGCCGATTCGCTGCAGCGCGGCGGCTCGCAGGGTGACTCGTCCGCGTCGCGCAACGCGCAGCAATTGAGCCAGCGTTCGCGCGATCTGTCGCAGCACGTGTCCGACCTGCAAAAGCGCTTGCAACAGGATTCGGCGCACTCGGGCCCGCAGAAACTGGCCGGTGCGCCGGAGCGCGCGGATTCGTCCGCGTCATCGATCGCGCGCGCCGCCTCGCAGCGCGCCGACTCGGCGGCCTCACAGGCCCAACGGTCGCGCGGCGCGCCGGGCGATTCGTCACGCGCGCCCGACTCGAGCGATGCCCAACAGAACGCCCAACAGAACGCCCAACAGAACACGTCGCGGGGCCAGCGCTCGTCGAGCGCGTCGCCACGGCCATCGGGCGAGCAGTCGCGTGGTCAACGCGCGAGCAGCGCCCAACAGGCCGCCCAACAGATGGACGCCGTGCAACAGCAACTCGGCGACGCGCGCGATCAGCAGATCCAGGAATGGAAGCAGCAAGTGACGTCGGAGCTGGATCGGTCGATCCAGGAAACCATGCAGCTCGCGCGTTCGCAGCAGCAGCTCGCCGACCGCGCGCGCAGCGGCAACACCGACGGCCTGCGTGCCGATCAGAGCGCGGTCCAGCAGGGCGTCCAGCGCATCCAACAGCGACTCGATCAGGCCGCGCGGCAGTCGGCGCATGTGTCGCCGGAATCGCAAGGATCGTTAGCCGAGGCGAGTCAGCGCGTGCAGGCGGCCACGCGCACCGCCGCCGGCAGTCCGCGCGCGAGCCAGGAGATGGCATCCGACATGGACGAGGCGGCCGACGCGCTCAATCGCGCCGCCGCGCAGATGGTGCAGGACCGCGTGCGCGCGGCCAACGGTTCCTCGGCGTCCGGATTCGCCGAGATGATCGAGGCGATGCGGCAGGCGGCCAAGCAGCAGGGCGCGGTGAACTCGCAATCGCAGGGGCTGTTGCCGGTGCCGGGCGGCCAGCCCTCGGCGCAGATGATGGCACAGGCGCGCGCACTCGCCCAGCGCCAGCGCGACATCGCCAACGGCATCGACAACGCGGGCGGCGGCGATCACGCGGCCCAGCTGGCCAAAGAGATGCGGCAGATCGCCGACGCGTTGGACCGCGGCCGCGTCGATCCGTCGTTGCTCGACCAGCAGCAGAAGCTGTTCCACAAGCTGCTCGACGCCGGCCTAACGCTGGAGCAGGACCAGCGCGAAGACCAGGGCAAGCGGCAAGCCGAGACGGCGCGCATCGACACGGCGGTCACCACCGGCACCGTGTCCAGCGGCCGCGCGGTGGAGAAGTTCCGCGAGCCGACGTGGAACGAGCTGCGCGGCCTCACGCCCGACGAGCGGCGCGCGGTGCTCGAGTACTTCAAGCGGATCAATGCGGATCAACCGTAAGGCGGTCGCGCTGGTCGTGGTCGCTGCGTTAGGCATGGGAGCGCCCGTGGCGTCCGCGCAATCCGGCGATACGGTGAGCGCGGCCTATCTCCGCGGGCAGGATCTCGAGACGCGCGATCAATACGATTCGGCGGCGGCGGCGTACCGCCAGGCCCTGGCGCAGACCCCCACGTCGCTGACGGCCATGTTGGGCCTGGAGCGCGTATACGCGCAGCTCGGCCGCTCCGATTCGTTGCTGCCGCTACTCGACTCGGCGATCGCGCGCCAGCCGCGGCTCACCGCGCTGCGCGCCGCGCAGATGCGCACGCTGCGTTCGTTAGGCGACCGCGCGGGCATGCAGCGCGCCTACGAACGCTGGCGCCACGACGTGCCGCACGACTCGGCGCCGTACCAGGAGTACGCGCGGATGTTGATCGAGGACGGGTACACCGCGCAGGCGGACACCGTGCTGCAGGAGGGCGAGTCCGATGCCGGCGGCGGCCGCGGCTTCGCGTACGAGGTGGCGCAGCTGGACGCCGCGATGGGGAAATGGGAGCCCTCGGCGCGCGCGTGGCGTCAGGCGGTGGCCGACAACTCGTACTTGGCCGACGCCGCGGTGTTCGCGTTGTTCCCGACGCCCATGGCCACGCGCGACGCCGTGCGCCGTGCGCTCGCGGCACCGCCCGTGAGCACGCCGCCGCTCAAGGTGTTGGGCGCGCTCGAGCTCGCCTGGGGCGCGCCGCGTGAAGGGTGGACGGCGCTGCACGTGTTGCGGCCCGACAGCGCGACGCTCGTCGCGTGGGTCGACTTCGCGCGACGCGCCGAGCAGGCCAACGCGTGGCTCGTGGCGCGCGATGCGTTGGTCGCGGCCGACCAGGCCGATCCGACACCGGGCTACCTGGTGCGCGCGGCGAACGACGCGCTCGCCGGCGGCGACGCCGCCGGCGCCGCGTCGCTCGCCGCGCGCGCCGAGACGGACCTCGACTCCGCCGCGGCCGCCACCACCGCGCTGCCGGTGCACCTGCGCGCGCTGTCCACGTTAGGCAGACCCGCCGACGGCGCCAAGCTGCTGGCCGCGTACGCGGGCGTCCTGTCGTCCGACGAACAGGCGCAGTACGCGCGGCTCCTCGCCTGGGGCTGGGTCCGCGTCGGCGATCTGGATCACGCGCGCCAGGCGCTCGCCGCCTCCGGCGGCGGCGACGACGCGGCGTCGGGATGGATCGCGCTCTACCAGGGCGACCTGGCCGGCGCGCGAAGCCAGTTGCACGCGCAGGGCGATCCCGCCGGTGACGTGCTGGCCGTCATCGCCCTGCTCGATCGGACGCGCGCCACCAAATCGGCGCCGTTAGGCAACGCGTACCTCACGCTCGCCCGCGGCGACACGGCCGCCGCCGCGGCCGACTTCGCGGCCGCGGCGCCGGCCCTGTCCGACGCGGGCTCGCTCCTCATCGCCACCTCGGCGCGCCTCTACACCGCGCACGGCGACGCGCCCCAAGCCATCGCCGCCTGGAAAACCATCGTCGATTCGCTGCCGCAAAGCCCCGAAGCCCCGGAAGCCGATCTCGAATGGGCGCGCATCCTCCGTCGCACCAAGCAGACGCCGGAAGCCATCGCGCGACTCGAGCACCTGATCATCACCTATCCCGAGAGCGCGCTCGTGCCGCAAGCGCGGCGTGAGCTCGAGCTCGCGCGACAAACGGTGCCTTCCACATCGTGAATCGATGTCGTCAATGCGAATCGTGACGGCCCTCGTTGCCCTGGGTCTCGCGCTCGTGCCGCCCACGGCGCGGGCCCAGCATCTGCTCGTCCCCATGGACGATGAGCAGACCAATCACTTGAAGGCCTACGGCCTCACGTACAACGCGCTCCATGACGGTGCACGCGGCGAGTGGCTGCTCAACTATCGCGGCGGATCGTTCCTGTTGCCGGACACCCCCGAACTCCGCCGTCGCGCGGCGCTCGATGGCATCACCACGCAACCCATCGATGATGCGACACTCGCCGACATCCGCAATCAGATGTCACAAGCGAACATGGAATCGGTGCCGCTCGAGAAGGCGCCGCGCATTGCGGTGTACACGGCGCCCTATTCGCCGCCGTGGGACGACGCGGTGATTCTGGCGCTCCGCTACGCGGGGATTCCGTACACGCCGATCTGGGACGACGAGATCGAGCACGGCGACCTCGCGAAATACGATTGGGTGCACCTCTTCCACGAGGACTTCACGGGACAACTCGGCAAGTTCTACATTGCGTACAGCGGTGCGTCGTGGTTCGTGGACATGCAGCGCACCAACATGGCAATGGCGAAGAAGCTCGGTTTCCCCAACATTCCCGCGCTCAAGAAAGACATCGCGATGAAAATCCGCGAGTACGTGAACAATGGTGGATTCCTGTTCGCGATGTGCGGCGCCACGGAGACGTTGGATCTCGCGTTGGCGGCGCACGGCGTCGACATCGCATCGGTGTTCGCCGACGGCACGCCCATGGACCCCAACGCGGACGCCAAGATGGATTGGAACGCGAGCTTCGCGTTCCGCGATGCCCAGCTCGAGATGTCGCCCTACGTGAACTCGATGAGCGACATCGATGGACACCAGGCCAACGTGCCGGGCCGCCGCCAACCGTTAGGCACGTTCACCTTGTTCGCCTTCAGCGCCAAGTTCGATCCCGTGCCGTCCATGCTCGTGCAGGATCACCGCACGGTGATCCCCGATTTCTACGGTGTCACGACGAGCTTCATGAAGAACCGCCTCAAGCCGGGCGTCACGGTGTTGGCCGACGAGGCCGGCGCGCCATGGGTGAAGTACATCCACGGCGACTACGGCAAAGGCAGTTGGACGTTCCTGGGCGGACACGATCCCGAAGATCCGCAGCACGCGATCGGTAATCCGCCCACCGACTTGTCGCTCCACCCCAACTCTCCCGGGTACCGGCTCATCTTGAACAACGTGCTGTTCCCGGCGGCCAAGAAGAAGCCGCTGAAAACCTAGGGGAATGGGGAATCGAGAACGGGGAACGGGGCGCCCAGCGAGGTCGGACGCGCTCCCGGCCATCCGAATGCGATGACGGCGCAGCGCGCTGCGCCTAACGGCGCCAAACTCGAGACCCGCCTCGGTCCGCGCGCGGCGGCGGCGTTGCGCGCGTCGATTGCGTTAGCCGGCGGCCGCGAAGTGTGCTTCGCGGCCACGCTCGATGCGGCGGGCGTGGTGCAGAGCGTGCGCGTGGTCGCACGCGGCGGCGTGGACAGCGTCCTCGCCCTCCCCGGATTCGCCGAGCGCGGCGAGATGATGCTGCACAACCATCCCAGCGGCAGCCTCGATCCGTCCGACGCCGATCTCGCCGTGGCGGCGCGCATCCACCAGGATGGTATCGGCTCCGGCATCATCGACAACGCCGCCACCGCGCTGTACGTGGTGGTCGAAGTCCCGCACCAGAAACAGTCCGTTAGGCTGGTGCTCGACGACGTCCGCGCCACGCTCGCGCCCGATGGCCCGATCGCGGCACGGCTCGCGCGATACGAAGATCGCGGGAGCCAGCGCGACATGGCCGCGGCCATCGCGCGCCTCTATAACGGCGGCGGCATCGGCCTCTTCGAGGCCGGCACGGGCGTCGGCAAGTCGCTCGGCTACCTCGTCCCCGCGCTCCGTTGGGCAGCGGCCAACGGCGAGC
This sequence comes from Gemmatimonadaceae bacterium, assembly GCA_025449955.1. Lineage (GTDB taxonomy): Bacteria > Gemmatimonadota > Gemmatimonadetes > Gemmatimonadales > Gemmatimonadaceae > JADGGM01. The sequence continues at coordinate 6,132 of JANWIK010000067.1, forward strand.
GCACGATCGTGTCGACCAACACGATCAACCTGCAGGAGCAACTGGTCGGCAAGGACCTGCCGTTTCTCGCCGACGCGCTCACCGACCAGTCCGTTCGCTTCGCGCTGCTCAAGGGCTGGCGGAACTACGTATGTCTACAGCGGCTCGAGCAGGCGGCGGGGCACGGCGCGTCGCTCTTCGACGGCGCCGTCACCGATGAGATCGACACGCTGCGCGCGTGGGCGGCGCGCACCAGCGACGGATCGCTTGCCGATCTCACATCGCCGCCCAGCCCGGACGTGTGGGACGAGGTGGCGGCCGAGCCCGACCTGTGCGGCCGTCTCAAGTGTCCGCACTACGCGCAGTGCTTCGTGTTCGCCGCCCGGCGACGCGCGGCCGACTCGGACGTGATCGTCGTGAACCACCATTTGCTGCTCGCCGACCTCGCCGTTAGGCGGGCGCAGCAGAATTGGGGCGACGCGGCGGTCTTGCCGGCCTATCGCCGCCTGGTGGTGGATGAAGGCCACCACCTCGAGGATGCGGCTGCGGCGCACCTGGGCACGAGCGTCACGCGCCGCGGCATCGAGCGGCTGCTCGCGCGTCTCGAGCGACGCGGCGGCCGCGGCCTGCTCGCGCTCCTCGCCGCGCGGCTGGCCGGCCGCGAGGATCTCTACAGCACGGCCAGCCACGACCTCGTGACGGCGCGCCTCGTCCCGGTGGTCCCGTCGGCGCGTGATTCGGCGGCGACCGTGTTCGCGTTCCTCGAGATGGTGCTCCAGGGAACCGGCGAGCCGGTGTTCCGCCTAACGGAAGACTTCGGCGATCACCCGGTGTGGCGCGCCGGACTCGACGCCGCCTTCACCGATCTCCTGTCGCAGATCGGTCTCCTGCGCGATGGCTTGCGCGTGGTGCGCGACCGCCTGGAGGTGGACGTCGACGGCGGTGATCCGGCCGCGGCGCTCGTGCGCGAGATCAGCGGCGTCGTGCGCCGCCTCGAGTCGTTCGGCGATGGACTCGCGCACGCGCTCCGTCCGCCGCCCGACGGCGCGCCCACCGTGCGCTGGCTCGAGTCGCGCGGCCGCGATCGCAATCTGGCGGCCGCGGCGGTCCCGCTCGACCTGGCGCCCATCCTGCGCGCCGACCTCTTCGCCCGCCTCGAGACCGCGATCGTCACCAGCGCCACCCTCGCGGCCGGCGACGACTTCACCTACCTCATCACTCGGCTCGGCCTAACGGAAGACCAGGTGGAGCCGGAGACGGCGATTTTCCCCTCGCCGTTCGACTTCGCCGAGCAGGCGCTGTTGGTGGTGCCCACGGATCTGCCCGTGCCGAACGTGGATCCGGCGGCGCACCTGAGCGCGTGCGTCGGCGTGGTCCGCGACCTGGCCCACGCCTCCGACGGCGGATTGTTCGCGCTCTTCACGAGCCACCGCGATGTGCGCGCCGCCGCGGCCGCGATCCGCGCGTGTCCCGACGGCGCGCGGTGGCCGCTCCTCGTCCACGGCGAAGAGGCGCGCGACACGCTCCTCCGCCGCTTCCGCGACTCGGGGCGCGCGCTGCTGTTAGGCACTGCCTCGTTCTGGGAAGGCGTCGATGTCCCCGGCGATGCGCTCCGCGGACTGGTGATCGCGAAGCTGCCGTTCCGCGTACCCACCGATCCGCTCACCGCCGCGCAATGCGAAGCGATCGCCGAGCGCGGCGGCGATCCTTTCGTCGAATACATGCTGCCGAACGCGGCGCTCAGGCTCAAACAAGGATTCGGCCGCCTCATTCGCGCCCAAACCGATCGCGGTGTGGTGGTGCTCTGCGATCCACGTGTCATTACCAAAGCGTACGGCCAATCCATACTCGCAACGCTCCCCCCGGCGACGCGCGTAATCGACACGTGGGCACGCGCCCGCTCTACCGTGAACCACTTCTATGGGAGGACTCGGTGACCGATTCGTCGCGCCCCGGCAAGATCGTATGCGTGGGCCGCAACTACCGCGCGCATGCGAAAGAGTTGGGCAACGATGTGCCCGCCGAGCCGTTGATCTTTCTCAAGCCGCCCTCGAGCGTGATCCGCACCGGCGGCACGATCGAGCTCCCAACAGTCTCGTCCCAAGTCGAGTATGAAGGAGAGATCGGCGTGGTGATCGGATCGCGCCTGACGCGTGCGGACGAGTCCCAATCCAAGCGCAGCATCCGCGGGATCGTCGCGTTGAATGATGTGACGGCGCGCGACCTGCAGCGCAGCGACGGACAGTGGACGCGGGCCAAAGGATTCGACACATTCTGCCCGCTCGGCAGCGAGGTGCCCGCTCCCGCAGACCTCTCATCGCTTGAGGTCACGACACGCGTCAACGGCTCCGTTCGCCAGCACGCGTCGGCCAGCGAGATGGTCTTTGCCATACCCATGTTGCTCGCCTACATATCGAGCATCATGACCCTGGAACCGGGCGATCTGGTTGCGACGGGAACGCCGGCCGGCGTCGGCCGGTTGGAAATAGGAGACGTGGTCGAAGTGCAGGTGGCTTCGAGTCTTGTACGGAACTCCGTGGCCGCAGCGGGGTGAACACACGGGATCGAACGGGCGTTTTTTTGTGTGCCGCATCCCGGTAGTCGCTTAAATTGAGGGTTATGCCGCCCAGGTCTTCGCGTTACGCCCGATTGCCGGAATACCTCCTGGCGTCGATCCCGCAGAAAAAGCGCGAGCTCGCGGCGCGCGGCGTTGACGTAATCGATCTGGGCGCCGGAGACGCGGATTTGGCGCCGCCGGCCGAAGCGGTGGCGGCGCTGGAGCGCGCGGCGCGCGATCCCGCCATGAGCCGCTATGGATTCGGCGCTGGCCTTCCGGCGTATCGCGAGGCGGTGTCGCGCTTCATGCAGCGCCGATTCGCCGTGAGCGCCGACCCCATGCGCGAAGTGGTTCCGCTCATCGGATCCAAAGAAGGCATCGCGCATCTGGCGCTCGCTTACCTCGATGAAGGCGACGTCGCCATCATTCCCGAGCCCGGGTACCTGGCCTATCTCGGCGGCACGCTGCTCGCCGAAGGTTCGGCGCACGTGGTAGCGCTCGATCCGCGCGCGAATTTTCTCATCGAGCTGGACGACGTGCCGAGCGACGTGCTCGCGCGTACCAAGCTGCTCTATCTCAATTACCCGAACAATCCGACGGCCGCCATCGCGCCGCGCGACTACCTCGAGCGCGTCGTTAGGCAGTGCCGCGAGCGCGACATTCTGCTCGCCTACGACAACGCATATTCGGAGCTGGCGTTCGACGGATACCGGCCGCCCAGCATCTTCGAGATTCCGGGCGCGCGCGACGTGGCCATCGAGTTCCACTCGCTGTCCAAGACCTACAACATGACGGGTTGGCGCTGCGGGTGGGCGGTGGCGCGCCCCGAGATCGCGAGCGTACTGGCCAAGGTGAAGTCGTTCGTCGATACCGGCGCGTTCATGGCGGTGCAAGCGGCCGGTGCAGCAGCGCTCGATGCGTGGGAGCATTTCGTGCCCGGCAACGTACGCACCTTCGCCGAGCGACGCGACGCGGCCGTCGACGCATTTCGCGCCGCGGGGTTCGCGTGCGAAACGCCGCGCGCGACGATGTACCTCTGGATTCCGTTGCCAGCGGGCGTCCCGAGCGCGGTGTTCGCCGAGCGCTTGCTCAACGACGAAGGCGTGGTGGTGCTGCCCGGCTCGTCGTTCGGTGCAGGCGGTGAAGGATTTTTCCGCGTCTCGTTCATCACGTCGCCGGCGCGCATCGGCGAAGCGGCCGGTCGCGCGGGACGCGTGCTCGAGAGCCTCGAGGCGGCGGTCGCATGAAGCGCAAGCCGAGTGGCGCGCTCATCCTGTCCATCGGACTGCACCTCGTCCTGATCGTGGGATTGGTGTGGCTCATGGCGGTGCCGCTGCCGTTCCAGAAGTGGCTCGCGGATCACAAGGACGTGCCCGTCGAGAAAATCGGATATTTCCAGGTGCCTAACGAAGGCGTGACGCGCCAGGGCCGGAACGGCGGGAACAACATTCCGAAGGAGCGCACGCAGGCGAGGCCGTTCGTCGCGCCCACCACCACGCCGACCACGATTCCGAAGGCGTCGTCGCAGGCGTCGTCGCTGACCGGCGGGCAGGGTACCGGACCCAAAGTGGGCATCGGCGGCGCCGAGAGCGGCATTACGCCGTCGTTCTCCGATCCGCGTCTCTGGCTGCCGCCGGGTCCGGTGATGGGCGTGCCGCGCTCGCAA
>JANWIK010000068.1 GCA_025449955.1 Gemmatimonadaceae bacterium
CACGCGAGGGACATACCGTCGCGCATGCCGAGTTGCGCCGGGACCTCGTCGCCGAGCAGATTATGTTCATGGCAGCCATTCGCAAACAACACTGGACAACCGAGGACGTCGAAGTCCTCGTCGAGAAACGCGCGGGATACGACCCGCGTTACGAGCTTGTCGCCGGCGAGTTACTCGTAACGCCGGCGCCGAGCGGCCGCCATCAACGCATTGCGTTCGAGCTGGCTGTGTTGCTGCGCGAATATGTACGGCGCCAGAATCTTGGCGAAGTACGCCTCGGGCCGGGCGAGGTCGAGCTCGAGAGTGAAACCCGTTTTGAACCTGATATTTTCGTCGCCCCGGCGCTGAACGGTCGACGTGCACCGGCGAGCGACCCGGTAATCCGACCAATCCTTATTTGCGAGGTGCTGTCGCCAGGGTCCGCGCGTCATGATCGCATTACCAAGCGACGCGCATTCCAACGTCGCTGCGTCCCGGAGTATTGGGTGGTGGACGGAAACTCGGAAGCGATCGAAGTCTGGCGCCCTGGCGATGAGCGTGCCATGCTGATTGACGGCATGCTAACGTGGCGTCCTGCCGGCTCCTCGGAAGCCTTCAGCCTAAACGTGAACGCCTTCTTCGCCGATCAGTCCGACGATCCTCCGACGCCTTCCGACTGAACACCGCGCGCCGCCAGGCATCACGCGGCGTCATCCTGTCGCTGCATGCCCGAGAGCGGCAGCGCTGTGGGCGTGGCTGCTTCGGAACTGACGGCGTCGCCGGTGAGCACCAATGCAGTTGCAGTTCCGGCGCCTCTCCGCTCGTTGTCCGCGCGTTAGGCTTGGTCGCCCGTCGCGCGACAGGTACGCGCGCTGCCGTTACGAGCCGACAACCATGAACCCCGTCGCGCCCTTCTGGCCGTGGCCGAATTCGTGGTTCACGAATGGGAACTCGCCGGGGATATCAGCCAAGAGCTCGAACGCCATTCCGCCGCCCGCGGCCACCGCGAATGTCTGTATGCCGTGAATCGCGCTGGACGGCGGCGCGCCGAGGTATACGGTGTCGAACTGCTGTCCCACAACATGGAACGCGCAGGAAAGTGTCGGCCCCGCATTGACAACCCAAAAGCGCACGCGCTCGCCCGTGTTCACGCGGAACGGTTCCTGGCTGTATTGATTCGGGCGTCCGTTGAACGTCACGACGTCGGGCAACTCCGACAGCATGCGTCCGTAGTCGAAAGGCCGCACACCATTCACCGGAGCCCCGAGGTAGAACTCGCTGTGCACGAGCACGAATTCGCGGGCGCGCGGTAGCGCCTCGCGCGGCGACACCACGATCGCTCCATACATCCCCGAGCCCAGGTGCATGAGCACGGGTGACGTGCCGCAGTGATACAGAAACGCGCCGGCATAGCGCGGTGTGAAATCGTACGACACGGATTCGCCCTTCGCCGTGGATCGAAACGCGACTTTCGGGTTGATGCGCGCGGCGTGGAAGTCCATCGAGTGCGGGACGTCCATCTCGTTAGTCAATGTAAAGTGCACGGTGTCGCCCACTCGACAGTGCACGATGGGGCCGGGGATATTGCCATCGAAGGTCCAGCCCGCAACAACGGTGTCGTCGCTGATCTGGATCGGCACGTGCCGCGCGTGGAAGTGGACGTCGATCGCGCGCCCCGTGGAGAGCGGCGGAAGCGCGGGATCGAAGCGCGCGAACGGGGCAACCGGCGTACCGGCGGGCGCGACAGCGGACGGAGCCCGCCCCTCTTGATGGAGCGCCGTGTCGAGCTTGCTGTCGGGATTGTGCACGCGCACGGAGTCGTGCGTCGCGGCCGGTTGTGGGGCCGTGCCTCCGCCGCGGGCGTGTTCGTGGTGTGCCGGCTCCTCCGAGCGGCACGCCGTGAGCGCCGCGCCGAGACCGGGGATCGCGAGCGTGAGCGCGGACGCGCGGCGCAGGAATACGCGCCGGTTAGTCTCTGTCGTCAGCGCGTCGCGAGCGACCGGAGCTGACCGGTTAGGCGCATCCATTGGCGTGTCGCTATCCATTGATCATCCCCGCATGCCAGATTGGATCCCAGACGAGACGTGTCTCTACCTCACGAACACCGTCTACCAACATCGCGGCTTCGCGTATTCCTTCGCCGATGATGCGCTCCATTGGACACCCGGGCGTCGTAAGCGTGTAGGTGACTCGCGCGAGCTCGCCGATAACCTCAGCGTCGTAGACGAGCCCCAACGTTACGATATCGAGTCCCAGCTCCGGGTCAATGACCATGGTCAACGCGTTCCACAGTGCGCGGCGGCGTTCGTCCATCTCGTTCATCCGTTAGACCTCTTCGTTGGCGTGCGCGTGAGCCTCATTCACAGGCGACTCCGCTCACTGAAAACTCGCGGGCGTCCCACACGCGTAGGCGTGACGGTTGTCACACGCCGCCGCGGGCTGCACCGGCGCGTGATCTGGCGTCGCCCGACATCCCGTCGATATTTCAGCGCATGTCCGCGAAAGCACTGTTGCGTCAGAGCCCGATCTTCGCCGCGCTCGATGAGCCCGCGCTCGAGCGACTCGCAGCGCGATGCGTCACCCGCACCGTAGGCCCGGGCCACGTCTTGTTCACGACCGGCGAGGAGTGCCGCGGACTCTATTTCGTAGAGGCCGGCCGCGTGCGCATCTACCGGACGGGCCCCGAGGGGAAGGAACAAGTCTTACACGTCGAGGGACCGGGACGCCCGGTTGCAGAATTGCCGTTGTTCGACGGCGGGCCGTATCCCGCATCCGCCATCACAATCGAGGAGACGCGTCTCGTGTTCCTCCCGCGTGCGGATTTCGAGCACCTCTACCGCGCGTACCCCGACCTCGCGCACGCGATCATCCAGGGACTCGGCCGCCGGCTCCGACATCTCGTGCACGTTGCCGAGACGCTTGCTTTCCGCGATGTGGCCGCACGTCTCGCGCTTCTGTTGGTAGGCTACGCGGAGCGATCGGGGCGCCCCACCTCTGCAGGCATCGTGGTGACGCTCGACCGGACGCAGGAGGAGTTGGCGCTCGAGATTGGCGCCGCGCGCGAGTCTGTATCTCGGGCGTTGAAGCAGCTTCGACGAACCGGACTCATCCAATCCGCCGGCGGCGACCAACTCATTATCCCTGATGTCGCGCGGCTTCGCGACCTGCTTCCGTCCGGCGACGCAAACGGCTCTCTCCCACCGTAACGAGGTTGCCAATGGTGGGTCCCTGAGACATCCGTCACGTCGTAGGCGAGGATCGCGGGACACGATTCGGGCATGGGACCGCGTGCTTCCGAGACCGTAACAGGAGATCTGACGGCCGACACCGTTCGTGTGGCGCTGCGCGAGGTGCAGTATCCGGGCCTAACGCGCGACATCGTCACGTTCGGTATGGTCGACCAGGTCAGCGTGTGCAGCGGGCGCGTGAAGGTGCGGATAGCGCTCCGGACGGCCGACGCGAGCGTCCCAGCGCAGCTCGAAGCCAGCATCACCCGGGCGTTGCGATCACACGGCGCCGTCGCCGTGGCCGTCGAGATCGTGGCACCGGCGGCTGCGCCGGCGGCGCGGGCACCGCGACACGGCGCCGGTGATCCGTGGGGCGGCCGTGTACGCCTAACGCACGTGCGCCACGTGGTGGCGGTAGGCGCCGGCAAAGGCGGCGTGGGCAAGAGTACGGTCGCGGTCAACGTGGCGTTGGCACTCGCGCGCGACGGATTGCGCGCCGGTCTCCTCGATGCGGATATCTACGGGCCGAGTCTCCCGATTCTCCTTGGCATCGAAGACGGAGCGCATCTCGTTCGCATGTCGAAAGCAAAGCACATCCTGCCGCTCGCGGCGCACGGACTCCCGATCATCAGCTTCGGTTTCTTTCTCGGCGAGGGCTCGCCGGCGATCTGGCGTGGACCAATGGTGTCGAAGGCCGTGAAACAATTCGCGCGCGGCGTCGAGTGGCCCGAGCTTGATGTTCTTGTCGTCGATCTGCCGCCCGGCACCGGTGACGTGCCGTTGAGTCTCGCACAAGCGGTGGAGATCTCCGGCGCAATCGTCGTCATGCAGCCGCCCCGCGTTGCCGCGACAGAAGCCCGAAAGGCAGCCGAGATGTTCCGGTCGCTCGAGGTACCAGTGCTCGGTCTGGTGGAGAACATGACCGGCGCCTTCGGCCGCGGAGCTGGACGCGCGCTCTCCGCCGAGATGTCGGTGCCGTTTCTCGGCGAGATCCCGTTCGACCGCGGCATCGTCGAGGAAGGCGATCGCGGCGTTCCGACGATGATCGCGCGGCCATCCAGTACGAGCGGCGCGGCGTTCGACCACGTCGCGCGCGGCGTGGCGACGGCACTCGGATGGCGGCACATCGCCGCGGGCGCGCGGCCGTGACGGCGGTCGTTCGGCAAGGCGCGGCCTCGCTGCCGATGGCTGCTCCGGTTGGGCGTGAGACCGGCACGATGTCGCCGTCCATGAGCGCGATCCCGCTCGCGGGCGAACACTTCGGCATGGCCGTCGTGTATCTGGTCGCTGGCGCCGTCGGCCTCCTCTGGATTGCACCGGACCTCGCGCGCGGTGCATATACCGAACCGCGTGTGGCCGGCGTGGTGCATCTATTCACGCTCGGCTGGATCACGATGACGATCTTCGGCGCGCTCTATCAACTCCTTCCCGTTGCGCTCGGCGCGCCGATACGATCTCCGCGCCTCGGCCATGCGAGCTTCTGGACCTTCGCGCCGGGCGCCGGACTCTTCGCGGCCGGCGTGGGCGCCACGTCGCCGATTCTACGCCACGTCGGGATCACGCTCGTCGGCACGGGCGTGGTGCTCGCCGTTAGCAACGTTGCCAGCACGCTGCCACGTGCGCGCGCGCGCGACGTCATTTGGGCGGCGATCGCGCTCGCGATCACGTTCCTCACGTCGACGCTCACGCTCGGCGCGATCTTGCTGCACAACCTGCAGACCGGCTTCATCGCGTCCGCTCGCCTGCGCGTGCTGGCGATACACTTGCACGTTGCGATCGTGGGCTGGGCGTTGGTGATGATGGTCGGTGTGTCGCACCGCCTTCTCCCAATGTTCCTGCTCGCACGCGGCGCGGACACGCGCTGGACGAAGCGCGCACTCGTGTTTCTCACGACGGGCGTTCCGACACTGGCGACCGGCATCCTCGTCCAACAAACGGTCGCGAGCTGGGCCGGCGTCGGCTTGCTCGAGCTCGGCATCGCGTGCTTTCTGCGCCAGGCGTACGCGTTCTACCGCGTGCGCGCGAAGCGCTCGCTCGATATCGGCATGCGGTTCGCCGCTACCGCGCTCGGCTTTCTGAGCGTGAGCGCGCTGTTAGGCCCGGCGGTGCTGGCTGTCGGGCGGGGACATGCCCGACTCGACACGGCGTATGTGGCCATCGGCCTCCTCGGCGGCATCGTGCTCTACATCATTGGCCTCTTTTACAAGATCGTTCCGCTTCTTGCCTGGGTCGCGCGCTACCGCGGCCATATGGGCAAGAGACGCGTGCCGACGGTCGCGGAGATGTTCTCATCTCGAGCGGCTCTGGTGCAGCTCGGCGCTATGGGGTCAGGCATAACGCTCTTGGGGGTCGGCATCGGATTTGGCTCCGAGCGCGTCGTGCGGTGCGGGGCGCTGCTCTTTCTCGCCGGTGTGCTGCTGTTCGTCAGTCAGCTCGTGCGCGTGGCATTCGGGGGAGCGCGATGAGTGCACGGTCCGCACGCGGGCCGATCGTCGCGGGTGATCGGGTGAGCGATGTGCTCGCACGCGATGAGTCCCTCGTCGAGATTTTTGCTGGTGTCGCCCCGCCCTTCGCGAAGCTCCGGAATCGCGCGATGCGGCGGATCATGGCCCGCCTGGTGACGGTCGAACAGGCCGCGCGCATGGGCGGTGTGAACACGGATCATTTGCTGAGCGACCTCAATGCTGCGTTAGGCGCTCGCTCAGACGGCGGCACGCACAGGCCCTCGACCTCGCCGGGCGATGCGAAAATGTCAGGCGAGGCCCGGCGGGAAGATCCGACCGACGCGCATCTATCACACCCGATGGTCGAGCTCGACGTGCGCGACGATCTGCGCGCGGGACGCGAGCCGTTTTCGAGTATCATGGCCGCCGTCAGCACGCTCGCCGATGACAGCGTCCTGCATCTTCGCACACTCTTCGAGCCGGTGCCGCTGTATGCGGTGCTGGGGAAGCGCGGATTTCATCACGACGCAACGGCGCATGCAACTGACGATTGGTCCGTCTGGTTCTGGCGTCCCGCCGGCGACGGTACGCCGGCCGCCGCCGAGGGACGGCCAATCGTCGAGGCCGGCAGATCAGGCGGCGCTGTGGAAGTCGATACAAACTCGGCGCCTAACGTCGTCCAGCTCGACGTCCGCGGGCTCGAACCGCCAGAACCGTTGTTGCGCACGCTCGAGGCTCTCGAGAGCCTGCCGGCAGGCAGCACGCTTGTCCAGGTGAACGCGCGCGTCCCGCAGGTACTGCTTCCCATTTTGGCCGAGCGTGGTTTCGCGTACGAGATCGACGAGCCTCGAGCAGATGTCGTGCTGGTACGCATCCGGCACATCGCATGAGCGTCCGCGGACGCCCGACGACCGGCGCTCTAACCAATCACGTACCGTTAGGAGAATGTCGCCATGACCATGACCACGATCGAGCTCGACGTACGTCCGATTCCGCCGCGCGAGAAGCACCCCAGCATCTTCCGTGCGTTCGATGCGCTGACGACCGGCCAGTCGCTCGTGCTCGTCAACGATCACGACCCAAGGCCGCTGCATTATCAGTTCATGGCGGAGCGACCCGACAGTTTCGATTGGGCGTATGAAGCGTCGGGCCCCGACGTCTGGCGCGTGCGCATCACCAGACGGTGATCCCGGCGAAGGCCCGCCTGAACGCGTCCACCGCCGGCGGCCCCGACCCGGCCCCCTCGTCGTGCTTGAAATAGACGTACGCCTCGCTCCACGGCAGCGCGGCGATCTTCTCCGCCCATCCGCCTAACGCAGGCTCGTCGTAGTCCAGCCGGTGAAGCCGCGCATACCCCCACGGCGCCGTCGCCACCACCGGCGACGCGAACTCCGGCTGCTCCGAGATGCACATCGCGATGCCGCGTCCGCGCAGCACCTCGTACACGTCGTCCTCGAACCACGTCGGATTCCGGAACTCGATCGTGAACTTCCTATCGTTAGGCAATGACTCCACGAACGAACTGAGCCGAGGAAGGTCCTTCTTGAGGTTAGGCGGCAGCTGGAAGAGAATCGGGCCTAACCGGCTGGCGAGCACCGACGTGTTGGCGAGCAGGAACTCCACCGCGCTCGCGCACTCCGGCTTGAGCCGCGCATGGTGCGTGATCCGCTGGCTCGCCTTGATCGCGAACGTGAACGCGTCCGGCACCTGCTGAGCCCAGTCGCGCAACACGTGCTCCTTGGGCAGCCGGTAAAACGTGTTGTTGATCTCGACGCTCGGAAACTTGCCCGCGTAGTACGCGAGCATCCCGTCGTCCTTCACGTCCTCGGGGTAGAACGAGCCCTTCCATTCCTTGAAGGCATACCCGCTCGTCCCCGCGATCAACTTCACGACGCCTTTCTCCCCTTCTTCGCCGGTTTCTCGTCCGCGGCAGCGTGCGACGAAGAGAGACTCGCCTTGAGCGCTTCCATGAGGTCGATGATCTTGCCGCCCGTCTCGGGCGCCGCGTCGGCGGTAATCTCCTGACCCGCCACCTTCTTCTCGATCGTCTCCAGCACGCGCTCGCGCACCGTGTCCTTGTACTTGGTGGGCTCGAACTCGTCGTTCGCCGTCTGCTCGATGAGCTGCTTCGCCAACGCCAATTCGGCCGGCTTCACATCGCCGTCGGGCACGGTCACTTCGGTGGTCGGCCTAACTTCGTCGGCGTAGTGCAGCTGCTCCATCACCAGCACGCCGTTGAGCGGACGCAAGAGCACCAGATACTGCTGCCCGCGCGCCGCGTATTGGCCGAGTGCCGCGCGACCCGTGTCCTTGAGCGCTTCCACGAGCAAGCGGTACGCACGGTCCCCGCCCTTGTCGGGACCCAGATAGTACACCTTCTCGAGATACTCGCGGTCGACCTTGGCCAGCGGGACGAACTCGGCGACGTCGATAGTGGCGGTCGCCTTTTCCTCGAGCGCCTTGAGCTCTTCGGGCGTGAGGACCACGTACTGATCCTTCGCGAACTCGTAGCCCTTCACCGTTTCATCGCGCGGGACGATGTCGCCATCTTTGGCGCAGACGTACTGTTGCTTGAGGCGCGACCCGCACTTCTTGTGCAGCATGTTGAACGAGACGCTGGCCTTGGACTCGGATGACGAATACAAATTCACCGGAACGGAGACGAGGCCGAACGAGATCGTGGCGGCTGCTATTGGTCTTGCAGGCATAAGAAAGACGGGGACAAGGGAATAGGGAAAAGGGAATAGTCATTCCGCATGGGAAAGTTCCGATAGGCGGGGTGGACATGGCAAGTGGGGAAGAAGGACCTCAAAGCGACAATCTCAGCACCTACCGAGCCAAGCGGTCCACCGACAGGACGCCGGAGCCGTTCGGAACCGTGTCGCCGGTGCCGGGGCA
>JANWIK010000069.1 GCA_025449955.1 Gemmatimonadaceae bacterium
CCGTGGCGGGACAGCCCGCGCTTCTTCACGTGGCAGCCGGTCCGGTTAGGCACGCCGCTCGCCCCGCACGACTCGGTGCGTCTCGGCTTCGACTGGCACTACGAGATCTCGAAGCGCGCCGGCCGCGAAGGGATGCTCGATTCGACGACGTACTACCTGGCCTATTTCTATCCGCGCGTCTCGGTCTACGACGACTACAACGGCTGGGACACGATGGACTTCACCGATGAGCAGGAGTTCTACAGCGACTTCAACGACTACGACGTGACGCTCGACGTGCCGCCTAACTATGTGGTGTGGGGCACGGGCACGCTCGTGGATCCGTCGGCCAACTTGCAGCCGGATGCGCTCGAGCGGTTTCAGTCGTCGTTCACGTCCGATCAAACCGTGCACGTCGCGTCCGGCGCCGACCTCGCCGCGGGGAAGATCACGACGCAGCAACCGGTGAACCCCTGGCACTTCACGGCGCACAACGTACCCGACATGGCGTTCGCGGTGAGCAATCACTACGACTGGGACGCGGCGAGCGTGCTGGTGGACGATGCGGCACACCGGCGCGCGAGCGTGCAAGCGGCGTACAACGACACGGCGGCCGACTACCACCACATGGTCGACTTCGCGCACCACTCGCTCGAATGGTTGTCGCACAACTGGCCGGGCGTGCCGTACCCCTACGAGAAGAGCACGGTGGTGCAGGGTTCGGCGGACATGGAGTACCCGATGATGGTGAACGACGGGTCGACGCCGGACACGATCTTCTCGCGGTTCGTGGTGGAGCACGAGATCGCGCACACCTACTTCCCGTTCTACATGGGCATCAACGAAAGCCGCTATGCGTTCATGGATGAAGGGTGGGCGACGACGTTCGAGAACCTGATCGGTACGGCCGACCTGGGCGCGGCCCGGGCGACCGAGTTCTTCAAACAATTTCGGATCAACCAGTGGATTCACGACCCATCGCCGCTCGAGGATCTGCCGATCGTGACGCCGGAGGATGTGTTGAACGGCGTGGCCTACGGCAACAACGCCTACGGGAAGCCGGCGTTAGGCTACTTGGCGCTCAAGCGCATGCTGGGCGACGACACGTTCCGGAAAGCGCTGCACGCGTTCATCGACCGGTGGCACGGCAAGCATCCGACGCCGTGGGACATGTTCTACACGTTCAACGACGCGTCGGGCCAGAACCTGGATTGGTTCTGGAATAGCTGGTTCTTCAGCAACTCGTACATCGATCTCGCGATCACCGGAGCGCGTCGCGGCGCGACCGGCTACACGGTGTCGCTCGACAACATCGGCGGGATGCCGGCGCCGGTCGATCTCCTCGTGCAGTATTCCGACGCGAGCGTGGATACGGTGCACGAGACGTCGGCCATCTGGCGCGCCAATCTGCACCACACCACGGTGACCGTGCCGGCGAAGAAGGCGGTCGCGTCGATCGTGCTCGATCACGGCATCTGGATGGACGCGGACACGACGAACGACCGGTGGACGGCCAAGCGTTAGGCATCTGGTGCGCTGAACCCGGCTTGACAGGTGCCCGGGCTCTTACGACGAGGGATCAGAGGGATAACGAAAGGGATGCGAGAGATGGGGAGGATCGTTCTGCATCGCCGTGAAGGGTCGTCGCCTAACGCGCGACGGACGCGTTCACCAGCGCTGGCGACGTGCCCTCTGCCCACGCCGCACGATCTTCCCCATCTGAGGGTGCTGCTATTTGAGCCGCGGCTTCGTCGTGCGGGGCGCCTTGGTGCACTCGGGCCAGGTGGTCGGGAAGCGCCGGAACCGGAACGCGGCGTTGCGGCCGGCGGTAGGCGGCGGCGCTTCGGCGGCGAGACGCGCGGCAACGGCGGCAATGTCGATCCGGTCGCGCTTGATCATCGTCGGATCCTCGGACGCCAGGTACGCGAGCATCGCCGTCAACGTCGCGTTGGACTTGAGGTCGTCGTACACGATCTTGTCCGGTGTGTCGCGATTGGTGTGCCACGTGTAATTGCCGTAGTCCCACGGCAGTGCGCCTAACCCAAACGCCGGAGCGCCCGAGCACGAGAACGAATAGTCGTCGCTACCGCCGCCGGCCGGGAACCCGGCGCCGCCGAATTGAATCTGGTTGCGGAGCTCGAGCGGAATCTGATTGAGCCATTCTGCGATGTGGGTCGCCGCATCGGGCAACCCGGCGCCGCTCAGCCGAACGATGCGCCCGGTGCCGTTGTCCTGATTGAACAGCGCCTGCAATCCTTTCAGGACTTCCGGGTGGTCTTCCGTGAACGCCTTGGAACCCACCTCGCCTTCCTCTTCGCCGCTCCAGTGGCCGGCGAGAATCGTACGCTTGGGATGCGGATACACCTTGGACAGGATGCGCATCGCTTCCATCATCGTGAGCGTCCCGGTGCCGTTGTCGGTGGCGCCCGACGAACCATCCCACGAATCGAAGTGCGCCGAGAGCATGACATATTCATCGGGATGCGCGGTGCCCTTGATCTCGGCGACGGTATTGTACACGGGCTGTTCGCCTAACAACTGCGCATCGAGGTTGAGCCGCACCATCGGATGCTGGTTGTTCTCGGTGAGGCGGAACACGAGGCCGTAGTCCTCGCAGCTGAGCGCGATGGCGGGCGCCTTCGTGTCGTAGGTCTCGAAGACTTCGATCGTGCCCCACCCATCCTTGGGACGCGACGTGAGAATGCCGGCTGCGCCTGCGTCCTCGAGCCGCAGGCCGAGCTCGCCGGTGCCCAGTGCCAGACTCATGCCCGTCCCGCGCACGTTGCGGCCGCTCCACTCGCGGCGGAGCGAATCGCGCAGGCTGTCCATACGCGCCGCCGAGGCCGGCAGCGCGTTGGCGTCCCAATCCTCGGTGGGCCGGCACGTGAGCTGCGGCGCCGACACGAGAATGAACTTGCCCTTTACGTTAGGCAGCCACTGCGCGAACGCCGCGGAATCGGCGAAGTGCGGCAGGATGATCGTCGACGCCGTGAGATCCTTCTTGTTCGTGCCCGGGCTGTAGCCGAGCATCGTGCCCTCGAGCGACCGCACCCGCGGCGAGATCAAGTCGATGTGCGAGTAGCCGCGACGCCACCCGCGCCAGGTACCGTACTGCTCGTTGCGCGCCGAAATGCCCCAGCTCGTGTACGTGTGCACGAGCCAGTCGTTCGCGCGCTTCAAGTCGGGCGTCCCCGTGAGACGCGGGCCGAGCGAGTCGAACAATTGGTTGGCGAGATGCTCGGTCTCCGAGCTGTCCATGCCGATCGCCCAGATGTGCTTGATGATCGGGTCGTCGCTCTGAAACGTTTGCGCTGTGGCGGCGTGTGGCGCGGCGGCAAAGACGAGCGCGCCGGCGAGGAGCAAGGACGGTCGCATGGGACGGTCGGCTGAGGGATCGATGTGGGCGGGTGGTATCGGGCGGTCAGAATATCGCCAAGGGACCACGGACATGGTACGGGCAGCGTCCGATGCGCTGGCGCAGGCGCGGTACGCGGCACAAGTTATCGCCTGTCTCTGCAGTAGTGTCCTCGCGTCGTTTGCTCCTTCCACCGCACCCCGTTATGCCTCGCTTTCATCCTCTCGCCGGGCTTCGATACGGTCTGCCGGTCCTGGCCCTCGTCGCCGTCGTCTCGCAGGCTCACACCCAGGGTGGCACGCGCATGTTGCGCTCGCCCACGGTGAGCACCACGCAAATCGCCTTCGCGTACGCGGGGGACATCTGGGTGGTACCGCGCGCCGGCGGCTCCGCCGTTCGCCTAACGAGCACGCCGGGCGAAGCGAGTAACCCGTACTTCTCGCCGGACGGGAAGTGGATCGCGTTCAGCGGCGACTACGGCGGGAATACCGACGTCTACGTGATGCCGGCCGAGGGCGGCGAGCCCAAGCGCCTCACCTGGCACCCGGCGCAAGATCTCGTCCAGGGATGGACGCCCGACGGCAAGTCGATCGTGTTCTCGTCGACGCAGGGATCCAACCTGCCGTCGCCGGAACCACGGTGGTTCACCGTGCCGGCCGAGGGCGGCATCGTGACGGCGATGCCGATGTACCGCGCCTATCAGGGCAAGATCTCGCCCGACGGCGCCCACATCGCCTATCGGATGAACAACGCCTGGGATGAAGAGCGACGCAACTATCGCGGCGGGCAAAACCGTCCGATCTGGATTCTCGATACCAAGACACTCGACGTCGACACCATCCCCCGGCCTAACTCGAAGGAGATGTATCCGGTGTGGGTGGGGAATTCGACGATATATTTCCTGTCCGACCGCGATGGCGTGTCGAACGTCTGGTCGTACGACATGGGGTCCAAGCAGGTCAAGCAGATCACGAACTTTTCCGATTTCGACGTAAAGACGCTCGACGCCGGCGGTGGTGCGCTGGTGTTCGAGCAGGGCGGCTACGTGCACGAGCTGGATCCGGCGAGCGGCACGGAGCACATCGTGCCGATCACGGCGGTGGGCGACTTCGCGTGGATGATGCCGCAGTGGAAGGAAGTCACGCGCTATATCGCGAACATCGCGCTGTCGCCCACGGGCAAGCGCGCGGCCATCGAGGCACGGGGCGAAATCTTCACGGTGCCGGCCGAGAAAGGCGACGTGCGGAATCTCACGCAGTCGAGCGGATCGGCCGAGCGCGATCCGGCGTGGTCGCCCGACGGCAAATGGGTTTCGTACTTCAGCGACAAATCGGGCGAGTATCAGTTAGTCATCGCGTCCGCCGACGGCAGCGCGCCGGCGCGCACGATCGCGCTCGAGCATCCGACGCATTACTACACGCCGAGCTGGGCGCCCGACGGGAAGCACATCGTGTTCCAGGACACGAATCTCCGTTTGTGGGTGGTGGACGTCGCAACGGGAAAGGCCACGGACATCGGCGGCGACGAATGGATGGTGCCCGAGCGCTCGCTCAATCCGACGTGGAGTCCGGATTCGCGATGGATCGCTTACGTTAGGCGTCTCAAGTCGCTCTATCGCGCGATCTTCGTGTACGACATGACCACGGGGCAGACTCACCAGATCACGGATGGCCTGGCCGACGCGACGTGGCCGGCGTGGGACGCGAGCGGCAAGTATCTCTGGTTCTTCGCGTCCACCGACCTCGCACTCGGCTCCGGGTGGTTGGACATGTCGAGCTACGGACACACGGAGACCAAGGCGCTCTACTTGGCCGTGTTGTCCAAGAACGATCCGTCGCCGCTGTTGCCGGAGAGCGATGAGGACACGGGCGTCCCGCAGGAGCAGACGCCGGGTGTGCCGCCGACGCCGCGTCAACGGCAACAGCGTCCGGCGCGCAGCGACAGCACCGCGGACACGAGCACAGCGCATCGCATTCCCGCCGATTCGCTCAAGGCGATGCTGGCGCCGCGTCGGCACGTCGAGATCGATTTCGACGGATTGTCGCAGCGTGTGGTGCCGGTGTCGGAGATTGCAGAGCGCGACTATGGCGCGTTGCAGAGCGGCGTTCCGGGCACGGTGTTCTTCACGGAGAACATTCCCGAAACCGGTACCACTGAGTCGCGCTTCAGCGGCGGCACGGTGCATCGGTACGATCTCAAGGAGCGCAAGGCGATCGCGTTCGTGCAGAACGTGGCCGGCTATTTTGTGAGCGCCGACGGCAAGAAGCTGTTGTATCAATCGCCGGGACCGGAGGGCGGGCTCTATCTCGTCGACGCCACGACGAAGGATCCGCCGCCGGCGGGCCACGGCAAGCTCAATGCGCAACTGCGCATGCTGGTCGATCCGACGGCCGAGTTCAAGCAGATCTTCGACGAGGGATGGCGCAACCAGCGCGACTACATCTACGTGAAGAATCTGCAGGGCACCGATTGGGTGCGGGACAAGCAGATGTACGGACAGCTGCTGCCGTACGTGAAGCATCGCTCCGACCTGAACTATCTGCTGGACATGATGGGCTCGGAGATCGCGATCGGCCACTCGTTCGTGCGCGGCGGCGACATGCCGGGCGACCAACAGCCGCCGGTCGGTCTGTTAGGCGCGGACTTCGAGGTGGACAACGGCCGGTACAAGATCACGAAGATCTACGGCACCGACAGTTGGAATCCGGATCTGCACGCGCCGCTCACGGCGCCCGGCGTGCAGGTGCACACGGGCGACTATCTGCTCGCGGTAAACGGACAGGAGCTGCGCGCGCCGGACAACGTGTACCGGTTGTTCGACGGCACGGCCAACCATCAGACGGTGATCACGGTCAACGAGCGTCCAACGATGGAGGGCGCGCGCCGGGTGACGGTGATTCCGGTGCCGAACGATGGCGGCCTGCGCGCTCGCGCGTGGGTGGAGCACAACCGCCACCTGGTCGATTCGTTGTCGCACGGGCAGCTGGCGTACGTGCACTTGCCTAACACAGGCGAGGGCGGGTACACGAGCTTCAACCGCTACTATTTCGCGCAGCAGGATCGGAAGGGCGCGATCATCGACGAGCGATACAACGGCGGCGGCTCGGCGGCGGACTACATCATTGATGTGTTGCAGCGCACGTTCGACGGGTACTTCAACAATCCCGTGGGCGAGCGGTATCCGTTCACCAGCCCGGCCGCCGGCATCTGGGGACCGAAGGTGATGATCATCAACGAGATGTCGGGCTCGGGCGGCGACCTCATGCCGTACATGTTCAAGCTGCGCAAGGTGGGACAGCTCGTAGGCGAGCGCACGTGGGGCGGATTGGTGGGCATCTGGGACACGCCGCTCTTTGTGGACGGCGGCATCATGTACGCGCCGCGCGGCGGATTCTTCGCGCTGGACAACAAGTGGGCCGTGGAGAACGAAGGCATCTCGCCGAACATCGAAGTCGAAGATTGGCCGAAGGACATCGCGGCGGGACACGACGCGCAACTCGAGCGCGCCGTAGCCGAGGCGATGCAGGAACTGGCTGCGCATCCGGTGGAGCGTGCCACGCACGAGCCGCCGCCGGCCATGTGGGGCAAGCGGGTGAAGCCGATGACGCCGTAGCCCGCCTAACGCAGTACCCGGCGCCGATCCGTCGCACCGGATCGGCGCCGGGTGCGTCACTCGATCCTGGTGCCTCTTACCTCCCACATCGATGAATAAGTTCGCCGTCGTTCTTGCCATTGCGTTTTCTGTCGCGGGCTCCGCCCCCGCGCAAGCTCAAACGCCCAACAGCGCCGACATCGCCCGATGGAAACAAGAAGCCCAACGCGTCACGATCATTCGTGACAACTGGGGCATCCCGCACGTATACGGCCACACGGATGCGGACGCGGTGTTCGGGATGATCTACGCGCAATCGGAAGACGACTTCAATCGCGTCGAAACGAACTACATCAACGCGATGGGCCGCCTGGCCGAAACGGAAGGCGAGAGCGCGATCTTCCAGGATCTGCGCATGAAGTTGTTCATCAATCCCGACACGCTGCGCGCGAAGTACGCGGCGAGTCCGGCCTGGCTCAAGGCGCTGATGAACGCGTGGGCCGACGGCCTCAACTACTACCTGTACACGCATGCCGCGGTGAAGCCGCGCGTGATCACGCATTTCGAGCCATGGATGGCGCTCTCGTTCAGCGAGGGCAGCATTGGCGGCGACATCGAAGACGTGAGCATCAAACAGCTCGCCGAGTTCTACGGCAACGGTGCCAACGATGTCGTGCCGGATATGAGCGACGGCGCGCCGCCGGAGCCGGGCGGGTCTAACGGAATGGCGGTCGCGCCGTCCAACACGCTCGACCATCACGCGCTGCTGCTCATCAATCCGCACACGTCGTTCTTTTTCCGCGCCGAGCTGCAGATGGTGAGCGATGAGGGGCTGGACGCGTACGGCGCGGTGACGTGGGGGCAGTTCTTCGTCTACCAGGGGTGGAACACGCGCGTCGGGTGGATGCACACGAGCAGCAACGCCGATGACAAGGACGAGTACCTGGAAACGGTCTCGCGGAAGAAGGGCCGCTACTACTATCTGTACGGCGGCAAGGAATACCCGATGATCACGTCTCGCGTCACGGTCGCGTTCACGACGGACACGGGGATGGCGAAGAAGGTGTTCAGCGTGTACAAGACGCGGCACGGACCGATCGTCAGGAAGATCGGCGAGAAGTGGGTGAGCATGGATCTCATGAACGAGCCGGAGCGGGCGCTCATCCAGTCGTACACGCGCACCAAGGCGCTCAATTACAAGGCGTACCGTCAGACGATGGAGCTGCACACCAACTCGTCGAACAACACGATCTTCGCCGACGCCGATGGCGACATCGCGTACTTCCACGCGAACTTCATTCCGCGCCGCAATCCGAAGTTCGATTGGACCAAGCCGGTGGACGGGAGCGACACGGCCACCGATTGGCACGGCTTGTTGTCGATCGATCAGACGCCGCACCTTCTGAACCCGGCGAGCGGTTGGCTCTACAACAGCAACAACTGGCCGTGGTCGGCGGCGGGGCCGAGCAGCCCCAAGCGTTCGGACTATCCGCCGTACGTCGAGACGGGCGGCGAATCGTTCCGCGGACTGCACGCGATCCGCGTGTTGGAAAACCGGAAGGATTTCGCGATCGACACTTTGATCAAGGCGGCGTACGATCCGTACCTCACCGGATTCGCGGCACTCCTGCCTCCGTTAGTCAAGGCGTACGACGCGCTCGGCGCCGCCGATTCGCTCAAGGCGACGCTGGCGCCGCAGATGGACGCGCTCAAGGCGTGGGACTATCGGTGGTCGACCACGTCGGTGCCGACGTCGCTGGCGGTATACTGGGGCATCGCGCTGAGCAACCTCGTGGCGCGTGAGGCGCACGAGGCGAACGCGCGCGTGGACGACTACATGGTGAGCGGCGCGTCGGATCGCGAGCGCCTGCAAGCGTTGGTCGACGCGAGCGACAGTCTAACGGCGCAGTTCGGCTCGTGGAAGACGCCATGGGGCGAGATCAACCGGTATCAGCGCACCAACGGCGACATCGTGCAGCACTTCAACGATGCGGCGCCGAGCATTCCGGTCGGATTCACGTGGTCGCGCTGGGGCTCGCTCGCCGCATTCTCGGCGCGTCCGTATCCGGGGACGAAGAAGTGGTACGGGACGAGCGGGAACAGTTTCGTGGCGGTGGTGGAATTCGGCGACAGCGTGCGCGCGAAGGCGATCACGGCGGGCGGGGAGAGCGGCGATCCATCGTCGCCGCACTTTGGCGACCAGGCGGAGCGGTACGCGACGGGCGCACTGCGCCCGGTGTATTTCTACCGGTCGCAGTTGGAGGGACACACTGAGAAGCAATACCATCCGGGAGAGGGCAGCGCGCGCTAGCGCGCGCTGAGGGTAGGGCTGGCGCGCTGGGGGAACAGGGAAGGAGGCGGGGGCGAAGCCTAACGGACAGTCGTTAGCTTCGAGCCGGAGGACGCAACGGGGCGACGGTGTCGGGTGGGGGTCCGAAGGACCGGGCGCGCGACCAGATCGCGCCAGTCCGGTGCCGAGGGCGAGCAGGTGAAGAGCCGCGAGTGCGAGCCGCACGCTCGGTTCGGTCAGGGTCGCTTCTTGGTCAACGTGCCGAGAATACCCAAGCTCAGCGAGCCGTCCCGCTCGATGTGGAACGTCATCTGGTCGGCGAGCCCGTGCCGCGGATCGTGAATCATCAGGCTGTCGGCGCGCACCTCGTACGTCATCCCGCCGGCGGGCTCGCCTTGCATGGCCGTCACCTTGCCGTGCGACAATTCCATCGCGAATTCGCCGCTCGCGCTGTTGTAATACTTGCCGTCGAGGGAGTTGGACGAGCACGCGGCTGCCCCGAGCGACAGGGCGAGCGCAAGCGCTGTGACTGCGTGTGTAGTGCGACGCATGGCGATCCTCCGTGCGAGTGGAACGGAAACAGTGGCGAGCACTGCGGTGTGTATCGCTATGCGTGCAACACGCCGCTTTCCGGTCATTCACCGGCCGACAGCGGACTCCCCGGCGCCGGGCGGCGGCGATAGCTTGAGCAAACGGGTCGATTCCTCCGCTCAACGTGTGCACTGCATGGTTCACGATTTCATGAGTCCGGTTTTCCAGGCGACGATCGATCGCCCGACGCGGAGTTGACCGTGCGCGTGGTGTCGTTGCTCGCCAGTGGAACCGAGATCGTCTGCGCGTTGGACGCGGGCGACATGCTCGTGGGCCGGTCGCACGAGTGCGACAACCCCGAGTGGGTGCGGTCGCTGCCGGCGTGCAGCGCGCCGGCCTTCGACGTTTCCGGCTCGAGCCGCTCGATCGATGCCGAGGTCAAGCGTCGCATGCACGCGGGCGAGCCGCTCTATCAGATCCACACGGATCTGATTCGCGAGCTGGCGCCGGACGTGGTGATCGCGCAAACGCACTGCGAGGTGTGCGCCGTCACGCCTAACGACGTGGAGCGCGACGGCGGCTGCCTGGATCCGGAGCAGATGCTGGCGCTGTCGGCGTTCTCCGTGGACGACATTGCCGGCAGCATCCTCGCCGTGGCCGAGCGACTCGGCATCCCGGAGCGAGGCCGGAGCGTCGTGGCGGTCGAGCGCGCCCGATTCGACGCCGTGCGCGCCGCGACGGCGCACCGCACGCGGCCTAACGTCGCGCTGCTGGAATGGACGGATCCGCTCTTCGCCATGGGCAACTGGATGCCCGAAGTCGTGACGATCGCCGGCGGGACGCCGCTGCTCGCGCACCCCGGCGATTACTCCATGGCGACGACGTTCGACTGCGTGCGCGAGGCGGATCCCGATTTCGTGATCGTGGCGCCCTGCGGATTTCCGCTCGACCGCGCACTCGCGGAGCGCGACGTGCTCGAATCGTATCCGGGGTGGAGCGATCTTCGCGCGGTGCGCGATGGAGCCGTGGCCATCGCGGATGGGAATCGGTTCTTCAACCGCTCCGGCATGACGGTGTCGCGCACCGCCGAGATGGTGGCCGAGATGCTGCACGGTGTGTGCGTCGGCGAATCGTCGCACGGGGCGTGGTGGCGCTGGCTGGATCGCGACGCGTCGTGAAGAAGGTCCTGCTCTCCTGGAGCAGCGGGAAGGACAGCGCGTGGACGTTGCACGTTTTGCGGCAGCGCACCGACGTCGTCGTGACGGCGCTGCTCACCACGTTCAATGTTGCGGCTGATCGAGTGGCGATGCATGCCGTGCGTCGCGACCTGGTGCGCGCCCAGGCCGAGCGCGCGGGATTGCCGCTCTGGGAAGTGGATCTCCCGTGGCCGTGCTCGAACGACGAGTACGAGTCGCGCATGCGCGCTGCGTGCGACCGCGCGGTGGCGGACGGGATCACCACGGTCGCGTTCGGCGATCTTTTTCTCGAGGACGTGCGCGCCTACCGCGAGCGGCAGCTCGCCGGCACCGGGCTCGAGCCGATGTTCCCGTTGTGGGGCGCACCGACAGACGCGCTGGCCCGGCAGATGATTGCCGCCGGCGTCAAAGCACGCATTACGTGTGTGGATCCCGCGCAGGTGTCGCCGGCGTTCGCCGGCCGCGAGTTCGATACGGCGTTGTTAGGCGAATTGCCGAGCTCGGCGGATCCATGCGGCGAGAAGGGCGAATTCCACACGTTCGTCCACGATGCGCCGGTATTCGACCGCGCGATCGACGTGCAGGCGGGCGTCATCGTCGAGCGCGATGGATTCGTGTTCGCGGACGTCGTGGGCACGGCGGGGTCATCCGTGATGACGGAAGCGTGACGCGTCGGGGACGGAAGCTGGACGTCGTGACGACGGAGGACGGACGCACGGCCGCAATCATATTGCGCCAAGCCGTTGGGCATCGCACTTTGTCGCTCCCGGTGCCGAGCATTGCGAGTTAGGCAAGGGCACCGCTTCAATTCCTGCCGGAGCGTTCTCATGCGTTCGTGTAGCATCGCGGTGACCCGTGCAACGATTGCCGGGCTGGCGGCGTTAGCCCTCGGTGCGTGCGGAGGAAGCACCTCATCGACTGGTCCGCAAACCGGAGTGCCGCCGGTTGCGGTACAGCAGAGTCTGGCGAGTACGTTGGCGAGCTCGATCAGCGCGCAGATCGAGGCCATGACGGCCACCGGCGCGACCCCGTTCATCGGGTTGTTCGATCGGGAGTCGGCCGTGTCGACGCCATTGGCGGCCCGATTCGGATCCGGGGATCACTCGGGGTTGCACCCGCTCCAGTTTACGGCGAATTGTCCCGAGATCTCGCCGACGCCGATCGTCGATTCGGACGAGGACGGTGTTCCCGACAGCGTGACCGAGGTGTACACGGCGGACAACTGCACCGACAACACGAACGGCACGTTGTCGCTCACCGGCATGTTCGTGATCAAGGATCCGAATCCGCACACGCCGGGCCTCGACTACCACGCCGCGATCACGAACTTCGTGATCGCCGACAACGGCACGGCGGGCAACGAGCAAGTCGCGGTGACGCTTGGGTTAGGCGGCACGCTCGACATCGCCGAAACGATCGGCTCGATCACCGAGACCGGCACCTACTACATTTCGGTGAACGAGACGCAGCCGCAACAGGTGCGCGACAGCGTGGCCGCGAACCTCACGGCGACGTACACCTTCCCGGCGCAGTCGCTGTTGATCGAAGGAGACCCCTTGCCGGCCGGCACGTACAGCGCGAACGGCAGCGAGTCGTTCACGTTCAACGGGACGACGTACGCGTTCACGCTCGCGACGACCGCCGCCCTCACCGTCGATCCGCAATGCGCCTCGCGCGTGACGGCGGGGGAAGTGACGCTCACCTTCGGCAACAGCGGCGCCGTGACCATCACGTGGTCGGGCTGCGGCGCGTACACGGTGGCGCAGTCGTAAGGACGGCGCGAGACGCGAGTCCGTCTCGTTAGGCGCCGGCGGCGACCCCGGAGAGGGTTGCCGCCGGCGCGCGTGCGTAGGCGGCTCGCGCGTCCGCCTCGGACGCGAACGGAGTGTCCGACATTTCGCGACCAGCGATCGCCAGCGGCACGCGCTCGCCCGCGAATGGATCGGGCGTCACCACCAGTCGCTCGCCAATGAGCTGCGCCGATCGGCCGCGCTCGTCGGTTTGTACCTCGGTCCACCCGTTGCAGAAGGCGAGCGACAGCACATCTCCCGTGCGGACCCACCGATAGTCGTGCAGCAATGCATCGAGCGTCGCCGGCGCCGCGGCGCGGAGAAATTGCGCGCGCAACGCCTCCATCTCGTCGAAGAAGGAGTGCCACGCCGCGGCGTCGCGATTGCGGCGATAGATGTGCAGCGCGTGCTGCGCGACCAGCGCGGCAGCGTAAGGCGTGTGGGCCAGTCGTGCGACGCCGTGCGGCCAGATCGCGCGCCGTATCGTCTCGGGCGCGGTGATGAAGTCGAGCAGCGCGCCGGTGGTCGCATCGACCAACGGTGCCCGGTCGACGTCCAACCAGCCGTCATCGTGATGCTCGATGGCGTACAGGATGTCATCGCGGCGCGGCGAGCGTGCAAGATCGTCGTCCCGCCACCGACGCATGATGCGCGCGGCGAGCGCGGCGTGATCGGGCTGCGTGATGAGCAGCAGCGACGAGGCGAGGCGGCGAATGATCATGCGATGCCGCCGCGCGCGATGTGACGGAACGCCATCGGGTGCGCGGGCGTTGCACCCGTACACGCATCACAGGGAGCGCGGGCCGTGTTGCCGTCGATCGATCGCATTGCCGTAACCTATATTGGCGGCCCAACGGCGCGCCTCGATGTCGCGGGCCTGCGACTGCTCACCGATCCGACGTTCGATGGCAGCGGCGTCTACGAGGGGCCGACCAGCACGCTGACCAAACTCGCGGGACCGGCGCTCAGTACGGCGGATGTCGGCGCAGTGGATGCGGTGCTGCTGAGCCACGATCACCACTTCGACAATCTGGATCGCGCCGGACGATCCATGCTGGCCGGCGTCGGCACGGTGATCACGACTCCGTTAGGCGCGGGCCGGCTCGGCGGGGGCGCGGTCGGACTCGAGGCGTGGCAGTCGATGGATCTTCCGTCGCCGGATGGCGGCGTGCTGCGCGTCACGGGGACACCGGCGCGTCACGGGCCGGCCGGCGGCGATCGTGGTCCCGTTAGCGGGTTCGCGCTCACGCGCGGCGGCACGGGCAGCGCGGTCTACGTCTCGGGCGACACCGTGTGGTACCAGGGAGTCGCCGAAGTCGTACGGCGCTTCGACGTGGGGATCGCGGTGTTGTTCATGGGCGCGGCGCGTGTGGGTGCCGCAGGTCCAGCCGCCATCACGATGACCGCGGAAGACGGCATTCAGTTCGCGCGTGCGTGTCCGAGCGCGACCATCGTTCCGCTCCACTTCGAGGACTGGGCGCACTTCACGGAGCACCGGGACACGATTCAGCGCGCGTTCGACGAGGCCGGTCTCGGTGAGCGCCTTCACTGGCCCGAGCGGGGCCACACCATCACGGTGGGAATGAACGACCAAACGGCGACGGCCTGAGCGCGGTACTTGGTGTAGCGCTCCTTGGCTCTGCGCGGATGCCGAGGGCGTGCACCGGTCCTAACGTCGGGCCGGCGTCCGAAGAGCCGCGCGCTCTCATCTTTGGGGGAACTCCCGTGTCAGGCACGCCCATGTTCGGCCGCCCGGTTTCTCGGAGCATTCATCGCGCTGCACTCGTCACCCTCGGTCTGGTGTTCGCGGCATCGATCGATGGCGGGGCGCTGCGCGCGCAAGGCACACCACAGAGCGGGCAAAACGGTTCGTCCATGCGCCAAGGTCAGCGCATGGGAATGCGGACGGGAATGGCGATGCGCCGGCACCGGGGGATGATGGGGATGATGTCCGACCCGGCCGCTCGGCTTCTGGATGACCAGTCGATGTTGCAGCTGAGCGGAGCGCAGGTGTCGCAGCTCATCGCGCTGCACGAGTCGACGCGCAAGGAAATGAAAGCGGTGACGGACCAGCTCCGCTCGATGATGCCGCGTCC
>JANWIK010000070.1 GCA_025449955.1 Gemmatimonadaceae bacterium
ACCTTAGCCGTACCGGTATAGGTAGTCGAAGACCCTTCCACAGCGAGGCCGTTATGCACCTGCATCGTCTGATACTGGCGGTGGCTCTTGGCTCGGCGGCGGCATGCTCGAGCAGCGGGATCACCAATTCCAACAGGGTTGCCGCGGAGCTTCGCGGCACATGGACGCAGTCAGGGTTAGGCGTAGGGTCGTCGAGGGCATTCACGCTGCAGGTCACCGGTACGACGGTGACGGGTACGGGGACGTACTTCGGCGAGGCGGGGCCCAGCGGCAATCTGACGGTGACGGGCGCGATCACGGGGACGACCATCACCCTCACGATCGCGCAGGACGACGACTTGACCTATCACCTGATTGCGACGCTGGCGTCGCCCAACGAGCTCACCGGCTCGTTGTTCACGACCGGTGATCCGGTGGAGGTCTCGTTCCAGAAAATACAGGTCGACCCGGTGTGATCGGGAGCGCGCGCACACACTCGGTGGGCAGCGTTTTTCCCTAGGCTTGACAGGGAGGCCGGCCGGGCGCATCGTCCCCTATGCTTGCCAAGGGACACGCCATGCCGACCTCCCGCGATCCGGGTGACCTGCTCCAGGGCACCCTCCGCATTCTGATCCTCAAGTCGCTTCTGTTAGGCCGAGCGCACGGGTACGCCATCTCGCGCTGGATCGAGGAGACGACGGACGACGTCCTTCGCATCGAGGAAGGCTCGCTCTATCCGGCGCTGCGGCGGCTTCAGGATCGCGGGCTCGTTACCTCAGAGTGGGGACTGTCCGAGAACAATCGCCGCGCGCGGTACTATACCATCACGCGCGCCGGCCGCGCGCTGCTGCGCGCCGAAGCGTCGATCTGGCTCGAGTATTCCCACGCGGTCGCCCGCGTGCTGCGGGCCGAGCCCTCAATCGCATGAGCGATCGCACGCCGCGCTGGCTGCGCTATCTGGGCTTGGTGCGGCCGAATGTGCCGGCGGACGTCGACGACGAGCTGTCGTTCCACATCCAAATGCGCATCGATCGCAACATCGCGATGGGGCTGACGCCTGAGGAGGCGCGCCGCGATGCCATCGAACGGTTCGGCGACGTCGTCGTCGTTCGGTCGGCTCTCGTCAAGCACGACGAGCGACAACACGCCACCGAGCGGCGCGCCGAGTGGGTGTCGGACCTGGTGCAGGACCTCCGGTTCGGCTGGCGCGCGCTGCGCCGCACGCCGGCGTTCACCATCGCGGCCGTGCTCACCCTCGCGTTAGGCATCGGCGCCAACACGGCCATTTTTTCGGTGCTTCACGCGGTGGTGCTGCAACCGCTGCCGTACGCGCACCCGGATCGCCTCGTCACCCTGGGTCAGGGATCCACCGGTGAGTACCTGGCCTTGCGCGAACGCTTGCGCACGGTGAGCGATCTCGCCGAATGGGTGGCCACCACGGACCCGGTCGACGACGGCCGCGACGCCCTCCGCCTCACGGGCGTTGCCGTCACGCCGAACCTCATGCCTCTGTTAGGCGCGGCGCCGATGCTCGGACGCGGGTTCGCGCCGAGCGACGGCGCGCCGGGCGGCGACCACGTGTTGCTCGTGAGCTTCGCCACTTGGCGCACCGAGTTGGGCGGCGCGCGCGACGTCGTTGGGCGGACGGTGACGCTCGAGGGGCTGCCGTACACGGTCATTGGCGTCATGCCGCCGTCGTTCCGATACCCGCGCGCCGACGTCCAGTACTGGATGCCGTACGTGATCGACCCCAAGAACATCGGCCTCCTGTGGGGGGTGGGCGGCAAGGAGTTCGTGGGCCGCCTCGCGCCTAACGCGACGCTCGATCAGGCGCGCCGCGAAGTGCACGCGGTGTGGCCGTCGCTGCGGACGCTCAACCCGGTCTGGGACCCGGGCGCCGACTACCGCCGCGACGCGACGGCGACACCGCTCAAGTCCAACGTCGTGGGCGCGAGCGCGCCGCTCCTCTGGATGCTCTTCGGCGCGACGCTGCTCGTGCTCCTCATCGCGTGCGTCAACGTCGCCAACCTGCTGCTCGCCCGCGCCACGGCGCGCGAACGCGAGCTCACCGTGCGCGCTGCGTTGGGCGGAGGGCGCGGCCGCTTGATGCGACAACTCATCACCGAAGGCGTGTTGCTCGCGACGATCGGCGCGACGGCGGGCGTCGCCATCGCGGTGTTCACGGTGCGCGCCCTCGTGGCCGGAGTCCCCACCGGTCTGCCGCGTGCCAACGAGATCGCCGTGAGCGGCACAGCGCTCGCCTTCACACTCGCTATGTCGATCGCGACGGGTATCGTGTTCAGCATCGTGCCCGCGCTGCGCGCGACGTCCGCGGCCGCATGGGCGTCGGGCTCGATGCTCGGCCGCCGAGGGTGGGGCTTACGGTCGCACACGCGCGTGTCGGGATGGCTCGTGGGCGGCGAGATCGCGCTCGCGGTAATGCTCGTGGTCGGCTCGCTACTCCTCGTGCGCAGCTTCGCGGCGCTGCGCTCGATCGATCCGGGTTTCGATCCGACCCACGTGATCGCCGCGCGCATCTCGGCGCCCGAGGCGACGTACGCGCCGGGCACCGAGCGTCTCGCAACGTTCTACGCGGAGGTACTCGATCGCGTTCGCGCGATGCCGGGCGTCCGCGACGCGGCGCTCGTCGACCAATTGTCGCTGGCGGCGCCGCTCCAAGGTCTCGCCATCCGCGTGCAGGGACAGTACGAGGACGTCACACGCCAGTTGCCGTTCATCGACCACGTGCAGACCGTCTCGCCCGGCTACTTCGCCACGATGCGCATCCCGCTACTGCGCGGCCGGTCGTTCACCGACGACGATCGCGCGGACCAACCGCCGGTGGCTATCGTTAGTCAGAGCGTCGCGCGACGGTTCTGGCCGTCGGGCGACGCCATTGGCCACCGCATCGGTTATCCGTACGACAGTCCGTGGTTCACGATCGTCGGCATCGTGCCGGACACGAAGCAGGACAGTCTCCGCGACACGTCCAACGTCACGCTCTACATGCCGTGGTCGCAGCGCACGCAGAAGGTGGGCAGCGAGCTGTGGCTCGTCGCGCGCACGACGGGCGACCCCCGAGCGGCCGGCGCCGCGATCCGGCGCATCGTGCACGGCATCGACCGCGGCGTGCCGGTGAGCGACGTGCGGACCATGGAGGACGTCGTGTCGGCGTCGGTGGTGGGCGCGCGATTCACCGCGGCCCTCGTCACCGCGTTTGCGTTAGTCTCGCTGGCGCTCGGCGCGGTGGGGATCTTCGGCGTGATGTCGTACGTGGTGAGCGAGCGCCGCCACGAGATGGGCCTGCGGATCGCGTTGGGCGCATCGGGGAGGGGTGTCGTGACCCTCATCGTCGGCCGCGCGCTGCGCCTCACGGCGGCCGGAACCGCGGCGGGTCTCGTGTGCGCGGTCATCGCCGTGCGTCCGCTCCAGCGATGGCTCTATGGCGTCTCGGTGCTGGACCCTGCTACATTCGCCGGCGTGCCCATCGTGTTCGCGGCGGTCGCACTCCTCGCGAGCTACCTTCCGGCGCGGCGGGCTGCGCGCGCCAATCCGGCGGCGGCGATGCGCGACGCAGCGGCGGGAGCAGGCGGGTAAATGCCTAACGCGACGAATTTCGGCGTCAGCGCGACGCACGGCGGACCGCCGCGAGGTGTCGCCGGGCCTTGGCGCGGTTCCCGCAATCCGCCATGCTGCACCACCGGCGCCGGCCGGCGGGCGATCGATCCACGAAAAGCCAGCCGCAGTGCTCGCCACCGCATTGCCTAACCTGTGCGAGCTGGGTCGACACCAACAACTCGGCGGCGCTCGAGAATACCTGGGCCAAGATGGCACTCGGATCGCGGGCGGACGTGCGCCACTCCCAATTCACGGTGCCGCGACGCCACCTGAGACGGCGCACATGCGCAAGCGTTAGGAGTCTGGTATTGAGCGCCGCAAGGGCACGGCGCGCCGGCGACGCACCGAGCGCGATGGGATGAAAGAGTCGATAGAGATCGGCGCGCGCGGCGCGGACGGACGCGACTTGGCGCGGCGTCAGCGACAACCTGGCGCTGGGCGGCAGAATCCCGGCGAGCCGCGCCCACCGACTGAGCTCCGCGGAGCTCGTGAGATACTCGCGTGCTTCGCCCAACCGATCGCCAATGGTGTTGACGAAGTCGAGCGCGAGGTTGCCGGCGATGAGCTGAAAGTCGTCAGTCGAAGGCCTCATGCCACTGAATGGTAATGCCGGCCGCCAGCGGCGCGGGCGGATGCCGCGAGCCGGCGCAGCAGCACCGCGAACGCAACGATCGCGAACGACGCGTACGCGTATTGCGTGCGCGAGACACCGACGCCGAACGGGAACCAGATGCCGGGAATTCCGAGCGTACTCACTTCCTGCGCGTACAATCCGATCGACACGACCAGCATGGCGACGATGGCGAGCCAGTTCCTTGGCCCGGGGCGCACGACGCCCTGATAGACGATGATCGCCATGACCAGCACGAACAGGAGGCGCACCGGTGTCGTGATGGTCAGGGCGGCGTGGCTCGCCCGGTCGAGGCCGGATGCAGCGACCAGGTCCGTTAGGACATAGAACGCGGTCAGGGCGCCGATCACGCGGGGGAGCCACGTCGGCCGCCTAACGCCGAACCAGGCGCGCCACGCCATGGCCCACGCGCCGAGTGCCAGCGGGTCGACGAACACGAACCGGAGCAGGATGGCCGTGTGGGCGCTCTCCCACGCGGTCCAGTAGAAGACTGCTTGATTGCCGCGCGCGATGGCAACGAGCATGAGGGCGGCGGCGAGCCATCGGTAGGCGCGGTTCGACGGCTCGAACATGGCGACGCTCAGCGCCATCACGGCGAGCAGCAGGAACGCGACGGCCTCCACGACCTCGACGACGTAGCCCAGAAACTTGGCCTGCCAGTCGAGCCGATACTGTGCGCGCACCGCGTTAAGCTCGCCGAGTGCGGGGGCGATGCGAATGCCGCCGCCGTCGGATACTTCGCGCATGAACTCGGGTCCTACCCAGACGCGCAGTGCGATCAGGATCTGCCCGTTAGGCAACGCGGGCGTGGGCGCGTGCACATTCGCGAGCGTAAACATCGCGGGCCGTGTGTTGTAGACCACGGGTGTCGCGCCGGCGAATCGGCCCGAGCCGCCGAGCAGCTGGCCGTTCGCGAAGATCTGATACGCCTGGTCCACGTCGAGCGGGCCGGCGAGCGCTAACGGTGCACCGGGTGGCCCGCTCACGGACACGCGCAGGCGGTACCACGCGTAGCCCGAGTATCCGCGATGGCCTCGTGCGCCCCATCCTTGCACGTAGCCGGTGAGGCCGACGTCGGGGTCGTGGGCGCCGGCCGGCGGGGTGAGGTCGACCATCTCCCACGCCGAGTCGTCGACGCTCGGGTTCGCCCAACGGGGGTCGTCGCCGGTATGAAATCGCCATGGGCCGTCCAGTGGGACGATCGCGCGGCCGAGGTCGATCGAGGGCGAGGGGATCGGCGCGGAGGCTGCGCCCCGTTGGGCAGCGGCCGGTGACGCGGCAGCCAGGATCGGCAGTAAGGCGCACGCCGCCATCACTCGCCACGGTCCGGCCGCCGAAATGGAGTTAACCGTATGAATGTCCTTTATCAGGTTAACCCTACACTACACCTCGCACTGGACAGGTCAAGCCGACCGGAAATACAGAAGGCCACTGTCGGACTCGACAGTGGCCTTCACGTTCACGCGGCGATCGACGTCGCCCGCGCCCTCTGCGTTAGTGCGCTGTCGCGAACTGGCGCATGAACTCTTCCGTGCGCGTCTTCATCTCGTCGGGGGTCAGATCTTCCGTGTGCGTGGCGATGGTCCACCAATAACCCTCGGGGTCGACGATCATACCGCACCGATCGCCCCAGAACTGATCCTGCATTTCGCCCATGCCGCCCGGTGCGACTTTGGCGCCCGCCTTCAACGCGCGATTGAACAACGCGTCGCAATCGGGGACGTAGAGCCACAGCGACACCGGCGAACCGCCACGTTCCTTGACCGTGTTCCCGCCCATCATGTCGTCATTGACCATGATGAGCGAATCCCCGATGCGAATCTCGGCGTGCATCACTTTGCCATCCGGTCCGTCCGCCCGCGTCACTTCCTCGGCGCCGAGCGCTTTCTTGTACCACTCGATCGTCGAGGCGGCGTTCGCCAAGACGAGATGTGGCGTGACGGTGCGATGTCCGGCCGGAATGGGATTCGTTGCCTTGGCCATGTTTCCCTCCTGCGATGACCGTGAACCCGCATCCTCACGAGTTC
>JANWIK010000071.1 GCA_025449955.1 Gemmatimonadaceae bacterium
AGGTCCGGCCGGTTGGGCGTCACATCGATCACGAGGCGCGTGTCGCCTAACGGAATGGCATCGAGCAGCGGGGTGCCCGGGGCCGCCGTGGTCTCGAGCTCGAGAATCCCTTCGTGGTCGTCGCTCAGCCGCAGCTCGCGCGCCGAGCAGAGCATGCCGTTGGAGAACGCACCGCGGATCTTGCGGCGCTCGAGCAGGAGGCCGCCGGGCAGCGTGGTGCCGACGGGCGCGAACGGATACACGCCGCCCGCCTTTACGTTAGGCGCACCGCACACCACGTCGAGCAGCGCGCCGCTGCCGTCGTCCACCTTGGTGACCCAGAGATGATCGGAATCCGGATGGCGGGCGGCTTCCACGACGCGGCCCACGATCACGTCGCGCAGATCGTCGCGCAAGCGCACCATCTCGTCCACCGTGCAGCAGTGCGCGGTGATGAGATCCCGCATCCGCTGGGCGGAGAGCGGCATGCTCAGCAGCGATTGCAGCCAGGCGTGTGACGCGTTCATGTCGCGAACTGCTCGAGAAAGCGAACGTCGGAGTCGTACAGCAAGCGGATGTCGGGAATCCCGTAGCGCAGATCGGCGATGCGTCCGGGTCCCATGCCGAATGCCCAACCGGTGTACCGCTCGGCGTCGACGCCCGCGGATTCGAGCACCGCGGGATGGATCATGCCCGAGCCGAGGATCTCCATCCATCCCGTGCCCTTGCAGGCCGCGCATCCGGCGCCGCCGCAGATCGTGCACCGCACGTCCATTTCCGCCGACGGCTCGGTGAACGGGAAGTAGCTCGGGCGGAAGCGCGTCTCGGTTTTGCCGAAGAACCTGGTCGCGAAGTGTGTGAGCGTCGCCTTGAGGTCGACGAAGCTCACGCCTTCGTCCACCGCCATGCCTTCGATCTGCATGAACACGGGAGCGTGCGACGCATCGAAGAAGTCGCGGCGGAAGGCGTTCCCCGGTGCGAGGATGCGAATGGGCGGCGGATACGACTGCAGCGTGCGCACCTGCACGGGCGACGTGTGCGTGCGGAGCACCGCGTTAGGCCCGAGGTACAGCGTGTCGTGCAGGTCCATGGCCGGATGCTCGGGCGGGAAATTGAGCGCGCCGAAGTTGTACCAGTCGTGCTCGGCCTCGGGCCCCGTGGCGACGGTGAACGACAACTCGCGAAAGATCTCGACGATCTCTTCGACGACGAGTGTGACCGGATGCTTGGCGCCGCGCCAGGCGTGTCGGGCCGGCATCGTGCGGTCGAGCGCGGGCGTCGCGGGCGCTTGGCTCGCGAGCGCCGCGCGTCGTTCCTCCAGCGCCGTCTCGACCGCGGTTTTGAGCCGGTTCACGGCCGCGCCGGCGTCGCGGCGCGCGTCAGCCGGTAGATCGGGCAGCGCGCGCATGAGCTCCGTTAGGCGGCCGCTCTTGCGGCCGAGGAGCTCGGTGCGCGCCGCCTCGAGGGCGGCCGGCGTGTCGGCGGCGCTCACGTGCGTGCGGGCCGTCGATGCGAGCGCCGCGGTCGCCGCCAGGAATTCGTCGAGCGTCATGTCGGGATCGTCGTGGATGACAACGAACGCGGCGGCAAAAGCCGACCACTGGCCTTCGCCGCCCTAGAAAACCGAAGCGTGTGGAGCGCCGGCGGGACAGCCGCCAGGCTCCCGAGCTCTCGGAACGGCCCGTTAGGCCTTAGGAGAGCGCCGCCCGCGCCTTCTCGGCGAGGACGGTAAACGCGGCCGGCTCGTGCACGGCGAGGTCGGCGAGAATCTTCCGGTCGACCTCGATGCCCGCCTTCTTGAGTCCATCCATGAAGACGCTATAGGTCATGTCGTTCTGGTGCGCCGCGGCGTTGATGCGGACGATCCAGAGTTTCCGGAACTCGCGCTTCTTGTTGCGGCGATCGCGGTACGCGTACTTCCAGCCGCGCTCGACGTTTTCCTTGGCCGCCTTCCACAGTTTGCTGCGCGCGCCGAATGCGCCGCGCGCGTGCTCCATCACCTGCTTCTTCCGCTTGAGCCGTGTGACGTTCGATTTGACCCGAGGCATGGGGGATCTCCTTAGGCCTGAATGAGGCGCTTGATGCGCTTGGTGTCACCGGTCGTGGCGATGAGGCCGGCGCGGCGGAGCCGTCGCTTCCGCTTGGACGTTTTCTTGGTGAGGATGTGGCTCTTGTACGCTTTGTAGCGCCGGACTTTGCCCGACGCGGTTTTCTTGAAGCGTTTGGCCGCACCCTTGTGCGTCTTCATCTTCGGCATGGGAGTCGTTCCATCTCACTTGGGAGCGAGAATCATGGTCATGTTCTTGCCCTCGAGCTTGGCATCGGTTTCGATTTTGCCGATGTCCGACAGCTCGTTGGACACGCGGTCGAGAACCTCTTTGCCTAACTCCGGGTGCGCGACCTGTCGGCCGCGGAACATCATCGTCACTTTCACTTTGTTGCCGTCGGCCAGGAATCGGCGCGCGTGCCGCGTCTTGGTATCGAAGTCGTGATCGTCGATGCCGGGGCGGTACTTCACCTCTTTGAGGTGAATCACGTGCTGCTTCTTCTTGGCCTGCCGGGCCATCTTGGCCTGCTCGAACTTGAACTTCCCGTAATCCATGATGCGGACCACGGGCGGCCGGGCCAACGGGGCGACTTCCACGAGATCGAGCCCCTGCGCTTCCGCTTGCGCGAGTGCCGTCTCCAAATCCAGAATGCCTAACTGAGAGCCATCGGGCGCGATGACCCGCAGCGGGCTAATGCGGATCTGCCGGTTGACGCGGACGCGTTTGGTGCTGTCCTGAATAGGCGAGGTTCCTCCTAGCGTATGAAAAAAATCGCGGACACCTCTCCGGAGTCCGCGATACGCGGCGCACACCCTCGATGGGGCGGCGCCTCGAGCACTGAACTCCTACAGCACACCTCGTGGCGTTTGCCACGAGGGCCGGAGGGTGAGAGCGGGTTCGCCACTCTGCTTAGCTGATTGTCACAACACAATTTATCGGTGCCCAGGCCGTACGTCAATCGGTGGAACGCGAAGGGCTTCATGAGTGAGCTGAAGATGGTGCGCTCGGTGAACTTCTTCGCTCTGTCGACACGGATTGAACGGATACCTGCACGGACGGTACGGATCGCCCGGCCGCTTGGCGCAGAGCGCATCTAGAGCGGCGACGACTTTCTCGTTCAGAAAACAAAAACAACGTTGTACGCACCGAGACGACCCCGCCCAAACAGCCGAGCGATCCGTACAATCCGTGCAGTTATCGGTTCAATCCGCGTCCCACCGAGCGAGGAAGCTCACCACGCGGGCCCGTCTACGGTCCTTCACCCCGCTACTCGGCGGCCAAGCCGTATGCCTTACCGTCGTAGACGACCCGGCCCCACGCGGTGAACGCGTCGTGCTCGAAGATCGCCAGCCAACCTTCGTCCACCACCTGCTTCAGGACGCGACGCTTGGTCTCGAGCGTTACTAACGGATCGACGTCGTAGCCCATGATCCACGGCAGAGGCAGGTGCGTGGTCGTCGGGACCAGATCGCCGAAATAGATCGCCGTCTCGCCGCGCGATCGCAGCACGATCGACTGGTGGAACGGCACGTGCCCCGGCGTCGGCAACACGGCGATGCCCGACACGATCTCGCGCTCGCCGTCCACGAAATCGAGGCGGCCGGCCTCACGCAGCGGCTCGTAGTTGTCCACGAAGTAGCTGGCCGCCGTGCGCTCGTTGACGTGCGTCGCGAAGTGATGCTCGCCGCGCTGCACCACGTACCGTGCGTTGGGCAGCGACGGGCGAATCGCGCCCTTCGCGTCGCGATACGTGTTGCCGCCGGCGTGATCGAAGTGCAGGTGCGTGTTGATGACGAGACGCACCTCCTCGGGGCGATGACCCGCGGCTCGAATGCCGTCCTCGAGCGCCGTTGGGCCGGGATCGCCGCGATTCTCGATACCGTAGATGTCGTAGAACTTCTCGTTCTCCTTGTTGCCGGCGCCGGTGTCGATCAGCACGAGCCCCGACTCGTGCTCGACTAACAGACACCGCATGCCCATCGGAATGCGATTGCGCGCGTCGGCCGGCAGTCGCTTTTCCCAGAGCGGCTTGGGCACGACGCCGAACATCGCACCGCCATCGAGCTTGAGCGGCCCGGCCTGTATCGCGTGTACCGTCCACGCGCCAATCGTTCGCTTGAGGAGTTGTGGTGTGCTCATGATGATCGAATTCGGATGCCCTACCCCTGTCCTTCGCCCCAACCATCGGACGGCCGCGGCATCGCCGAGCGTCGCCGTGGGCGACGGCGGCGTGGACGCGGTCCGCTTACCAGCAACTCCAGCTCCTCCCATCGCGTGCAGTCGATCGCGCGCGCGGCGTCCAACAGACGCAACAACACGTGCGCGGTGGCGTGCGCGTCGCCGCCCGCGCGATGGCGATCGGTGATCTCGATCCCATAGTAGCGCGCCAGACTGTCGAGGCGACGGCTCCGCAGGTACGGCAGCACGCGCCGGGCCAACCGGACCGTGCACAGCTTCCGCCCAACGAGACGCTGTCCGCGCGCGCGCACCAACTCCGCGCTCAAGAATCGCCAGTCGAACTCGGCGTTGTGCGCGACGAACACGTGGCCCTCGAGCACGCGCAACAGGTCATCGGCCACGTCGGCAAAGACCGGCGCAGTGCGGACCATGGCCGCGTCGATGTGCGTGAGCGCGGTGATCATCCGCGGAATCGACCGCTCCGGATTCACGAGCGTCTCGAAGCGCTCGCACACCTTGCCGTTGCGCACCACGACGGCGGCGACTTCGGTGATGCGGTCGCCGTGCCAGGCGCGCATGCCGGTGGTTTCGGTGTCGACGACGGCGTAGCTGAGCTCGCCTAACTCATCACGCTTGGGCGCCGGCACATCCGCCAACACGACGCGCGTCGCCGAGCGGGCGGCGGCCATGGCGACGCCACGGGGAGCGAGCACCCAGTGTCCCGTCGCATCGCACGTGAACTCGGGCCGACCCGCGAACAGCGCGAACGCCATCTGCTCGGCGACCACCCGCGGGGCGCCCGGCAACTGGCAGACGTACTCCACCAGCGCGACGGCGTCGGCGGGTCCTTTGTCCAACAACTCGACGGCGCGGCGCGTGAGCACCGTGTCGGTGAGGCGCGTCGACAGGCCCTCGGAACTCACGACCGACCGATCTCCCGCGGACGCACGATGCCTAACGTCAGGACCACGGGTCGTCGCGCTCGAGGGGCAAGGTCATGCAGCGCGGACCACCGCCGCCGCGCACCAGCTCCGCGCCCTCGAACGTGATCACGGCGCGCTCGCCGTCGCGGATGCGCTCCTGCCCGGTGAGGAAGCTGACCGCGGGCACCGTCTTGAATCCCATTTTCTGCAGCTCGCACAACGTCGCTTCGTTGCGCGTGTACGAGATCGCGACGCCGGGACGCGTCGTGACGAAGTTGCACCCGCTGGACCATTGCTCGCGTTCCTGCACCGTGCGCCGCTCGCCGCCGCAGAACACCGGCTCCATGGGGAGCCCGACGTTCTGGAGCGCGGCGAAGATGTTAGGCATCTCGCTCATGTGCCGCTGTCCCTTGCGACGGTGCAAGACGGCCAGGCGCTCGGCGCCGACGAAGTGCGGCGGATGGATGGCGGCCAGCTCGCGATCGAGCTGCGTGAAGATCATGTCGAGGTGGATCGCCGTGTGCTCTTTGGGCATCACGACTATGATGACCTCGGTCACCGGCGTGTGCGTGAAGAGGAGCTCGGAGATGTGATCGATCGCCGCTGGACTCGTGCGCTCGCTGAATCCCAACACGATGGTGTCGGCGCGGAGCGGATGCACGTCGCCGCCCTCGATCGTGTAGTTGTTGCGGCGCTCGGCGGCGCCGTCGTAGAGGATGCCCTGGTTCGCGAGCAGCGGGTGATACCGGAAAAGCGCTTTCATAATGAGCTCTTCGGACCAGCGTACACCGTAGCGCATCGAGCCGATCAGGACGTGTCCGCCGATCACCATCGCGGTGTCGCGCGTGAAGAACAAGTTGGGCAAGGGCGGCAGCATGTAGCCCGACTCGTTGAGCGCGCGCGCCAGTGGCCCCGGCTCTTCGTCCTCGCCTTCGATCAGCATTTTCACGAGCTCGTCGGGCGGTCGCTCGCCGATCTTCGAGGCTAACGGACCGGACGGGACGATGTCGGTGGCCTCGCGGACGAGCAGCGTGCGCGCTTCGTCGAGCACTGCCACTTCAGCGAGGAGGTCGCGCACGTAGTGCACGCGCGCGAACCGCTCCAGGATCGCGACGAACCGCCGGTGCTCACGCTCGGCGTTTTCGAGGTCGACGATGTCGTCGTAGAGGTAGTCTTCGCGATTCGCCGGTGTCACGGCGAGGAGCTCCGGGCCGGGCGTGTGGACCAGGACAGAGCGGAGCGAGCCGACCTCGGAAGTGACGTGAACAGGCATAGATAGAGCAAGGTAATGCGAAGCCGTGTGAGCCTGCTATAGCACGGGGTTGAGTTTTCCGGCTAGCGTGGGAGCGCGGTCGCGGATAACTTGTGAAGAAATTCACAAGTTCATCCATCCCCATCGTGAAACGGATCGCTGACTCTACGGTTCGTCGATTGTCGCTGTACCTGCGCTTCCTCGAAGACTTCGAGAAGCGAGGCATAGCGACCATCTCGAGCGATGAGTTGGCAGCGCGCGGCGGCACCACGTCCGCCCAAGTCCGCAAGGACCTCTCCTTTTTCGGCTCGTTCGGTAAGCGCGGACTTGGTTACTCGGTAGCCGAGTTGTCGGCGCGACTTCGGCAGATCCTGGGGCTCGAGCGGGAGTGGCAGGTGATCATCATCGGCGCCGGCAAGATTGGTGCGGCGCTCGCCCAGTACCACGGATTCAGTCAGCGCGGCTTTCGCATCATCGCCGTGTACGACGCCGACCCGGACAAGGTCGGGCGTGCGGTAGACGGGCTCGTGATCCGACCGTTGACCGATTTAGCGGACGATGCAAAGCGCCAGGCGCCTGACATTGCCGTACTGGCGGTGCCCGCCGTCGCGGCCCAAGAGGTAGCGGACCTCGTGGTGAAGTCCGGGATCCGCGCGATCCTCAACTTTGCGCCGCACCAACTCCAGGTGCCGGAGACGATCGCCGTGAAAGCGGTGAACATGGCCATGGAACTCGAGGGACTCTCGTTCGCTTTGACCAACGGCTGAAGCGCGACGCCACGGCTCAGTCAAAATTTCACGGCGGGGGTCCCATGTCATCTGCACGTGTCCGCACCGCACTACTCGTCCGGCTCGAAGCCAAGCCCGGCCAAGAGGCCGCGGTCGCGAAGTTTCTTGAGGGCGGATTGTCGATCGTGGAGCAGGAGCCGGCGACCATCACGTGGTACGCGCTCAAGCTCGGCCCATCGACGTTCGGCATCTTCGACAGCTTTCCCGACGACACCGGGCGCCAGGCGCATCTCGCCGGTCGCGTGGCGGCGGCGCTCATGGCGAAGGCGTCCGAGCTTCTCGCCAAACCGCCGGTGATCGAGCCCGTCGACATCCTCGCGGCCAAGCTTCCGCGTTAGGCGAGGCCCCGGCTTCTTGG
>JANWIK010000072.1 GCA_025449955.1 Gemmatimonadaceae bacterium
CGTTGGCATTCGGCATCGGGGCCAACAGCGCGATCTTCAGCGTCGTCAACACGGTGTTGCTGCGGCCGCTGCCGTATGCGGAGCCGGATCGCCTGGTCACGATTCAGCACGACTATCCGTCGCTCAAACTCGAGGCGCCCGTGTCGGCGCCGGGGTTCCGCGACTATCGCGACAACACGCATCTGTTCACGAACGTGGCGGTGGAAAGCCAATGGGGCGCCAACCTCACCGGCCGGGGCGATCCCCAGCGGCTCCGCGGCACGCAGGTGTCGGGCGACTTCTTCCGCACGTACGGTGTCGCGCCTGCGTTAGGCAGGACGCTCTTGCCCGATGAGGACGTGCCCGGACGCAACCGCGTCGTGGTGCTGAGCGACGGCCTGTGGCAGCGGCTGTACGGCGGCCGGCCGGACGTGGTGGGCCGCACCATGTCGCTCAACGGCGCCGCCTACACGATCGTGGGTGTGATGCCGCCGTCGTTCCACGATTTCTGGTCGACCGACACGGACCTGTGGACGCCGCTGGCGCTGGCCGACAGCGACTTCGTGGCGTCGTCGTACACCAACGAGTACCTGAATCTCTCGGCGCGTCTCAAGCCGGGCGTGACGATCGAGCAGGCGCAGCGCGACATGCACGCCTTCGCGGTGCAGCTGCGTCAGCGATATCCCGACTACATTCCGCACGACTGGACGTTGGGTGTGAAGTCGCTCACCGCGTTGGGCACGGGCGACATCCGCCCGGCGCTGCTCGTGTTGTTGGGCGCGGTCGGATTCGTGCTGCTCATCGCGTGCGCCAACGTGGCGAATTTGCTGCTGGCCCGCGCCGCCGGCCGGGCCAAGGAAGTGGCCATCCGTACTGCGTTAGGCGCACGCCGGCGCGACCTGGTGCGCCAGCTGCTGGTCGAGAGCACGATGCTGTCGCTCGTGGGCGCGGCCTTCGGCCTGGCGCTCGCATACGCCGGCGTGCGGGCGCTCGTGGCGGCGAACCCGGGCAACGTGCCGCGGGTCAGCGAGTTAGGCATCGACGGACACGTGCTGCTGTTCACGCTGGTCGTCGCGTTGGTCACCGGCGTGCTGTTCGGATTGGCGCCGGCGCTCCAGATGTCGCGCGGCGACATGCACAATACGCTCAAGGAAGGCGGGCGAAGCGGCACGGCCGACCGCGCCGGCGCGACGCTCCGGCGCGCGCTGGTGGTGGTCGAAGTCGCGCTGGCGCTCACGCTGCTGAGCGGCGCCGGACTCCTCATCAAGAGCTTCACGAGACTGGCGGCGGTCGATCCGGGATTCGATCCGTCGCACCTGCTCACGTTCAATCTGTCGCTGCCCGCGCTCTCCTATCCCACCGACACGGCGCGCACGCAGTTTTTCAACGCGGTGATCCCACGACTGGCCCGGATACCGGGCGTGCGCGGCGCCGGCGGCGTGACCGTGATGCCGTTCAGCGGCGGGTGGTCGACCGGCAGTTACAACGTCGAGGGCTACACCCCTCCGCCTAACTCGCCGAGTCCGTGGGGCGACATCCGGTTCGTGAGCGCGGGCTACTTCGCCGCCTTGCGCATTCCGGTGACACGCGGCCGCACCTTCACCGATGCCGATGCCGCCGGCGCCCTGCGCGTCGCCGTGGTGGACGAGCAGTTCGTGCACCGGTTCTTGCGCCCGGGCGACGATCCCATCGGGCGGCGCATGTGGTTCGGGTCCGTGACGCCTAACGACAGCACCAGGTATCGGACCATCGTCGGCGTAGTCGGCCACACGACGCAAGAGGGATTGGCGGCCGACCCGCGGCCGCAGCTGTACGTCCCCTACTCGCAGGCGTCCGGCATCGACCAGTTGACGGTGGCCGTGCGCACCGTCGGAGCGCCGGAGCAGTACGTCGGCGCCGTGCGGGCGGCGGTCCAGTCCGTGGACCGCAACGAGCCGGTCGCGCGCATCCGTTCGATGGACGAGATGATCGGATCGTCGATGGGACAACGCCGGTTGTCGATGGTGATGCTCGGCTTCTTCGCCGTCCTGGCGCTACTGCTCGCGTCGCTTGGGATCTACGGCGTCACGTCGTACTCGGTCACGCAGCGCAGCCGCGAGATGGGCATCCGCATGGCACTCGGCGCGCGGGCGCGCGACGTGATGGTCATGGTCATGCGACAATCGGTTGCGTTGGTCCTGGCCGGCGTGGCGGTCGGACTGGTGGCGGCGTTCGCGCTCACGCGGCTCATGGCCAGTCAGCTCTTCGACACGCGGCCGACGGATCCGGCCACGCTCACGGCCGTGTCGCTGTTGTTGTGCGCCGTCGCCATCGGGGCCACGCTCGTCCCCGCGCGGCGGGCGACGCGGGTGGACCCGGTGGTGACG
This sequence comes from Gemmatimonadaceae bacterium, assembly GCA_025449955.1. Taxonomy (GTDB): domain Bacteria; phylum Gemmatimonadota; class Gemmatimonadetes; order Gemmatimonadales; family Gemmatimonadaceae; genus JADGGM01. The sequence continues at coordinate 2,346 of JANWIK010000072.1, forward strand.
TTGCGAGACGAATGAATCGCTCAGGCGGCGTTCTTGGTCGCTTCGACTTCGATCGTGATGCGAACCTCGTAGCCGACCACGACGCCGCCCGATTCGAGCGCCTGATTCCACGTTAGGCCGAAGTCCCGGCGGTCGATGCGCGTCGTGGCGCTGAAGCCCGCGCGCTCGCCGCCCCACGGATCCTTGGTGCGGCCCTCGTCGGTCACCTCGAGCACCGTCGGCTTCGTGACGCCGTGGATGGTGAGGTCGCCGGTGACGCGATAGCGATCGTCACCCGCGGCCTCGACCTTCGTGCTCGTGAAGGTGATCTCGGGAAAGCGCTCCACCTCGAGGAAATCCGCCGACTTGAGGTGCGTGTCGCGCTGCTCCGTACGCGTGTCGATGCTGGCCGATTTGATCACCGCCTTCACCGACGACGCGGCGGGATTGGCTGCATTCATGTCGATCGTGCCGCTCACGTCGGCGAACCGGCCCTTCACCGTCGTGATCATGAGATGCTTGGTGGCGAATTCGACCAGCGTGTGCGCCGGATCGAGGGTCCAGGTGGTTGCCTTCGCCGATTGGTTGATCGTCGAGCCCGTCATGTCCATCCTCCGTTGAGGAGTCGCTGCACTGCCGGCTGTCGCCGGACCCAAATTCCTTCGATTTTAAGGGCTTACGCGGAACAGCGGTTCCCTTCGCCTCGTGATCGACGCTGCCCCGCCTGTACAGCACGCCTGCCCCACTGCTACGTTCGCTCGCACATTCGGCCGGCGTGCGCGTTGGACCGCCTTGCCGCAGCATCCCCCAACGCGGAGTTTGGCATTTCGCCGACGAGGATGACCTCGACTCCGTTTGACCCAAACGCGGCGCGCGCCGCCACCGTACACGCGTCACTCCGTAAGGCGCGGGTGTCGCGTTGGGCACTCGCGCTGGCGTGCGCGACCGTAGCGTGTCACACGCCGCGATCGGCGTCGCGCACCCGCGAGCTCGTTGTGAACCTGACGGCCGACGCCGACGTGTTGCTGCCGCCGTTCACGTCGACGACCCAGGGCGCGATCGTCGCGGACCAGATCTTCGAGCGCTTGGCTGATCCAGACAGCACGGTCAATACCATCGGCGATCGGGACTACCGACCTCGTCTGTCCGATCGGTGGACGTGGGCCACAGATTCGCTGTCGATCGCGTTTCACATCGATCCGCGCGCACGATGGCAGGACGGCGTGCGCGTCAGCGCGCGCGACGTGCAATTCTCGTTTCGGGTGTTCAAGGACAGCGCCGACGGTTCCATTGCCGCGCCGCTGTTGAGCAACATCGACTCGGCGTCGGTGCGCGATTCGGCGACCGCGGTGGTGTGGTTTCATGCGCGGACGCCGGACCAGTTCTATACCGCCACGTATTCGCCGCGCGTGCTGCCCGCTCACCTGCTCGACACGATTCCGCCCGCGCGCTGGCGGACGTCGGTATTCGGTCGAGCACCGGTCGGCAGCGGGCCGTACCGGTTCGTCCGGTGGGCGCCGGGCTCGTTCATTCAGTTAGGCGCGGATTCCGCGTATCGCGGGGGCCGTCCGGCGTTCGACGAGCTGCTGTTTACGATCACGCGCGATCCCAGCGTCGCGGTCACCCGCCTCTTGGCGCACGAGGTGGACTTCCTGGATCGGGTCGGCGCATCCGACATTCCGCGGCTCCGCGCGCGGCCGGAGCTCGCGCTCGTCCGATGGCCATCGGAGGAGAACGTCGCCCTGTTGTTCAACCTCGGCGACAGCGGGAGCCGGCATGCCCGCTCGCCGCTCCAGGAGCGGCGCGTGCGCGCGGCGATCGCGCTCGCGATCGACCGCGGCGCGCTGGTGCGCGGTCTGTTAGGCGAAACCGCGCGCGTGGCGCAGGGTCCCTTCCCGGCGATCCTGCTCGACTCGGTGTTCCTTCCCGATGTGCCGGCGGATTCGACGGCCGCCGCGCGCCTCCTCGACGCCGCCGGCTGGGCGCGCGATCCGGCGACGGGCATGCGCCGCAAGGGCGGCCGGCGGCTCAGCGTTAGGCTTCTCGTGCCGACGAGCAGCACCGAGCGGATGGGGGCGGCGGTCGTGCTGCAGGCGCAACTCAGACGGGTCGGAATCGATGTGGCCATCGACGAGACGGAGCTCAACGCGTCGCTGCAGGACATGGAGAGCGGGCGGTTCGAGGCGACGCTGCTCGATCTGACCTGGGACCCGTCGCCCGCCAGTGCGCGGCAAGTTTGGGCGAGCGCATCCGCGCCGCCCGGAGGGTCGAATTTCGGCCGATACGCCAACCCGGAGTTCGACGCGATCCTCGATAGCGCTCTCGCATCACAGAGCGCCGATAGCGCCCACGCCCTCTATCGCCGCGCATGGTCGGTGCTCGTCCGCGACGTGCCGGCGGTGTGGCTCTACGATTTGGTGAACGTTGGCGCCGTTCGGCGTCCGATCGAGCCGCGAGGACTGAGCGCGGACGGCTGGTGGACCGGACTCGCGTGGTGGGTCAACGGAACCCGTGCGGCGTCGAGCGCGGTCGATCCAGCGAGCACCCCGCAATAGACGCATGGACGAGTCTGTCATATTCTTATCCGTTGTTGGTGTTGCGGGACCGCTACCATTGCAGGGGGCGGGGTTTTTCCCGATAATCCCCTATGGCTCTCGATCCTCCCCGCAGGCGCAGACGGCGTTTTCACGGCAAGTCTCTGAGGCATTCTGTCCGACGTGATGGCGACGGCAGCAACACCGAGAGTCGCACGCCGGACCTCGAGATACGTTTTTCGATACCCACAGTGCCGATTCGGGACATCACGGTACAACACGCGCCTTTCTTCGAGTTCCTAGCGGAGGTCGGCGATGACACGACCTCGGATTGGCGTCGTGCATCGGCCGGGCTCGTGTGTCTTCGGTTAGTGGATTATCTCCTTGCGAACGGCGACACACCGCGCGTCGATGACTTGCGCGCGACGCGCGCCGCGTGGGCCTGTCTCGAATCGCTGGCGACCGGCGATGCGGTCGGCAGCGTGTTGGCGAGTCTGCTGAACGTGTTGGCAAGCGATAGCGGCGACCGGGTGGTGACGGCGCGGCCGCGCCTCATGGCCTACGGGCGCGTGTTGGAGCTCGAGTCGCGTTGGGCATTGGCCGCGGACGTGTACGAGACGGTGATTCGCCTCTGCCCCGCATCCAAGCACGCTGATGGACACGGCGATGCGCACGACGCGGCGGCGGCCTACCTTCGGTTAGGCGAGTGCCGGCGGCAGCAGGCGCGGTGGGAAGAGTCGCAGGGTGCATTCCGCGCCGCCGCCGAGTCCGCGGCGAGCGTCTCCGACTGGTCGACGCAAATCAAAGCGCGGTGCTTGGGCGCCGCGGTCTTATCGGAATCGGGGAACCTCGCCGTGGCCGACGCGCTGTTGCGGCGCGCCGCGCAGGATGCGCGGTGGGCGGGTTTGCGCGACGAGTTTGCGCTCGCGCTCCACGGACGCGCGCACGTCGCCTTCCAACGAAAGCGCTTCGACGCCGCGGTGCGATTCGCGTTCCGCGCGCTGCGCGGTCTCCGCGATCCGCTGGCCCGCGACCGCGCACTCGCCGACGTCGCGGCGGCGTTCATCGAGCTTGGCGTGCGTCATGCGGCGCGTGATGCGAGTCTCATCCTCATCGCGACGACGCAGGAGCCGTATGTGCGCGGCGCTGCCCTGATCAATCTGATGGACATGGCAGCGAAAGATCGGACGGAGCCGTTATTCGAACAGTACCGCCGGCAGTTGGCGATCGAGCAGCTGCCGCCGCGATTGGCGGCATACTACCACTACTACGCGGGGTGGGGCGCCTGGCACTTCGGGCGGATCGAGACGGCGCGCATGGAGTACGGCCGCGCAGCGGAGATCTCGACGCGCCACGGACTGGCGCAGCTTGGCTTCGAGATCGACGACGCGATCGCGCGGCTGCGCACCGCACCGCCGGTGGGTCCCGAACCGGCCCACGAGCCGCCGGCCAAGACACTCGTCGTGGCCCGTGCGTTAGGCAAGATGCGCGAAGAACTGGAGACGGCGTCGACCTAACGGAGTCGGCGCCGCCCGTGCACGGCAGAATTGTTCGATGTGGTGCGATCGGGCGCACCGGCGCGTGACGTCGGTGTGCGCGTTTGGAGTCTCGGCTAGTGCGGTCCGACGGTGACCGTATCGTCGCGATTGGGCTGATTGGGGGCGGTGGGCGACGTGCAGGCGACAAACGCCAAAGCAATGGCGGCAAGAATGAGGCGGGCAGTGGTACGGCGCATGGAACCTCTGTCTGCTAATACCTGGTCGGGTTGATCGTCGGGGCGGACCCCGGGGTGTAGTTCACCCGCGACCAGGTTAGCACGACATGGCCATGCTCGAAGTGCAGTTTGAGGACATTGGCCTGCACTTTGGGGACACACGATACACCATTGGGACATCTCGCACGACACTGGTGGGCCTCGTGGATCTCGTGACGTTGTTGCCGGACCCGAAGTTGTTGCGAATACGGCTGGCCACGCCACCCGCGTTCGTCGTGCGCGCGCTGGACGAGGTCGACGGGCCCACCGGCCTAACGGCCGCGCTCGATGCATCGCCCGTCAATCTGGTCGTCGTCGATCCGGGCGACCCACGCGTGGCGAACCGCGTGTCCGAGGTCATCGGGCTGCTCGGACGGTACGACTGGATCCCGTGCGTGGTCTACACGACGCTCACGCCGGCGGGCGTGACGGCGCTGCCCCGATTCTTCGGCGGCGCGATGCACGCGCTCTTGTTGTCCGGCATCGATGACGGAACCACCGCCATCCGCGACATGATCGTTCGCCTCACTGCCGACGCCGTGGCGAACTTGCTCCTGGACGCGCTCTCGCGGCCGATCGAGCGCTTGCCCGCACCGCTTGTGCGCGGGATTCGTCTCCTGTTCGCGTCGCCGCACCGGTTCCCGTCGGTGGAAGATCTGGCGGCGTCCGCGAGCATGTCGCGTCGTCACGTGCATCGGTTGGTGACCGATGCCGGACTCACCTCACCGACACAATTGCTCGTCACCGCGCGCGTGTTGCGCGCGTATCAGCTCCTTCGGTCGGGCGGCATCACCATCCAGGGCGCGGCCGAGCGCCTCCGTGTGGCGCCGCGCATTCTGGCCCGCCACCTTCGCCTAACGACCGCCGTGCGCAGCTCGCGCGATCTCTCTGCGATGCCGCCCGCGGAGGTCGTTACCCACTGCGTGCGATCGCTGTATCGCCCGCCGGCCGCCTTGCGGCTGGCCGTGGGCGACTCGTCGCACGTGCCCGACCGGAGCGAGGTCCATGCCCCGCCCCGTCCCCCGCGCCCGGGACACGCATGACGCCGCACCCGTCGTTGCCTCGCATTCTCATCGTGGACGATGAGCCCACCATCTGCCGCGCGTTGTCGATCGCGCTGCGTCGTGCCGGTTACGAACCGCGCTCCGCCGAAACGGCCGCCGCCGCGCACTCCCTGCTCCGCCACGAACACTTCGATGCGATGATCGTCGACCTGCGCATCCCCGATCAGCGCGGCGACGAGTTCTTCGAGCTCGCGGCCGCCCTCTACCCGCATCTTCGTCACGCCACACTCATGACCACGGGCGACACGAGCGAACGGGCGTTCGATCTCGTCCACGCGTGCCGGGTGCCCTACCTGGTCAAACCGTTCGACCTCGGCGAGCTGATCGCGGTGATCGACAGCTTCACCACACACACGCGGGAAGCGACCGCCTAACGGTTGCTCTCCCAGGTCACGGCTTGACGGCGATCCGCCCGGAGTAGTCGATCCGGTCGAGCAAGATGGGCGGATTGTGCTCCGCCAGGTATCGGTCGACCGCATCGCGCGCGCCGCGCCAGTGCCCGTAATCGTCCAATAGCAGGACCCCTCGCGACACGAGCAAGGGATACAAATGGACGAGCTCCTGGTAGGTCGATTCGTAGAAATCGGTGTCGAGCCGCAGGATGGCGATCGGTCCCGGCAGCGTGCCGGGCAGGGTGTCTTCGACCTTGCCCTTCACGAAGCGCAGGCGCGACTCGGGATAGCCGGTCGCGATCAGGTTCTGGCGCACCTCGTCGAGCGATGCATAATTCCACGCGTTGTGTCCATCGTGTTGCGAGCGCTCCCACCGGCTGCGCGCGGCGCGGTTGCCGCGATTGACGTCGCGCTCGGTCGGTTCGCTCATTCCTTCGTAGGTGTCATAGAGCCAGAGTGTGCGCGACGTGTCGCCTAACGACAGCAACGTCACCGCAACCGCCATCATGCTGCCCCCGCGCCAGACGCCGCACTCCACGATGTCGCCCGACACGCCGTGACGGCTCACGTACGTGACGGCCTGCCGCAGCGCGTAGACGCGCTCGACCGACGTGAGCGTATACGGCGCGCATCGCGCGTGGAGCAGGAAGAAATCCGGCTCGATGTCGGGCTGCGCCACCGGCGGCTCCGTTTTCCGAATGAGCGCAAAACCGAATCGACTCGCCACACGTTCGAGAAAGTGCTTCAGACGCCAACCTCCTGAGGACAACGGGTTCGCATAATGATGGATGCAAACAATCCTGTGGGCGAGGCGGCACCGCCGCCGCTCACGCCGGTGACACCGGCTTCGATCGGCGCGCGGCTCGCGGCCGGACTACTCGGTGTCCTCCTGCTCTGGCTCGTGGTCACGCGGTTCAAGGTTGCGCTGCTCGGACTGCTCGGCATCGGCGTCGCGTGGGGCGTGCAGCGTGGTCGCCGACGGGCCTACACGCGCACGGCCGGATGGGTGGGCGCCGTCGGCGTGACCTGCGTCGCACTGGTCGTCACGTTCGGCATCGCCGCCGCAAACGCGCCGCCCGGTTCGCTGGATTCGATGATGAAGAAGATGGCGCAGGATCAGGCACGACAGCGGCAACAGCCGCTGCCGGGTTTTCTGCAGCGAATGGCGCCGGCGCAGCCTTCGCCGGCGGCGCAGGCCGCGACGCACCAGGCGTTCCAGTCGCGTGGTTTCGTCAAAGCCGCGCTCGCGATCGGCGGCCTCATCGCGTCGAGCCTCGGCGGCTTTCTGTTCGGCAGCTTGATGTGGGCCGCCGTGACGACGCTGCTCTACGCGGCCGTCGGCCGCTGGACGTTCGGCGCGCCGGCGCCGCCCGCCTAACGAACGGCCGTCAGTCGGGTCGCGGCGAGGTGTCGAGGCGGCCGGCGCGCATCGCGCGGCGCGCCGCGGCGGCCACGCAGGTCCGGGCGCGCGTCGCGCGGTCGCGCCACATCGCGCGCTTGCTGCGCGCCAGCAGCGCGCGGACGGCGGCCGCGGCCGACGGCGTGAGCCCGCCTAACGACAGCGCGAACTCGTAGCGGTCGAACACCAGCGGGTCGCGAATGCGGGCGACGTCGTCGACGCGCGCCGCGAGCGTGGCCGGCGGCTCGAACACGCGGAAGTGCTCGAGGACGCCGAGTCCGGCCAACACGACCTGGTTGCGAATGCACTTTTCGCAGCGCGAGCAGTTGAGCGCTTCGACGCGATGCTCCCAACAGACGCGCAGATGGCGCCGCACCAGCGGCTCGTCGCGCAGCGCGCGCAGCTTCTCGCCGCGATTCACCTCGGCCCCGACGTGCTCGACCGTCAGGCCGTTGCCGCTCCACAGCGGATCCAGCTGCCACGCCGATCCCCACGGGTGCCAGCGCTTGTACGAGAACGACGCCGAGATCACGAGGCGGGACGTGTGGTCCGCGAGCAGATGCCCAACGGCAGCTAACGCACCGCCGTGGGTGCGGTCCCACGACGCGGCCCGGAACGGCGGATGGGTGCGCAGATTGGTGCGCACGACGATCGCCCGCGCGCCCACGAGGCTGGCGATCTCACGCACCTGCTCCTCGACGGCCGCCGCGCGCGCGACGTCGGTGAGCGGCATGTCGAACCCGTGCACGAAGACGAGGTCCTCGAACGTCCGGCCCGACGCCAACAGCGTGTAGAACGAATCGACGCCGCCGCTGAAACACAACGACGTCCGTCCCGACGCCGCGGAGTGCGGACGGGGGTCGACAGTCCATGTGTCGAGGCGCGGCAACACGGGTTCGTACCCCCACCAGCGCCGCGTGATGTCAAGCACCTTGGGCATCGACGCCGCGAAAACCGCATCGACGGGCGCCGGCGCCTCGAGGCGAAGGCGCGACGCGACCGACGGAATCAAGAACGCCGACACGAACGCTTCCACCGAGGGGCGCAGCGCGACGTCGTCGGACTCGAACCAGACTTCGCTGTCGCCAACGAGCGCGGCGCCGCGCGACGACGGGCTCGTCGTCCGGCGTTGGACAGGCGAAATCAGCAGGGTTCCCGGCATTGGGATGAGTCGGCCTTACGGAGGCTCGTGGTTGGCGCGGCGGGTGGGCAAGACGCGCGCCTGATCCGATCCGTTGGGCAGGCGGCGTCCGGAATCGAGATGACGATTCCCACAA
>JANWIK010000073.1 GCA_025449955.1 Gemmatimonadaceae bacterium
AGGGGTTCGCGGATGTGCAGTTCGCGGCCGGGGGCGTCGGGCAGGATTCCGGTGGCGGCTTGGAGCAGCATGAAGAAGGCGCCGGAGGCCCACGCTTGCGGCGAGCAGCTCACCGGATATAACACCGGGCGGCGGCCTTCGGCGCGCGACATGCCGCAGAACAGCTCCGGCAGGCGATGGTACCGGATGCCCAACGCGGCGTCGTAGAGCGCGGTGAAGATGGGGAGCATGGCCGGCTTCTGGCCGGTGAGCGACAGGCCTAACGCAACGATCGCGTTGTCGTGCGGCCACACCGAGCCATCGTGGTAGCTCATCGGGTTGTACACCGGATGCTCGGCGCTCAAGGTGCGAACGCCCCAGCCGGAGAACATGTCGGGCGCGAGCAGGCGCGCACCGGTCCGGGCGGCGCGGGCGGCGTCGGGAACGCGACACCACAGCAAGTGGCCGGCGTTGGTCGTCACCGTGGCCAGCGGGCGCTTGGCGCCGTCGAGCGCCAGGGCGAAGGTGCCTAACTCCTCGAGCCAGAACGCTTCCATGATGCGCTCGCGTAGCCGCGTCGCTTCGGCGCGCAGCCGCTTGGCGCGCGCGGGGTCGCCGAACACGTGATAGAGGGCGGCCATGCGGCGCTTGGCATCGCACGCGTAGCCCTGCACTTCGACTAACGCAATCGGCGGTTTGGGCAGCGTGCCGTCGGGAAAGGGAATGCCATCCCATGAATCCTTCCAGCCCTGGTTCACCAGCCCGTTGGGCGACGTCTTGGCATACTCGAGGAATCCGTCGCCGTCGATGTCGCCGTAGCGGTCCATCCAGTCGAGCGCGCGATCGGCGTTCGGCAAGAGCTCGCGCACCAGCGCCTCGTCGCCCGTCCAACGCCACGTCTCGTGGAGAAGGATGAGCCAGAGCGGCGTGGCGTCGATCGTGCCGTAGTACGGCACGTGCGGAATCTCGCCGGCGCGCGCCAGCTCGCCGCGACGCAGCTCGTGCATCATCTTCCCCGGCTGCTCCTCCGTCTGCGGGTTCTCGCGCCGGCCCTGCGTGCTGGCCAGGTAGCGCAGCGTGTCGCACGCGATGCGCGGATTCATGCCTAACGTCTGCAGCGACGTGATGATCGAGTCGCGGCCGAACGGCGTCGAATACCACGGGATGCCGGCCGAGATGATGGGCAACCCGTCGGCCTCCGTGTAGAGCGCGCGCAGATCGATCGTCGCCTGGTCCAGCGCCGCATTGAAGTCCGGCACGTTGGCCGTGAATCGCGTGCACGAGGCCCGCCACTCGTCGTACGTCGCATCCATCGCGGTATGCCGGCCGCCAAACCCGTGGTGCCTCTCACGGCGTGCGCTCGTGTCGTACACGCCGATCTCCGGCGGCGGATCCGGGATCACGTGCCACTCGAGAACATGCGGGCGATTCGGCTCGAGTCGAAACCGCCAGCGCGCGCCCTCGGCGTCCAAGTCGTCCGGCTTCACGTCGAACGTCACGATGGTGCGGATGAGACGCCCGTCCCGGCCGCGATAGGCGAAGCCGATCGACCGCTCGCCGACCTCCGGTTCGAAGAACGTGCCCCGCTCGCTGCGCTTCCAGCCGCGGACCTCGAAGATGTCGGCGAAGTCGTTGCCCACCGAAAGTGCCGCCCAAAAGTCGATGGGCGCCGAGAGAAAGTTCGTGAACGTCGCCCGCTCGGTGAGCTGATTGTCGAGCAGGATCTCGCGCCTAACGTGAACCGCGTTCGAGACGCTCCACGCGTCGCCGCCGAACGTCTGGTCGTCGATCGCCAAGTCGATCTGCGCCGAGTAGGTACGGATCACCTGCGACGACAATTCCGTGGGAGTGCCGCCGGCCACGTTGAGCACGTAGTGGCTCAACATGCGCGTGTCGTCATAGAACAATCCCAAGCCGCAATGTCCGGGCGGATCGATGTTGCCCTGTTCGTCGAGCAGCAGGAAAAGCTGCTCGTGTTTGAGCACCATGCTGTCGTGGAGCGTCGTCCCGTGCCGGCAGTCGATGGCCGTGTAACCCACGGCGTCTTGCATGGAGATCGGAGTGAGCTGCGTCTTGGCGTCAACCGTCATGATGATTCGGAAGGAGACGTGATCTGAGGGATCGCGCGGCCCGCACCGGGTGACTGCCCGTCCGTCCTTTTGCCGCCGCGCGCGTGTAGAGCTGCTCGTAGTCGCGCACCATCCGATCGCGTCCGAAGCGCTCCACGGCCCGCGCGCGACATCGCTCGCGATCGAACTGATCGAGCACGCTGCCGCGTTGCACGATCTCGCGCATCTCGATTGCGTCGCGCACCACGAAACCAGTAACGCCGTTCTCCACCAACTCCGGCACACTGCCGCGCGGATACGCGATCACGGGGCATCCACTCAACATGGCTTCGATCAACGCCAATCCGAAGGGTTCATCCCACGTGATCGGAGCGAGCAGCGCACGCGCGTCGCGGAGCAGCGGCACCTTTTCGTCCATGCCGATGCTGCCGAGCATCGTGACGTGGTCCGCGGCCAACCGGTGCGACATCTCGCGGCTCCCGAAGTCCGCGTCGACCGAATGCACCTCGCCAGCGACGCGAATCGGCACGCCGGCTTCGGCGGCCACGTCGATTGCGACGTGCGGTCCTTTCACGGTGGTGAATCGGCCGACGAAGCACACGTACGCGCACGGCGATTCCGTCCACTGATACTTGGCGGCGTCGAGGCCGTGATGAATCACCTCGAGATGCGGCAACGGGATTTCGCGGCGTGCCTGGTCGTGCGATATGGCAACGTACCAGGCGTCGGGGAAGAATCGATAGAAGCTCGACAACTCTTCATCGCGCACGTGATGGAGTGTGTAGACGAGCGGCGGCCATTGTGTGGCGCGCCAATACGCGAGGGCACTCGCGGAGTTCGCATGCACGACGTCGAACGTGCCAGCTGCGACCTCGCGCAACGCCCACGAGATGTGGTTGATCTCGGGCAATGTTTGCGGCGGCCACTGCGCGTGCGCGTACAGCGCGCGACGCTCGACACCGGCGCTGGAGTCTCCCGTCGCGAACAGCGTCACATGGTGTCCGACCTCAGCGAGCCCTTCCGCCAACTCCGCGACTACGAGCTCCGTGCCGCCGTATCGAGGTGGTGGGACGGGGATGAACGGCGTGGACAACAGGGCAATGCGCATGCGACGCGGGTACCTCTCCGCAACATAGGGTAGGTACCGGTGCTATAGCGCAGAAGATGTGCCGACGGGTGCATGGCGTGCCCGAGCATTCGCGGCTCGAGCGCGCGTGCGCTATTCGCGCACGAGACTGGTGACGTACGTGAAGCGGTCGCCCGGATGGATGGCGCTGGAGAGCTCGATGAGCGTGCCGTCCTCGCGATAGTAGCGGCGGACGGCGCGCAGGGCCGGACCACCGGCGTCGGCCCGGAGCAGCGACGCCTGGCGCTTGCCGAGGCGAATGGCCTGAATGCTCTGCTCGATGCGCGCGATGCGGATGCCGTACGTGCGCTCGAGCATCGCCGAGATGGGGCCGGACACCGTCTCGAGGTGTTTGTCGATGTCGGGCAGGCCTGCGTCGACGTACGCGGTGGTCATGCAGATGGGGCGCGGATCGTTAGGCACGGTGCGCAGGCTGTTGAGCCTGAGCCAGGCGTGGCCCTCGCGACACTCGAGCATCCCCGCCAGTTGGGCATCGCAGATGACGCGCTTTTCGGACAGGATCTGGATGCGCGTCTCGTCGGCGTATTGCAGCAGATCGCCGATCGAGTTCGTGGGCTGGCGGTAGAGCGCCGGCGGGAGTTGGGCGATGACCTTGGTGCCGGTGCGCCGGTGGCGCGAGATGAGGCCGGCATCGCGAAGCCGGCGCAGCGCTTCGCGCACCGTGGACCGGCTGATGCTGTATTGCGCGCACAGCTCCATCTCGGTGGGCAGGAGTCCGCCCACCGGATACGTACCGGCGCCGATCTTGGCGATCAGCTCGTCGGCAATCTGCTGATAGCGCGGCGCGTCGGCCGTTCCATCGGACGCTCGGCCCTGCTGCAGGCGGACGGTCATGCCGTGGCGCTCACGTTAGGCTTGGGCGATGTCGTGCTGCAGGATCTTGGACAGAAAATCGCGCGCGCGCGCCGTGTGCGGTTCGGTGAAGAACGACGCGGTGTCGCGATCCTCGAGGATGCGACCACGCTCCATGAACAACACGCGATCGGCGACGCGGCGCGCGAACGCCATCTCGTGCGTCACGATCATCATCGTCATCCCCTGTTCGGCCAAACTTCCCATCACGTCCAGCACTTCGCAAATCATCTCGGGATCGAGCGCGGACGTGGGCTCGTCGAACAGCATCGCGACGGGGTCCATGGCGAGCGCGCGCGCAATCGCGACGCGCTGTTGCTGTCCGCCCGACAGGGTCGCCGGAAACTTGTTCGCCTGATCGGCGAGCCCAACGCGCTCGAGCAGGGCCATCGAGCGTTCGGTGGCCGCGTCGGGAGTGCGCTTGAGGACGTGGATCTGCGCGAGATTCAAGTTCTCGAGCGCGGTGCGGTGCGGGAAGAGCTCGAAGCTCTGGAACACCATGCCGATCCGCGCGCGCAGCGCCGAAAGGTTGGTGCCCGGCGCGCGAATGGACGTGCCGTCGACGAGAATGTCGCCGTCGTCGATGGTCTCCAAGCTGTTGATGCACCGGATGAGCGTGCTCTTGCCCGAGCCGGATGGGCCGCAGAGGACGACCACGGAACCAGCCGCGACGGTCGCCGTGCACCCGTCGAGGACGCGAAAGTCCCCGTACGATTTCGACACGTTGCGGATTTCGATCATGCGCGGCTCGCCGTCATATGTCCGGACAAGTAGAATGATAACTTCGGCGGCGTCCAGGTGGGGTGTCAAGACGACCCGTCGGTCGGCCTTACTCGGGGAGCGAGCGAATCGACATGGCATCGACAATCCGTTGGGCTTTGGCGGCGTGCACGATCGCCGCGTGTCACGTCGCCGACGCAGTTGCGCAGGCGGCGCCGCACGATACGGGCGTGGTGCTGTTGGTTCCGGCGCGGGTGTTCGACGCGCCGGCGGGAGTCACCCACGCGGGGTGGGCGGTGCTCGTCCGCGGCGATCGGATCGCGTCCGTTGGGCCGCGGGCGTCGATCGGTGCGCCGTCCGGCGCGCGTGTGATCGATCTGCCCAACGCAACGCTGCTTCCCGGTCTGATCGAGGGGCACTCGCACCTCTTTCTGCATCCGTACGCCGAGACGTCGTGGTCTGATCAGGTGCTCAAGGAGCCGCTGGCGCTGCGCGTCGCCCGCGCGACCGTGGCCGCGCGTCGCACGCTCCAGGCGGGATTCACGACGGAACGGGACCTGGGCACCGAGGGCGCCGGCTACGCGGATGCGGGTCTCAAGGAAGCAATCGACCAAGGCATCGTGCCCGGTCCGCGCTTGCTCGTCGTCACGCGGGCCATAGTGGCAACAGGATCATACGGGCCGAGTGGATTTGATCCGAGGTATGATGTGCCGCAGGGGGCCGAGGAGGCGGATGGGATCGAGGGGATCACGCACGCTGTGCGGAACCAGATCAAGCATGGCGCCGATTGGATCAAGTTGTACGCGGATCACGAGTGGGGCCCCAACGGGGAAACGGAGCCGACGTTTACGCTCGACGAGCTCAAGGCTGCGGTCGAGGTGGCGCGGAGCTCGGGTCGCTACGTGTCTGCGCACGCGCGCGGCAACGAGGGTGTGCGGCGCGCGGTGCTCGCCGGTGTCACGACCATCGAGCATGGCGACTCGGTAACGCCCGAGGTGTTCAAGATGATGGCCGAGCGCGGGATTCCGTTGTGTCCGACGCTTTCCGGTACCGAGGTGGGTTTCATCCGGAATGGGTGGCGGAAGGGCATCGACCCGGTGCCGCCTGCGGTGGCGCTCAAGCACAGGACCTTTCGCGATGCGTTGGCTGCCGGCGTGACGATATGCAACGGCAGCGACGTGGGCGCGTATCCGCACGGCGACAACGCGCGCGAGATCGAGCTGCTCGTGGAGTACGGGATGACGCCGGCGGCGGCGTTGCAGGCGGCGACGGTCGTCGACGCGCGGGTGTTTCATCTTGCGGATCGCGGGAGTATCGCGCCCGGTCTGCTCGCCGATCTGGTGGCGGTGGAGGGTGATCCGACGCGGGACATCCATGCGCTCGACCACGTGCGATTCGTGATGAAGGGCGGCCAGGTCGTTCCGTTAGGCGAATGAGCGGCGCGGAGGCGGGGACCGCGCGCGCGCGGGCCTGGTACGCCACCGGCTGCGGCGAGACCGAGCGCGGCGAATTCGCGGCGGCGGCGGGGAGCTTCGAGCGTGCGTTGGAGGCGGCGCCCGACTGGCGCGAAGCCCAACACAACCTGGGCCGCGCGCTGTTCGAGCTGGGTCGTGTCGACGATGCGGTGCGCTGCTTCGAGGCCGCCACGCTCGGGCCCCACCCGGGATTGCCGCGCGCGATGATGGCGGTGGTGATTCCCGGGAGCGACGCGGCCGATCACGGGGCCGTGCTCGCGGCGCGGCGCGCGTGGGCGCAGGAGTTTCTGCCGCCGCTCCGACCCGGCCCCGCGCCGCGCGCGCGCGCGCCTAACGACGCGCTGCGCGTGGGGTACGTGTCGTCGTTTTTCCACCGTCCGAACTGGATGAAGCCCGTGTGGGCGCTCATCAACGCGCACGACCGGCGCGCCGTGGAGGTCCATCTGTTCGCCGACAGTCCGGGATGGACGGGCGGAGACGACTATCGCGCCCATTCCGGCGACGGCATCCATTCGATCGCCCAGATGTCTAACGAAGAAGCCGCGGCGGTGATCGAGCGCTGCGCGATCGACGTGCTCGTCGACCTCAACGCGTACAGCAGACCCGCTCGGCTCCCGCTCTACCAGTGGCGGCCCGCGCCGGTCGTGGCGTCGTGGTTCAATATGTACGCGACGAGCGGCATGCCGTGCTTCGACTACGTCGTGGGCGACGGCGCCGTGGTGTCGCCTAACGAGGAACGGTTCTATTGCGAGCGTGTGGTTCGGGTGGACGGGAGCTATCTCACCTTCACGCCGTGGTCGGCCGCGCCCGACGTGGCGCCGGCACCGTGCGCCACATCCGGCGCCATCACGTTCGGGTGCCTCGCGTCACAGTACAAGATCACGCCGGCGGTGATGGAAACGTGGGGCCGCATCCTCCAGCGCGCGCAGGGCAGCACTTTGATACTGCGCAATGCGGCGCTCGCATCGGCGGGCGTCCGTCGCTACGTGCACGACGCCCTTGCCGCCAACGGCGTCGCGCGCGATCGCGTGCGGATACTCGGCCCCGCGGATCATCGCGAGTTCATCGGGACATACGATGCGATCGACGTGGCGCTCGACACGTTTCCGTACAGTGGCGGCACCACCACCATGGAAGCGATCTGGCAGGGCGTGCCGGTGGTCACGTTTCACGGTGACCGGTGGGCATCGCGGACGAGCGAATCCATCCTGCGTGCGGCGGGGCTGTCGGAATTCGTCGCTGCCGATCGCGATGGATACGTGGCGTTGGCCCTCGCGCTCGCGGCGGCGCCCGATCAGGTGGCGCAGGCTCGCCGCGCGATGCGCGAGCGTGTGCGTGCATCGGATGCGTGCAACGGCGACCGCCTCGCGCGAGCGATGGAGCGCCTGTATCGGCGCATGCACGAGGAGCGCACTCGCGGCCACGCGGCCGACGGCTCCGCCGTTCGTTAGGCGTCAATCGTCCAGCGCCGGCATCGTCGCCAGCATGGCGCGCGCCCGCGGCCGGTCTTCCACCGGCGTGTCGGTGCGGATGCGGCCATCGCGAAATACGATCGTGCGCTTCGCGAACTGGGCGATGTCGGGCTCGTGCGTCACCATCACGACCGTTAGGCCGCCGTCGTTCAGCTCCTGGAACACCTGCATGATCTCGACCGACGTCCGGCTGTCGAGATTGCCGGTGGGCTCGTCGGCCAGGAGGACCGCGGGTTGGTTGACCAGTGCCCGCGCGATGGCCACGCGCTGCTGCTGGCCGCCCGACATCTGCGACGGAAAGTGGTCGGCGCGGTTCTCGAGACCCACGAGCGAGAGCGCCGCGGCGGCGCGTCGCGCGCGCTCGGGCGCATCGATTTTCGTGTAGAGCGTGGGGAGCAGGATGTTCTCGAGCGCCGTGGTGCGCGCGAGCAGATTGAATCCCTGGAACACGAAGCCGAGGCGGTGATTCCGGATCGCGGCCAGGGCGCGTTTGTCGAGCTGTGAGACGTCGGTGCCGTCCAGCAGATACTGTCCGCTGCTCGGGCGGTCGAGACATCCGAGGATGTTCATGAGCGTGGACTTGCCGCTCCCGCTCGCACCCATGACAGCGACGAATCCGCCCCGCTCGACATCGAGGCTGACGCCGCGCAGCGCATGGACGCGCGTCTCGCCCAAGCTGTAGTACTTGTGCACGTCGAGCACGCTGAGGACGGCCGCCGCCCCATCGACGCGCGCGGTCGGGATGGCCACCGCGCTCAGCGCCTAACGGATGGCGCGCCCGGCGTCGGCGGCGTGCTCGCGGCGAGCGATCCGGTGATCACGACGTCGCCGGGAGTCAGCGATCCCGCCAGCACCGACGTCACTTCCGTGAGCGCGTGGTCGGTGATGCCGAGCGCGACCTCGACGGGCGCGATCGACCCATCGGGGAGACGTTTCCATACCACGGCGGTAGCGGCGCGATCTCGACGCGTCGGGGTGGCGTGCGCGTCCGCGGCGATCGGGTGCCGCGCCTCGTCGCCGCCCGGGGCGGCCGGTCCCGGCGCGCTGTCGGGCGCGATGCCGGATTTCGCGTACAGCGACCGGATCTCCGACGGCGACAACGGCGGCCGGTACCGCAACGCTCCGTTAGGCACGCGGATCACGTCGTGCGCGCTGGCGACCGGAATGGTCACGTATGCGGTCATGCCGGGGAACAGCTTGCCGTCCGGATTGGCGCAGTTGATGATCGCATCGTACGTGACCACGTTCTGCACCGTGGTCGCGTTCATGCGCATCTGCTCCAGCTCGCCCGGGAATGTATCCTTCGGGAACGCATCCACCTGGAATATGACGCGCTGCCCAACTTTGATGCGGCCAACATCCGACTCATCCATTTTGGCGTAGACCTGCATCTGGGACAGGTCCTGGGCGATCGTGAAGATCGTCGGCGCTTGGAGGGACGCCGCGACCGTCTGCCCAACGTCCACGTTGCGCGACACGACGACGCCGTTGATCGGCGATCGGATGACCGTGTACGACAGATTGGTCTGCGCGAGCGTGACCGCCGCTTCCTTCTGGCTCACCGCCGCTTCCGCCTGCGCGACGTTCGCGACCGATGCATCGACCGATGCCTTCGCGCCGCTGTAGTTCGCGGTTGCCAGGTCGAGCTCGGACTGCGTCATCGCGCCGCCCTGTGCGAGCTGCACCGCACGATCGTAGTCGGCTTTGGTCTGGACGAGCGATGCGCGCAGCTTGTCGACCGTGGCCCGCGCCGCGATCACGCCGGCGCGCGCGTTGGCGAGATCGGCGTTCGCCTGGAGCAGCGCGCCCTGCAGGAGTCGCGGGTCGATCTCGGCGACGAGGTCGCCTTCGTGCACGCGCGAATTGAAATCGACGTACAGTTTGGCGATGGTGCCCGAGACTTGGGATCCCACTTGCACCGTGCGCAGCGCGTTGAGCGTCCCCGTGACGTCGACGACGTCGCGGATGTCGCCGCGCGTCACGTCGGCGGTGAAATACTGGAGCTTGGGTCCGCCGCGCAGTCCGATCCCGGCGGCGATGCAGATCGCCAGCACGACGCCTAACGCAATGGCCGAGCGCCGGCGCCACCACGGCGTCGCGGGCGGCATGGACCCCATCGGCTCACTCATAGCGCAGCGCCTCGATCGGGTCGAGCCGCGACGCCTTGCGCGCCGGATAGTATCCGAAGAACACGCCAACGGCAGCGGAGAACAGCGCGGCCAGCACGATTCCCTCGGCCGACAGTTGCATGGGCCAGCCTAACGCCTGCCCAACGGTGAACGATGCGACGATGCCCAACACGACGCCGGCGCCGCCGCCCACGAGACTCAGCATTACGGATTCGCCCAGAAACTGGAGTTGGATGGCATCGTCGGTGGCACCGACCGCCACGCGGACGCCGATCTCGCGCGTCCGTTCCGTCACCGACACGAGCATCACGTTCATGATGCCGATGCCGCCCACGAGCAGCGAGATCGACGCGATCGCGACCAGCAGCATGGTCATGGTGTGGCTCGCTTCCATTTGCGCCTGGATGACATCCTCGGGATGACGGATGTTGAAGTCATCCTCTTCGTCGCCGCGCAGGTGATGGCGGTCGCGCAACACCGCGGCCGCCTGATCGCCGGCCAGGCGCACCGCGGTCTGCGACACGGCGGAGCAGAGAATGTCGTCGAGCCAATCGTTGCCGCTGATCTTTTTCATCACCGTCGTGTACGGCAGGACGATGAGATCATCCTGGTCCTGCCCCGACGCCGACAGGCCCTTGGGTTGGAGCGTCGCAACCACTCGGCACGGCAGCCCGTTGACGCGCACCACCTTCGACAACGGGTCCTCCGCGCCGAAGAGCTGGTCGCGCACTGTTCGGCCGATCACGCACACGTCGGCTGAACGATCCACGTCGTCGTTGGTGAAGATCGCGCCGCTCGCCGTGGGCCATCGTTTGATGTCGAAGAACGACGGGGCGACGCCGCGAAAATGCGTGTACCAATTCTGATTGCCGTATACCACTTGAATCGATCCGTCCACGTTAGGCGATACGCGCGTGATCAGCGGCACCTGGTGCGCGATGGCCTGCGCATCGGCGACGGTGAGCGATGGCACGCCGTGCGTTCCGGTGCGGACGCCATTCACCGCGCGGCCGCCCGCCTCGACCCACACGAGGTTGTCGCCCAAGTTGTTCATTTGCTCCTGGACGCGCGTCTGCCCCGCCTTCCCGATCGCCACGACGCAGATCACCGCGGCGATCCCGATCGTGATGCCGAGGATCGTGAGTAAACTGCGCATTGGGTTGCGAAGCAGCGCCTGGAGCGCCGAGCCCAGGAGGGCCTTGTGATTCATGTCGGGAGCGCGTGCACGCGTATATGATATCCGGTCGAACCTGTCATGCTCATTACATGCGGCGCTTGGCCGCGACACCTTTCACCCGCGAGAGACGGATCATGAGGTTGCATTTGTCCCCAATCCATCGTGCGCTTCTGGCGAGTGTCGCGGCGATGGCGGCCGCCGTTGGTTCGGCCCGAGGCCAGGCGGCGAAGCCTGCCGCCCCGGGCGCGCCGCACGCCAAGGCGGTCACGATCGTGATCTTCGAGAATCGAGATTTCTCGAACATCGTCGACTCGAAGGACGCACCATACCTCAATGCGGCCCTGGTACCCCAGGCGGCCGTGATGACCAACAGCCACGCCACGGCGCACCCGAGCGAGCCCAACTATGTCGAGCTGTTCTCGGGCAACGTGCAGGGCGTGACGGGCGACGAATGTCCGGTCACGTCGAACGCGCCCAACATCGCGACGCAGCTCCTGGCCGCGCACCTCACCTTCCGCGGCTACGCCGAATCGTTGCCTAACGCAGGGTCCTCGGCGTGCGAGGGGAGCAAGGGGCTCTATCGAAGGAAGCACAACCCGTGGGCGGATTTCACGAACGTGCCGGCGGCGCTCAACGTGCCGTACAAATGGGCGCCGGCGTCGCTCGCGATGGTCGTGCCCAACATGTGCAACGACATGCACGATTGCAGCACCACGGTGGGCGACACGTGGATGAAGCACAATCTTCCCGCGATCATGAAATGGAATGCGGCGCACGACGGGTTGTTGATCATTACGTGGGATGAAGCGGCGCCCGACGCGGAGGGGACGAACCACATCGCCACGCTGTTGATCGGGCCGATGATCAAGCCGGGCCGCTACGCACAGCACATCGATCATGACGACGTGCTGCGGACGGTGGAGCAGATTTACGGGTTGCCGTGCATCGCCAATGCGTGCGGCAAGAACGGCATCACTGGAGTTTGGCGCTGAAGGCCGAACTCTCGGGGAAGCGCTGGCGCTGGGGGAAGCGGCGGCTGGCGCCGCCTTGGGGAGGAGGGACCGGGGCGGGGGCCAGCCTTTCGGGTTAGCCGGCAGCGAGGGCCGTCGGTTGGGCGCTCATTCCCGCCGAGACGGTCGTGGCGCCGGCGTCGAGGATCGGGACGTGATCGGCGGCGATCAGCGTTAGGCCTTGCTGGCCGTTCTTGCCGGCGAACGCGACGATGAGGCCCATGACCAACGGGCCGACCACGAACACCAGAGGGAACCACGAGAGCTCGCGCGTCAGGTAGCCTTCACTCGGACTCACCGGATTGATGTAGGCGGTCACGCTGTCGCCCACCCGGTAGCGCTGCCTGATCTTGTCTGCCCAACTGTAGCTGCTCGAGATGTTGATGATCGTGGTTCCGGTCGCAATCACCGTCTCGCTGTCGTGCTGGTACGCATAGGAAATCACCGGGCGATACACGGTGCCGTTGTCGCCGCTCGAGCTCGCGACATCCATGCTCACGATACGGGCGCGCACCGGCTGCCAGCTCACGTAGCGTTTCACCTGCGAGATGTACATCGACGCGCCGACGACGATGAAAATGGCGAGGAACGGGAACATGAGCATGCGCGCGACGCGCACGCCCGCCGCGGCCCGCTGGATCGCGGCCGTGTCCGCGGCACGCGGCCCATCGGCCAACGCATGCCATCCCGTGAAGGCGCGGACGGCCGCCACGCAGTTGCCCTGTCGTTTGAGGTCGCCGGTCGAGATCGTGGTCCACGGGACCCGCGTTCCGTTGGTCATCAGGAACACCGGGCGATAGACGGGCGTCGGCGCCGAATTCTGGTTCGTCTGCATCATCGACTTCTCGAGCGCGGCGTCGGAAATGTCGGACCAGTTGTACGTCTCGCTGCCGGGCTGGATCAGCCGCCGATGCTGAATGGTCGCCGTGTGCGCGCCGCGATCGAACGTGCAGAGGACGTCTCCGGCGAGGACCGCCATGGCGAGACCGGCGAGCGCGAACATGCCGCCCACGACCACCGCGACCCAGGCGTTGTGCTCACCCAAGTGGCCGTGCGTGATGTACCAGAGGATCACACTGCCTAACGCAGCGAACATCGCGCCGAAGGCCCGGAGGCCCCAGGGTCCCTGGTGCAGCACCAGCCGGGTGTCATCGTGGATCGTGATCTGCATGGCGGGCTCGGAGGTGTTTCGGTGTCGACGCCCCACGTGCGGGCGCCGCAACGTCCGAAAAACCCCGTACCCCGCGCTACGCGTCGCGCAGCGCGATCATCGGGTCGACGCGCGTCGCACGCCGCGCCGGCACGAGGCACGCCAACGCCGCGATCACGCAGAAGAGGGCTGCCATGGCGAGAAAGGTCAGCGGGTCCGTCGCGCGCACGTGGAACAAGAATCCGGAGAGCAATCGCGTGAGCCCGAGTGCCGCCACCGCGCCGATGACGAGACCGGCCGCGACGAGACGCATCCCTTGTCCGAGCACCATCGCGCGCACCCCCGCCGGCTGGGCGCCGAGTGCCACGCGGATCCCGATCTCGCGTGTGCGCCGGCTCACCGTGAACGCGATGACGCCCGCGAGACCAGCCGCCGTGATGATGAGCGCGACGAGCGCGAACGCGCCAATGAGCGCGAGCGTGATGCGCGGCGTGGCCACCGAGTTGCCGCGCAGATGCTCCAGCGTTTGCACCTCGGTCACGGGCTGCGCCGGATCGAGATCGTGCACGATGGCGCGCAGCTCGCTCGAGACGAACGCCGGATCGCCGCGCGTGCGCACCAGCACGCGCATGTCGCTGAACGTGCTGATGGCGAACGGCGCGTAGAGCGCCGGCGTCTCCTGCTGCGCGGGGCCGTACTGCGTCACGTCGCCGACGATGCCGACCACCGGCGACCAACTCTTGCCGTCGTTGAATGAGAGCCGCGCGCCGATCGGATTCGCGCCGCCCCAGTAGCGTCGCGCGGCGGTCTGGTTGATGACGACGGGCTCGTTCGCCGTATCACGGTCCGTCGCCGTGAACGTGCGTCCGCGCACGAGCGCGATGCCGAGCACGCGGAAGTAATCCGGCGACGCGATGCGCACATCCATGGTCGGCGCCGTTTGCCCTTGGCCGAGCGCGCGTCCATCGATGCGGAAGGACGCGTTGTTAGGCTGGCCATCGTTCATGGGTGATGCGTTCGAGACGGCGACGCCGACCACGCCCGCGCGCGCGCTCAACCGGTCGACCAACGTCTCCTCCATGTGGCGCACCGCCGGCCCATTGGCGTACTTCGACCAATTGAGATCGACGCGCGCTGTTAGGACGTTGGCCGGATCGAACCCCGGGTCGACGCGCTGCAGATTCAAGAAGCTGCGCAGCAACAGCCCGGCGCCGACCAGCAGCATGAAGGCGATCGCCACCTGGGCCGAGATCAACGCGCCCCGCACGCGCACGCGTGCGCCGCCCAACGTGGACGCCGTGCCATCTTCTTTGAGGCCGGAGGCGAGATCACGGCGCGACGTGAGCGCGGGGATGAGCCCGAGCACGACGCCGGTGAGCGCGGACACCGCGAATGCGAATGCGAGCGCGCGCCCATCCATCGCGATCTCCGCGGCGCGGGGCGTGAACATCGCGGTGAAGGACACGAGGACGCCGAGCATCGCGTAGGCGACGCCCAAGCCTAACACACCGCCCGCCACCGCGAGCAGCGTGCTCTCGGTGACGAGTTGGCGCGCGATGCGGCCACGGCCGGCGCCCAACACGGCGCGCAGCGCCATCTCGCGTTCGCGGCGCAGCTCCCGCGCCAGCGTCAAGTTGGCGACGTTGGCGCAGGCGATGAGCAAGACGAATCCCGCCGTCGCGAGCAGTACGATCAGCGTGGGGCGCGCCCCGCGCGTGATCTCGTCGCGATACATCACGGCCCCGATGCCGATGCGGTCGGCCGCCTTGTAGGCGTCGGGGTACGCGTGATGGAGTCGCGCCGACACCCCGGCGACGTCCGCGCTTGCCCGGGCCAGCGAGACACCGGGCTCGAGTCGTCCCAGGAGCGTGACCATCCGCGCCGTGCGCGAGTCGAGCATGTCCTTGGACATGCGGAACGGGCACGACGAGATGGGCATGTAGATGTCGTTGTGGTCGGGATCCTGCGGCAGGAAGGGGAGCACGCCGATCACGGTGTGCACGCGGTCGTTCATGGTGAACGTGCGGCCGACGATGTGGGGATCGCCGCCCAACGCGCGCTGCCAGAACTCGTAGCTGAGGACGATCACCGGCGCGGCGCCCGGCTGGTCTTCGCCGGCCTGGAAGGTCCGGCCGAGGAGGGGCTTTACGCCTAACACATTGAAGAACCCGGCCGAGACGACGCCGGTCTGGACGCGCCGCGGCTCGTCGCGCCCCAGAAGCGTGAACGCCATGGAGTGGTATTCGGCCATCGCGTCGAAGGCGTGCGTCCCGGACTCGTAGTCGGCCGCCTCCATCGCCGAGAATCCGATGTCGGGGACGGCGCCGGCATTGGCCGGTTGGTCGATGTGGACGAGGCGGTCGCCGTTGGCGTAGGGCAGCGGCCGCACGAGGACGCCATCGATCACGCTGAAGATGGCCGTGGTGGCGCCGATGCCTAACGCAAGCGTGACGAGCGACGCGAGCGTGAACGCGGGGGCGCGGCGCAGGGTGCGGGTCGCGACGCGAAGGTCCTGCCAGAGCGTGTGCATGAATTCGGTCCTCGCGCGCTCGCGGGTGCGTTTGCCCTGCACGGTGAGGCAGGCGTCGCGGACGGCCGCCACGTCGCCGAACGCGGCCAGTGCTTCGCGCCGCGCGTCGGCCTCGGTCCGGCCTAACGCAACCAGCTCGCGGGTGCGCATCTCGAGATGAAAGGCCAGCTCGTGGTCGACGTCGCGCGACGTGCCGCCCCGGCCGGCCGACAAGTGGAAGGCGCGTTTCATGACGGGCGTTGTCGGTTAGGCGGGCGACGCGCTGAGCGCCGCCGAGACCGCGAGCGTGTATCGCGTCCACCGGAGGACCTCGGCCTGCAGGTGCTTCCGGCCCGCGCTCGTCAGCGTGTAGTACTTGGCTTCGCGGCCCGTCTCGGAGATGCCCCATTCCTCCGCGAGGAACGCCTTCCGCTCGAGGCGGTGGAGCGCCGGATACAACGCGCCCTCTTGCACCTGGAGCGCGTCGCGCGTGGTATCGCGAATCCACTTGCCCACGCCGTAGCCATGATTCGGCCCCCAGGTGAGCGCCTTGAGAATCAGTACGTCCAGGGTGCCCGTGTACAGATCGCTGCCCGCCATCGACCCCCCGATGCTCAGTTCATTGGTACTACGTGGCCTCCGCCGTCATGGTTACAGGATGACGTGAGATACCTAAGTGGACAAGGGGTCTGACGCGAACCGAACACTGTCCGGGGTGTGCTATTCGTACATGGCTCCCGGGTCGGCCTGCGCCAGCTCGATCAGGAATTCGCCGATCTGGCGGCATGCGTCATCGAAGAAGCGGCGCCCTTTGTCGGCGGTGGACTTGGCGGGGTTGCCGACACCGGTGTCGTCGGTCACCGCCGTCCACCGGCGGGGCGCCCACGCCCACCCCTCGCGCAGTGCACGCACGCGA
The DNA here is from genome assembly GCA_025449955.1 of Gemmatimonadaceae bacterium. Lineage (GTDB taxonomy): Bacteria > Gemmatimonadota > Gemmatimonadetes > Gemmatimonadales > Gemmatimonadaceae > JADGGM01. The sequence continues at coordinate 16,606 of JANWIK010000073.1, forward strand.
AACCGGCGCGCGCGTCCTGGCCCCGCGCTCGACAGGGGCGCGACGAGGTCGGGCGCGATCGCCATCATCGTGCTCGTCTCGAGCTCGCCAGCGTGATCGCCGGGTTCGTCGAAGTACGCCTTGGGGTCGACGCTCGCGTACCAGTTCACGGCGCAGAGCAAAATCGGAGTCGACGGTTGCAGCTCGCGGATCATCTGCCGGAAGTCGTTGCCGCCGTGGCCGTTCAGGATCACGAGCTTGCGGATGCCGTGCGGCGCGAGGCTCCGAACCACATCGCCCAGCAGCGCGGCCTGCGTGCTCGGGTTCATGTTGATGCAGAAGGGCACGTCCAGCTGTCCGGTGTTGACGCCGAACGGGATGGCGGGCAGCACGACAACGCGTGCCCCGTGGTCCCAGGCGAAACGCGCCGATTCCGCAGCCACACGCTCCGACTCGATCACGTCGGTCGCGTACGGCAAATGGAGATTGTGGGCCTCGGTCGCACCCCACGGAAGAATGGCGACGTCGTATGCGGCGTCTCGCACGGTGGTCAGCGAGGTTTCGCCGAGGATGTACGGGCGGCTCATCAGTGGACCAGTGGGTCGGAGGGATGGTCTGACAAGGATGCGGCGGCGTCGCAAGCCCCGCCACAGGTCGGTACGCATCTTGACTCCGGGCCTTCACTTGCGCACGCTTGGGGCAACCCTCGCGGCTCACGTGCGGGCTGCCAAGGGACTGCGACGACGCATAGTGGAGGCGTATGGAGATGGACGAAGTGACACTTGCCCCGCGCACGACTGCGGGTCCGCCGGACGGAGGCAAGTACGTCTACTGCATCGTGCGCACGGACTCGCCATGCGAGTTCGGCGCAATCGGGATGGGTGGGGAAGGGAAACGCGTGTACACGGTGCACCACATGGATCTGGCCGCGGTGGTGAGCGACACGCCCATCGTGATTTACGATCCGACGCGCGAGAACGTGTTGGCGCACGAGTTCGTCAACGAAACCGTCATGCGCGAACACACCGTGATCCCCATGTCGTTCGGCACCGTGTTCCGCTCGGAGGACGACGTCACGGAACTGCTGCGCTCGACGTACCAGGCGTTCAGCGACGTGCTCGACAAGATGCGGGACAAGATCGAGTTCGGTCTCAAGGTGTTGTGGGATCGCGAGCAGGTGGTGGCGACGCTCGAGCGGACCAACGAGGAGATCGGCCGCCTAAAAGAAGAGATCGAGAACAACGCGCAGAGCTCCACGTATTTCGCGCGCGTTCAGTTAGGCCGGCTCGTGGAATCGGCGCTCGAGGAAGCTGGGAATGCCTTCGTGTCCGACGTGCACGAATCGCTGCGCCCCGTCGCCGTGGCCAGCCGCAGCAGCAAACCGATCGGCGACCGGATGATCATGAACGCCGCGTTCCTCGTCGAGCGCTCGGCGAGCGAGCGGTTCGATGAGAAGGTGCGCGAATTGAGCCATCGCCACGAAGGCCTGCTCACGTTCAAGTACACCGGCCCCTGGCCGCCGTACAACTTCGTGAACATCAAGCTCAAGCTCGAGCGCGCGGACTGACGGACAATGGGCCTTCTGTCGAAGCTCCTCACGTTCCCGGTGTCCGGACCGGTGGCCGGCATCAAGTGGTCGCTGGAGATGGTGGAGCGCACGGCGCGCGATGAGCTGACCGACGACACGCCCATCAAGCAGGACATGATGGAGTTGCAGCTCGCGCTCGAGAGCGGCGAGATCGACGACGCGATGTACCTCGAGCGCGAGAAGGAGTTGATGCAGCGGCTGCGCGACGTCCGCTATTGGCGCGAACAATTCGGCATGGGTGTCTCGGGTGGTCCCGTTCGCGTGCAGCGCGACGAGGACGAGCGCTGAACGCCCCCGTTCTCTACGCGTACGGGGTCGTACGACCCACCGCGCCGATCGCGCACGCCCCGCGCGGCCTGGATGACTCGGCGGTGATGCTCGAGCCGCACGCCGGCCAGCCAGTGGCCGTGCTCGTGTCGGCGCTCGACGCGACGGTGTACGCGTCGGACACGATGGAGACGCGCATCGCCGACGTCGATTGGGTGGGTCCGCGCGCCGTGGCGCACGACGCCGTGCTCAGTTGGGCGAGCGACGCCGGCGGCGTGGTGCCGTTCCCGATGTTCACGCTCTTCGCCTCGCCGGACTCGCTGCGCGCGATGCTGCGCGAGCGAGAGCGGTCGCTCGACGCGCTGCTCGACCGCGTGTCGCCCTCGCAGGAGTGGACGGTGCGCCTCTTCCGCCTCGATGATCGCGCCACGGCGGCTCTCGGCCTCACGAGTCCGACGCTCGCCGATCTCGCCCAACGGGCGCGCGACGCGGCGCCGGGCCAGCGCTACCTGCTCGAGCGCAAGGCCGACGAGCTCAAGGGCGCCGAGCTCCGCCGCGTGAGCGGCGAGACGGCGCGCGAGGCGTTCGACGCGCTGTCTCCGTTAGGCGAACGGGCGGTGCGCGACGCGCTGCCCGCGACGCCGACCGGCGCGCGCCCCGCCGGCGTCGCCGTGCTCGACGCAGCGTTCCTGGTGCGCCGCGATCGCACCGACGCCTTCCGCACCGCCGCCGCCGATCTCGCCGGCGCGATCGAGCCGCGCGGATTCCGCGTCGAGCTCAGCGGCCCGTGGCCGCCGTACCACTTCGTGCGCGACGACGCGTGAGCGACGACGATCTCGAGCTCCTGGGCGATGACCGCCTCGTGCTCGGCGACCTGCTCAATCACGTGCTCGACAAGGGCATCGTGATCAGCGGCGACGTGACCATCGCGGTGGCCGACATCGATCTCATCCGCGTTGGGTTAGGCATCTACATCACCGCCATCCAGTCCGAGCTCGATCACGCGGCCGCCCGCACGCGTACGCCGCCACATGCCAACGTACCTGTACTGCATCATCCCAGCGGGCTGTGACCCGCCGGCCGCATCGCGCCGCGGCGTGGACGCGGCGCCGGTTCGCGCGCTCGACGCGGCCGGCGTGTCGGCCTGGGTGAGCGACACCCCCAACGCGTCGATGTCGCCGAGCGTCGCCCGCGCCCGTGTGCACGACGACGTAGTGCGCGACGCGATGGCACGCGCCACGCCGGTGCCGGCGAGATTCGGCCAAGTGCTCGCCGACGACGCGGCCCTCGCGCAGTGGATCGACGAACGTCGCGAGTCGCTCGTCGAATCACTCGCGCGCGTGCGCGGATGTGTGGAGATGAGCGTTCGTATCCTTCTCGCGGGACACGATGCGGCGCCGGGACAGGCGCCGCGCGAGTCCGGAAGTGCCTACCTGCGCTGGGTTCGCGAGCGCCAGCAGACTCGGCAGTCTGTTACAGACCAGGCCGAATTCTTGCGGAGGGGCGTCGCCCGAGCAGTGGAGGAAGCGGGGGTGGTTCGGGAGGTGCGATGGGCAACCGTGGCACCGGGGGCGCGTTCGTTGGAGGCGGCGCACCTGGTGCCACGCGATCTAGTGGCGCGACACCGCGAGGTGGTGCGCTCGGCGGTGGAGCGGGACCATCGCATGAAAGTGATGGTGTCGGGTCCGTGGGCACCGTACACGTTTTGCGCCGCGGGATCATGAGCAGTGATGGGAACGGCGCCGTGCCGGCGCCACGAGTCGAGGTGAGCGAGGGAAGCATCGAGGCGTTCGAGGCCGAGTTGCGCGCCGTGGCGCGGGCGCTGCCGGACCGGATCGAGGCGGATCCCGACCACATCGAGAGCGGATTGGCGCGACTCGTCTTGACAGTCGTCGAACTGTTGCGGAATGTCCTTGAGCATCAGGCGATTCGGCGAATGGACGGCGGCTCGCTGTCCGACGAACAGGTCGAGCGCTTGGGCGTGTCGCTCATGCGGCTGAACGATCGGATGACCGAGTTGAAGGCGGCGTTTCACGTGACGGACGAGGATCTGAACATCGATCTCGGTCCGCTGGGCCGGCTGCGATGATGCAGCGCGGCAGGGCGAGCGACCACGGCACGTGCCTAACGGACACCGACACTGGAGCACAGCGGAGTGCCCGAGCATATCGCACCGACGAAAAGTCATGGCCTGGTCGAGGTCCTGGACCGCGTCCTCGACAAGGGCCTCGTGATCGCCGGCGACATCAAGATCAACCTGGCGAACGTGGAGCTGTTGACCATCCAGATCCGGCTCCTGGTGTGTTCCATCGACAAAGCCGAGCAGATCGGCCTGAATTGGTGGCGATACGATCCACGCCTAACGGGAGTCGTGACGTCGCCGTACGCGACCGGGGGCGATTCCCTCGAGAGCCGTCTGGCGCGCATCGAGCGCCGGCTGGAGACGCTGGCTGCGCCGGCGCAGCCTCCCTCCGCCAACCCGCACCCGCCGCGCGCGGGCGCCGAACCTTCATCTACGGAGTGAGCTAGCCATGGCTGTCGAGCGTTCGCCCGGTGGCAGTTCCCTCATCGACGTTCTCGACCGCGTGCTCGACAAAGGCATCGTCATCGATGCCTGGGTCCGGGTCTCGCTGGTCGGCATCGATCTCGTGACCGTCGAAGCGCGCATTGTCGTCGCGTCCATCGACACGTACCTCAAGTACTCGGAAGCGGTGGGCCTCACGTCTTCCGGCTCGCGCCCGCGCGAGTTGGCCGGGTCGCTCGTCGATACGGAGCTCGAGCGCGTGCAACGTGAAAACCACGAGCTCCGCCTGCGCCTCGAACAGCTCAACGCGCCGGACCGCATCGTGTGAGGACATGATCCCATCTGGCTCGTCGGACTGGCCCCTCGCGGACCCGCCCGACTATCTGCCGACGCTGGTAGAAGCGCCAGACTTTCCCGCAGCTGCTATGTTCGCGCTGACGGAGCTGGCGCGCCTGGCCTCGAGCCCGCGCGGGTTCCTGTTGTTCATCGACCCGGTCGCGGAGACGCTCAATTCGGTTAGTCAATTGGGCGGTACCGAGGATGAGCTCGGACCGTTGCCGTTGAGCGACCTCTCGCAGCCGTGGGTGGTCGCCGCGCTGGCGATGCGGCCGGCGCGCTCGCGCCGCGATGACACTCCGCCTAACCGCCTGCCCCTGGCCGACTGGCTCGCGCTGCCGCTGCCGCAGACCTACGTGCGCGGCGCACCGGTGCCGATTCAGCCGCGGCACGCCACCGAAGTTCTCCGCTCCAACGGCGCCGACATTATCGCCACCACCACTCGGCCGGGACAGTCTCCGGCCGGGTTGGTCGTGCTCGCTGCGGCGAATCTGCGCGAGGAGGCGGTGAGTCGGTTGGTGCGATTGGCGGCGCTCAGCGGGCCGGTGCTGAGCCGCCTCGCAGCCATCGGCGCGTCGCGCCGCGAGAACGATCACCTGCGGCAAGTGTCGGGACGCCTCACGCTCATGCTCAACGCGCTCCCGGATCCCGTCGTGATCACGGACGCGGCCAACAACATCCTGGTGCAGAACGAGCGCGCCGAACATCTGCTGGCGGCGCGCGACTCCGACTCGCCGGGACGCCGCCGCGCGCTCGAGTTGAACAACCTGCTCTTTACTTCCGGCCTCGCGCGGGCGGTGATGACGGGCGGCATGCGCACGGCGCCGCGTGAGCTCACGCTCGTCGATCCGCTCGAGGGGGTCGAGCTGCTGTTCGAGCTGCTCTCCCATCGGTTAGGCGGGGGCGGCGAAAACGGCGCCGTGCTTTCCGTGCTCCGCGACGTGACCGACCTGCGGCGCGCCGCCGATGAGCTCGAGCACCAGGTGAAACGCGGCCGCCAAGCCGAGATGCAGGCCACCAAGGAGCGCGACCGGCTGAACCTGATCCTGGCCAACGTCGCCGATCCGATTCTGGTGACCGACGACCGCGCCAAGATCCTGCTCATGAACGAGAAAGCCGAGCAGTTGTTCGATGTCGGCGGCACCACCGACACCTACGACTACCGGGTCAAGCAGGCTGCGTTAGGCAACGACACGAAATTCTCGGCCTTCGTCGGAGAATTCGCGCTGTCGCCGGAGCGCGCGCGCCACGAGCGCATGATGCTCGTGCGGCCCGAGGACGGCGCCCTGCTGCCGGTGGAAGTCGTCTCGGGCAAGATCAACAACGACCGCGGCGAAGCGGTCGCCATCGTCTCGGTGCTGCACGACCTCACCAAGCAGGTCGAGAACGAGCGGCTCTACCGCGAGCTCAAGGCGTTCTCCGACGAGCTCGAGGCGCGCGTGAGGGCGGCGACCAAAGACCTCGAGGCCCAGAACGAGCGCCTCAAGTGGCAGTCGCAGGAAGTCGAAAAAGCGAACAAGCTCAAGTCGGATTTTCTGGCCAGCATGTCGCACGAGCTGCGCACGCCGATCAATGCGATCATGGGCCACGCGTCGCTCACCATCGACCAGATCCACGGGCCGCTCAACGACCGGCAGCGCGACGCCGTCCGGCGCATTCGCGCGGCGGCGCAGGACCTCCTGACGCTGATCAACGACCTGCTCGACCTGGCGCGCATCGAGGCCGGCAAGATGCCGGTCACCTACGAGCGTGTGGATCCGCGCCACATCATCGCCGAGGTCCACCAGCAGGTGGAACCGATGGTGCAGAAGCGCGGCCTAACGTGGGCCGCGAGCGTGGCCGACGACTGCCGGGAAATCGAAACCGACCGCCAGAAGTTCAAGCAGATCCTGCTCAACCTGATCTCCAACGCGATCAAGTTCACGCCCCGCGGCGGCATCACCGTCACGGTGCGCATCGAGCACGGCGACGAGCTACGCGTGGATGTCACCGACACCGGCATCGGGATCAAGGGCACCGATCTGGAGATGATCTGGGAGGATTTCCGCCAGGTTGATCAGTCGATGACCCGCGAGGTGGGCGGCACCGGTCTCGGTCTGAGCATCGTCCGCAAGCTGCTCGACCGTTTAGGCGGACGCGCCTCGGTGACGAGCACCTACGGAGCCGGAACGACCTTCACGTTGGTCTTCCCGTTGAGCCGCGAGCGCCGGCGTGAAGAGGCCGCGGAGCCGGCCATGCCGGCCATGCCGGCCGCCGGCTGATCGCTCGTTCGAATCGGGCCTGGACCGATAGCGCCGACGCCTTTTCGGCGCGGCAAACGATGGCCTTTCCGAGAGCGAAAACCCGCGGGGCTGGTGTCATGAAACGTGGCGCCGAGCCCCGCGTCTTCTGCTCATGGAATCGCACCGTCTGTCGGGGGGCGTACGCGCCCGGCGGGCACCTTCGTGGTGGCAGGATTGGGGGACTGCGCTCCCCGTGCTGGCCGTCGCGTACTGCCTGCTGTACGTCATTTGGCGCGCGTCGGGACCACGCGACGACTTTGCCACCCACGTCATAGCTCGGCTGGTCTTCCTTCCGCTCAACGCGGCGACCGCGCTCCTCGCCTGGCGCGCGTCGAGGCGGCACGCGGGCAGCCCGCGCACGCAACGCGCGCTGCGCGTCATCACCTACGCATTCGTCTGCGTTCTCGCCGGGAACATCGTCTCGTTCTACGTCGGGATGATCATGGACGGCGATCCAGGGGTCAGCTGGATCAACGTCTTTTACTACCCGTTTTATCTGCTCCTGCTCGTCGGCCTGCTCTCGTTTCCGCTCACGCGGCGGAGCGAGCACGAGAACCGCAAGTTCCTGCTCGATGCGGCGGCGGTGTTGGTGGGCGGCGGCACCGCGATCTGGTTCTTCGTCGTCCGGCCGACGACCGAGGCGAACCACCTGGGCGCGCTCGCGAGCGCCATCGCCCTCGCCTATCCGTTAGGCGACATCCTGCTGCTGACGGGTCTCACGACGTTCCTCATGCGCCGGCCGGCGGACAGCCGCGGCGGCGCGCGCGGGTGGTTCGTCGTCGGGGTGGCGGCGTACGCGGTATCCGACCTCGCGAACGACCTCGAGTTCCTGAACGTCGGGTGGTTCGGCCTCACGTCGACCGACGTGGTGTATCTGGGCGCGTATTGCATTCTCATCGCGTCGCTGTCGCGGTTCTCGTGGCCGGCGACCGACGCGCCGGTCGAAGCGCCGGTGCCAGCGGTGCAGCCATTCAGTCCGCTCCCCTATGTGGCGGGCGCCTTCCTGTTCGGTCTCATTCTCGTGGTGGCAGCGCGCGCGTGGCCCGCGCCATTGAGCGTGCTGTCGATCGGCGCGATGCTGACCACGGCGTTCCTGGTGGTTAGGCAGCTGGCCGCCGTGGGCGAGAACGCGCGGTTGGTGGGCGAGCGGGCGGCCCGGGAAAACGAAGCGCGGTTCCGCGCGCTGGTGCAACACTCGACGGACGTGATCGCGATCGTCGACGTCGACGCCGTGATCCGGTTCCTCAGTCCGTCGGTGACGCGCATTTTCGGCTATCCGCCCGAGGAGCTGCTCGGGCGCAAGGTGACGGAATTCCTGCACCACGACAGCATGCGCGATGCGGTGAGCCTCATCGTGTCCGCGGCCGCGAATCCGGGTGTCACGGCGCCGGCCGAATGGAAAGTCAGGCATCGCGATGGCCGTCTGCTGAGCGTCGAGACGGTGGGGACGAACCTCCTGTCCGAGCCGACGGTGGGCGGCATCGTGCTCAACACGCGCGACATCAGCGAGCGCAAGGCGCTCGAGAAGCAGCTCACCCACCAGGCGTTCCACGACCCGCTCACGAATCTCGCCAACCGCGTGCTCTTCCTGGATCGCGTGAGCCACGCGCTGGCGCTCGTCCGGCGGCACGATCAGATGCTGGCGGTGTTGTTCGTGGATCTGGACGGATTCAAGACCATCAACGACAGCTTGGGCCACGCCGCGGGCGACCGCCTGCTGGCGGTGGTCGCGTCGCGTCTGCAGACCTGCGTGCGCACGTCGGACACGGTCTCCCGGTTAGGCGGCGACGAGTTCGCGCTGCTCATCGAGGATGCGACCGACGACCAGGCGGCCACCGAGGTGGCGGAGCGGGTGGCGGCGAGCGTCCGGCACCCGATCCTCATCGAGGGCAAGGAAGTGTTCATGACCGCGAGCATCGGGATCGCGACGGCAAAGGACGAAGGCAGCGCGTCGGACCTGCTCCGCAACGCGGACATGGCCATGTACGTGGCCAAGAGCCGCGGCAAGGCGCGGTGGGAGCGGTTCGAGCCGGGCATGCACATCCGGGCGCTCGAGCGGCTCGACCTCGAGGCCGAGCTGCGCCACGCGCTCGACCGCGCCGACCAATTCGTGCTGCTGTACCAGCCCATCGTTCAGCTGCAGACGGGGGAAGTGAAGGGCATCGAGGCGCTGGTGCGGTGGACGCATCCCGAGCGCGGGACGCTGACGCCGGCCCAGTTCATCCCGCTCGCCGAGGAGACGGGCCTCATCGTTCCGTTAGGCAGGTGGGTGCTGCGCGAGGCGTGCCGCCAGGCGCAGGTATGGCAGGCCAAGCGCACCGCCGGGCCGCCGCTCACGCTCACCGTGAACGTGTCGGGTTACCAGCTCCAGTACGACGGCGTGGTGGCCGACGTGCGCGCCGCGCTGGCCGACAGCGGGCTCGATCCGCACAATCTGGTGCTCGAGATCACCGAGAGCGTGTTGATGCAGCAGAACGAGACGATTCTCGAGCGGCTGCGCGCGCTCAAAGCCGTCGGCGTGCGCCTGGCAATCGACGACTTCGGCACCGGCTACTCGTCGCTCGGCTACCTGCAGCGGTTCCCCATCGACATCCTCAAGATCGACAAGGCATTCGTCGACGACATCGGCGCCACCGGCGCCGAGCCTGCCCTGGTGCGCGCGATCATTGCGTTAGGCGACACGCTGCAGCTGCAGACGATCGCCGAAGGCATCGAGCTCAAGCAGCAATGGCACGGCTTGCGCGAGCTGGGCTGCGAGATGGGACAGGGATATCTGTTCGCGCGCCCGGTGTCTGTCGGCCAGATCGATGCGCTGTTCGACGGGCACGGCACGCGCGCCCCGGCAGCGCTCCTCCCGACCGACTCGCCAGCCCCCCAAGTGTCGCGCTAGACTCGCCTCGCGTTTGCACTGGCTGTAGCCGGCATCTACTTTCCTGACGTTCCAAGTCGGTCGGCGCGCCGCGCGCGCGCCGCGTCACTCCAAGGGAGAGTCCGGATGTCCCGCTACCGGTTTGCCGCCCGGCGCAGCCGAGCCGGCTGCTCCGTCCCCCGCATCGGTCTGTCGTTAGGCATCTGCATCGCCGCGCTCGCGGCCGCCGGCCCCGCCGCGGCGCAGATGGCGCCCGAGCGCATCCAGTACCCGGCGACGCACCGCGACAGCGTGGTCGATGACTATTTCGGCACCAAGGTGGCGGCGCCGTACCGCTGGATGGAAGCGGACAACAGCCCCGACGTCGCGAAGTGGGTGGAAGAGGAGAACGCGGTGACCGCCGCGTACATGGACAAAGTCCCGCTCCGCGATGCGTTCAAGGCGCGCCTAACGGAACTTTGGAACTACGAGAAGGTGGGCGTCCCCCGCCGCGAGGCGGACCACCTGTTCTACAGCAAGAACTCGGGGCTCCAGAACCAAAGCCCGTTGTACGAGCAGGACACGCCGGCCAGCGCGCCGCGCCTGGTGCTCGACCCGAACACGCTCTCGCCCGACGGCTCCACGGCCCTCGCGGGCTCGGCGGTCTCGCCCACCGGCGAATACATCGCGTACGGACTCTCGCAGGGCGGCTCCGATTTCGAAGAGCTGCACGTGCGCTCGTTGCAGGACGGTCATGAGCTGCCCGACACCGTGCACTGGGTGAAGTTCTCCGGCATCGAGTGGACCAAAGACGGCAAAGGCTTCTTCTATTCGCGCTTCCCCGCGCCCACGGCCGGCCAGGCGTTGACGACGGCCGCGATCAATCAGGCGGTCTACTACCACGCGGTGGGCACGCCCGACAGCCAGGACAAGGTGATCTATCGGCGCCCCGACCTGCCCGATTGGTACATCATGTCCTCGGTCACGGAGGACGGCCGGTTCGTGTTCATCAACCTCGTCCACGGCACGGACACCAGGAACCAGCTGCTCTACATGGATCTCAAGGACGGGTCGCACCCCGACCTGGCCGCGCCCGTGGTGCCGATCGTATCCGGCGGCGACGCCGAATACGCCGCGTTAGGCAATGTCGGCGATACGGTGTTCCTGCAGACGACGAACGACGCGCCCAACCGGCGCATCATCGCCATCGTCGCCCCCGACACGGCACGTGCGCACTGGCGCACGGTGGTGCCGGAGCAGAAGAGCGTGCTCGAGGGCGCCCGCTTGGCCGGCGGCCACATCGTCGCGCAATACCTCGAGGATGTGAAGAGCGTCCTCGAGATCTACGGGACTAACGGAACGCGCGAGGGAACCGTGCCGCTGCCAGGCATCGGGACGGTGGGCGGATTGTCGGGGCGCATGGACACGCCCGAGCTGTTCTACGGGTTCGCGTCGTTCCTCTATCCCGCGACGGTGTTCCGCTACGACTTCGCGACCAAACGCAGCGAGCCGTTCCAACCGCCGCACGTCGCGTTCGACCCGAACGCGTACGAGACCAAGCAGGTGTTCTATCGGTCGAAGGATGGCACGCGCGTGCCGATGTTCATCACCGCGAAGAAGGGCATCGCCCTCGACGGCTCGCACCCCACGGTCCTCTACGCGTACGGCGGCTTCGACATTAGCTCGACCGCGTCCTTCAGCCCCGTCACAGCGGTGTGGCTCGAGCACGGAGGCATCTACGCGGTGGCGAACCTGCGCGGCGGCGGCGAGTACGGCGAGGCGTGGCATCACGCCGGCATGCTCGACAAGAAGCAAAACGTCTTCGACGACTTCATCGCCGCGGCCGAGTACCTGATCAAGGAGCGATACACATCGTCGGCGCACCTCGCGATTCACGGCTACTCGAACGGCGGTCTGTTGGTCGGCGCGGTGGAAGATCAGCGCCCCGACCTGTTCGCCGCCGCATATCCGGGCGCGGGCGTGATGGACATGCTCCGCTATCACAAGTTCAGCGCGGGCATCGGGTGGGTGCCGGAGTACGGATCGTCCGACAACGAGGCGCAATTCCGAACGCTGCTCAAGTATTCGCCGGTGCAGAACGTGAAGAAGGGCACGTGCTATCCGGCGACGATCGTGACGACCGCGGACCACGATGATCGCGTGGTGCCGAGCCACTCGTACAAGTTCATGGCGGCGCTGCAGGCGGATCAGTCATGCAACCGGCCGGTGCTCATTCGCGTCGAGACGAAGACGAGCCACGGCTACATGCCTACCGACAAGCGCATCGCGCAGCTGGCGGATGTGTGGGCGTTCACGGCGTGGAACACGGGTATGAAGTGAAGGCGGCGCCGACCGCGTGCGTGTAACCGCGGTCGGCGTCTCGCCGTCGCCCGACACCACCGGGTACGCGCGCCTCGAGGCACGCGTCGCGTACGACGACCCGGCGGTGCCGGGCGAATCGTATTGGATCGAGGTCCCCGACGCGTACGCGGATTCGCTCTCGCCTAACGGTAATCCCTGGTTGGCGTGCGTGATGCCGCTGGCGATGCAGCGCGGCGAGCCTTTGCACGTGGACGCGCCCGTGGACGCCGCGTTGCTCGACGGTATGTCCGACGTGGCGCGATTGTGGACCGCGTGGTTCCCGCCGATGCGGCCCGTGCCGATCACCGTCGCGTCGGTGGTTGGTCCGCCGCGCGCGCACGAGCCAACGGGCCGCTTCGGCGCGTTCTTCTCCGGCGGCGTCGACTCGTTCTTCACGCTGCTCCGGCGCGAGGGCGAGCGCGCACGCAATCCGTACGGCGTGATCGACGACTTGATGATCGTTCACGGGTTCGACGTGCCGCTCACGGATGGCGCGGCGTTCGGCCGCCTGCGCGCGAGCCTCGAGCGCGTGGCGGACGAAATGGGCAAGACGCTCATCGCCATCCGCACGAACGTTCGCCTAACGAAGTTCCGCGACCTCGAGTGGGCGCGCCTGGGACACGGCCCCGCGTTGGCGGCCGTCGCGCTGGCGCTCGAGCCCCGGTTCCGCGCCGTCGCGCTGGCATCGGCGCGCGAGTATCCGTACTCGAGCGCGGGATGGGGGTCGCACCCGGTGAGCGATCCGCTCTTCTCGACGCAGCGCTGTCGTTTGGTGCACGACGGCGGCACCTACAACCGCGTGGACAAAGTGTGCGCCATCGCCGAGTCGGATCTCGCGATGCGCCACCTGCACGTGTGCTGGCGCTCGCTCTCGGACGTGAATTGCGGGGCGTGCGAGAAGTGCTACCGCACCCTGACGACGCTCGAGATCGTCGGAGCGCTCGAGCGCTGCACGACGTTCCCCACGCGAACGCTCGACCTGGACCGCGTGGCGCGCATGTACTGCTACAATTGGGTGACGAAGGGGTTCAACCGGTCCAACCGTGCGTTAGCCGTGGGCCGCGGGCGGCCGGACATCGTGGCCGCGCTCGATGCGAGCTATCGACTCACCAAGCGCCGCGACGTCTTCCTGACCGCAGCCCGCACGGTGGAGAAGATTCCGGTGGTCTGGCGGTTGGCCAAGCCGCTCCGCCGCGCCGCAATGCGCGGCATCATCCACTGATTGGCGCGGCGCCCGTTCGACCGAACTCGATACCACGGCGTTCGTGACCGGCCGCCGCGGCCACCGCGCCTAACAGACAGACGAGCAGGGCCGTGAGCGCCATGGACTGCGCGTAGGTCGCGTGCGCCGCGAACGCGGCCTCGATGTAGGCGGCGCTGCTCGCCACCAGCACGCCGCACTGGTAGGCGAACCCGGGAAGGAATCCGCGCACCGAGTCCGGGGCGAGCTCGGTGATGTGCGCCGGGATCACGCCCCATGCGCCTTGCACCATGAACTGCATGAGGAAGGCGCCCACCCAGAGCAGGGCCGCCGACGGCGCGAAGGCCCACAGCGGAATCACGAACACCGCGATCACGAGCGCAATCACGATCGCGCGCCGCCTGCCGATACGGTCCGACCACATGCCGAATGCGACCCCGCCGATGATCGCGCCGATCATCGAAAAACCCGTGACTAACGCGCGCGCTCGCGGCGACATGTGCCAGTCGCGCTGGAGGAACGTCGGATACATGTCCTGCGTGCCGTGCGAGACGAAGTTCATCATCGACATCAGCGCCACGAGGTACGCGAACAACTTCCAGTTGGACACGATGGCGCGGCCGAGTCCCGACCAGGTCTCGTGGCGGGTGCGCTGCCACACTTCGGATTCTTTCACGCGCACACGGACGAACAGCGCGAGCAGCGCCGGGAGTCCGCCGATGAAGAACATCGGACGCCATCCCCAGCGCGGGAACACGAAGAAGAAGCAGACGGCCGCGAGGAGGTAGCCGACGGCGTATCCCTCCTGCAGGAGGCCGGACAACACGCCGCGCAGCCGCGTGGGCGCCTTCTCCATGGCCAACGACGCGCCGACGCCCCATTCGCCGCCCATCCCGATGCCGAACAACGCGCGCAGAATCAGGAAGGTGGTGAAGTTAGGCGCGAGCCCGGTGAGCACTTCGACCACGGAGAAGAACACGAGGTCGATCATGAGCGGGATGCGGCGCCCGTACCGGTCGGCCATCAACCCGAAGATGAATGCGCCGACAGGACGGAAGGCCAACGTGAGCGTCAGCGACAACGCAATCGCTTTGTCGCTGCGACCGAACTCGCCCGCGATCGCCGTGAGCGCGAACACGACGAGAAAGAAATCGAATGCGTCGAGGGTCCAACCGAGAAATGTCGCGAACACCGCGGCGCGATGATCGGAGTCGGCGGGGCGTGCGGTCACGTGCCGGTGGGCTCCGGACGCCGGCGCAGCTCGCCGATCACATCGTCGACACGCGACGGTAGCAACAGGTTGTCGGCGATGGCCGCGATTTCCTCCGCTTCGCGCCATTCGCGCTCGAGCGCGGTCAACTCGCCCTGCAACGCGCGCCGCTCGCGCTCCTCGTGCGCCGCCATCTCGAGCGCGAGACGCACCGACGTCGGGAGGCGCATCACCAGCGCGTGGTCCTGCTGGCGCACGGTGAGCGCGAACACGCCTAACGGAGTGACGGCGTCCTCGAGCACCTGCACCGCCTCGGCGATCTGCGCGCGCGTGCCGCCGAATCGATTGACTACCGGGAGCAGCATGGCCGCGGCCCGCTGCGCTTCCGCGCCCTCGAGCTCGACGGGCGGCACGTTCGATGGCGAGCTGGAGTAGCGTACGCACAACGCCCAATCGGTGGCCGATGTCCCGCCGCGCACCGCAAGCCGCTCGAGATCCGCGCGGCGCACGGGCACCACGACGCCGCCACCAATGGGAATGCGCGCGATGATCGCCTTGGGCGAGCCGTACACGATCGCGCGTCCCCACTGCGAGAGCAGCCACGCGAAGCCGCCCACACTCACGCCGACCGCGGGTCCGCCGACCAACGTGGCGCCAACCGTGGTCACACCGGCGCCCGCTTGTGCGATACGGTGACGACGTCGGCGACCGAACTGATCACCGTAGCGCCACGCAGCGAGCTCGGGACGGAGCGGCTCGCCGATGCGCACCAGCGTCACGCCATCGGCAATGCGCGCGAGGCCGACGTTGTCAGTCGAGAAGCGCAATTTCGTGCCTCGGAACTTGCGCTCGCAAACCTCGATCGCTTCCCACCGCTCGTCGAGCGGCGACAAATTCCAGCGCTCGCATTGTGTGCACACCACCCACAACCGCCCGCGCGCAGGATCGAACGCGAGTCGTCTTCCCACCGGGAAGGGCTCGATCACCGCGTTGGCGCCCAGCGACGCGTGGCAGAAAATGCACGTCGAGAACATCACACCAATATGTGCGGTTCGACCACGCCTGGCGAGCGAGCGGACCGCCCGGGCGCACTAACAGTTCCCAGACGGGTCTCGAATAAAACGCTGACGGAATGGGGCGGCGGCCGGCGGCAGCCCTGTGGGGCGCTGGTCCGGCGGGCGTTGCGTTAGGCGGAAGTGTGGCAGCCGGTGAAGCATGGCGTGGGAACCCGGCCGGTCGCGGTCACGCGCCGGGCTCCTGCGCCCGATTGACTACTTGTCGTACTGCAAACAGATCTTGAGCTGCTCGATCGCGGCGTCGGTTGCCTCCATCGCCTTCACGCGATGCCCGCCGAAATCGTGCGCGGCGTGCTGGAGGTCGAAGCGCGCCTTCACCAGCGCATCCACTGCCGCGTTGATCGCCGGATGCCTCTCGGCGGCCGAAGCGCTGCCGGCGTAGAAGGACAGCGAAGCAATGCCGGCCACGGCCAGCGTTCCGAGCGCGAGTCTGAGCTTGTTCGTCATGAAGGTCCTCTCGGGCCGTTTGGGTTACCCGATGGACGAGTCAAACGAGCTCGACGTTCGTGAAGAAAGCTTAACGACGGCGCCTTCTCAATGATGCGCGTTCACGAACGGCAGCAGCTTGGCGATGCCCCGATTGTTGCCCGCATAGTTGAGAAGTCCCAACTGCACGCCATGCAATTCGTGCGCGAAATTGAAGATGCCCAACGTGAGTCCGTGCTGCGTGCCTTTCACTTGATTGAACGCGCTCGCCGAGAATCCGGTGAACGAGCCGTCGCGCGGAATGTGGACGAAAGCCGGTGCGAGCAACACGCCCTTCACGTCTTCGCCGCCCGTCGTGAGACTCACAACGAGTCCGCGCACGCGTGGAGCCCCGACGCCCACGCCGGCGATCGTGATTCCTTCCACCAATGAGCCGGCGCCGACGCCGATGCCGGCCACCGTGAGGCCGCGGACTCGATTGCCCGCACCCACGCCGAGTCCGCCGAACGTGATGCCCTCCACGTCGTCTCCCGCGCCGACGCCAATGCCCGCCAACGTCAGGCCGCGAACGCTGGTGCCCGCGCCCACTCCGATCCCCGCCACCGATATGCCCTCGAGACTCTCTCCCGCACCGACGCCGAGTCCGGCCACGCTCAAGCCTCGAACGCGATTGCCCGCGCCCGACCCGAGTCCGGCGATGCTCACGCCCGTCATACTCTCACCGGCGCCGACGCCAAGGCCGCCGATGAGGATACCGCGCACGTTCCGTCCAGCGCCCACGCCGAGTCCACCGATGGCGATGCCCACCATGTCGCCACCGGATCCGGCGCCCAAGCCGGCGATCATGATCCCGCGAATCGACTTGCCCGCGCCCACGCCGAGGCCCATCGCGAGGCCGCTCAGGTTGTCATCTGCGCCAAGCCCCAGTCCCACGCCAAGTCCGTCGATTTCACGCGCCTGTGTAACCGGCACGCCCAACGCAATGCCCTGCACCAATCCGTCAGCGTGCGGATAGGTGGTCCACACCGTGGCGTTCAATCCATGCACGACGTAGCGGCCGCTGTCGCGATAGTTGAGGCGAATGCCGTCCACGTGCCGCGCGTTGCCGATGGCGATCCCGACATCGTGCACGGTGAGATGCAATGCTCCGTAGGTCGCGGTGTCGGGCGCCGCGCGGGTGGTGTCAGTGGGAGAGCTCGACTGGGCCGACAGGCCCGTGAGCGGAGCGGCGAGCGCGACCACGAACGCGGTCGCACGCGTGAGGCGACGGCGCGTCGAGCGTATGGCAAATCGCATGGGAGGGCAATGAGTCGAAGTCGCCCTGACGTACGGTGGCACACCTGCGGAGTTTCACGCGTGGCCGCGTGTGCTTCGACGTGCGCCCGGCTAGAGCAAGAGCGCCGTGCGGAGCACCAAGTCGAAATCGCGGTAGGTGATGGGAAGCGGGAAATACAGCGAGCCCGTGCGCAGCGCGCGATCGCGTGCTTCGGCGTTGCGGTGCAATGCCGCGCACAGCAACAAGCGCGCGCCCACCGCGCCCAACAGCTCCGGCAAGCGCGACGACGTCGCGCACGGATGATCGAAGTCGACGATCGCAACACGCGGACGCGTGCGCGCGATGGCTTGATCCATCGGCTCGTCGTCCCGCGCGTGGACGGGCGCGAGACCGGAGCGAATCACGAAGTCATCGAGGAGCGAAGCCGTATCGACGTGGCCGGCCAGAATCAGTGCACGAACCGCGGGCAACGGCGGCGGCACTAGCGACAGCGGTCGGTTCTCCGATTGTGTGAGCTGCACGATGCGGCCTCGACGGATTTGCGATCAACAACGTTCTCGCGGTCGACACGCGCGAGCTCAATCATGGAAGATTTACAGAGACACCGCGTAACAGCCCGCGCGGGGCGTGTCGCTCGCGTGCGTCGATGCGTGACACGCGTTGCCGCACGCGCGCTTCGCGTACTGCAACGCGGTGTTGCACGCGGTGTCGGGATGTGAGATGAGTGAGTCGCCGCGATGCGTTGCTGCGCGCGGCACACGCGCGCGCCGAATTTTCAGCGGCGCGCGCGGGGCGTTACATCACGCGGCGAGGAGCTTCGCGCTTCCGCGATAGCTGCCGATGATCGCGGGCAAGTATCGCGACATCGGCGTGTACTCGAGTCCGAGCGCAGCGCACGCGTGCGAGCCATCCACGCGGAAGCCGGACGTTGCGAAGCGTGCTTCATCGAGCGGCATGCGAGGACGGCCGCCGAACAGCGATGCCGCAGCGGTCGAGAACGTCGCTGTCGTCGTGGCGAGCCAGTTGGGCGTGATGCCCGGCGCTGCCTTCCCGGCGACTTTCGTCACGCGCGTCATGAACTCGCGTGTCGACATCGTCTCGCCGTTCAGAATGTATCGCGAGCCGCTGTGTCCCTTCTCGGCAGCGAGCGCGATGCCGGTGGCGGCGTCACGCGCCCAGATCCAACCCATCGGCGCGTCACCGGTGCGGCGACGTTTGCCGGTCACGAAATCGGCGACCATTCGGCCCAACCAGCCGGAGTCACCGGACGAGACGATGAGACTCGGATTGACGACGATGACGTCGACGCCTTTGGCGCGATAGCGCAGCACCGCGTGCTCCGCGGTGAGCTTGGAGCGCTCGTACGCGGTGTGTGTGTAGCCGCGATGCACGGTGCGTTCGGTGCCCCAGAATCCGGGCGCCTCACCGATCGTTAGCGACGACGAGACGTACACGACGCGCGGGACGCGCGCTTCGAGCGCAGCCGCGAGCGTGTTCTCGGCGCCGTACACGTTCACGGCATGGAAGGTCGAGGCCTGCGGCGCCCAGAAGTCGAAGAACTGCGCGACGTGGACGACGAGGTCGCATCCCTGCATCGCGTCGGCGAGCAGCCGCGCGCGCATCAGATCGCTCATCACGGGCTCGGCGCCCAACTTCCGCAGCACACCGATGCCGCTGCGGCGACGAACCTGTCCGACCACGGCGTCTCCGCGTTCACGGAACACCTCGGTGAGCGCGCGTCCGAGCGGTCCGGCCGCTCCAGTCAAAAATACTCGCATTGGCCCGCCTCTCCTGTCATGTCCGACCGATGAACCCTCGTTAGTTGACGATTCGGACACCCTGGGGGAACGGCGCCGACGGGGCGGAAGGGGTTGATGGACTGTGTGTTTGGTGATACTCACTGGTACCTCGGCACCCAACCCCCAGCCCAGACACATCTCGTGCTTTCCCTAACGCTCCTTTTGACCGCTGCGTCGGTCATCCAGCAGCCGGTGGCCGGCTACCAACGTCCAGTTCGCGCTGCCCAAGCGTCCCAAGCGGCCGAAGCGCGCAAGCCGACGCCGCGCCGCGCGGCCGACGACACGGGTTACGCCCGGTTAGTCCGCCAGGCGACGACCGACCCGCGGTTCCTGCCGCAGGTCGTCGCGACGCTTCCGGCCAGCGAGACGGTGCCCAGTCCGCTCACGTATTTCGGGAGTATCGCCGGCGCACCGGGCGTGATGCACCACTCGAAAGACATCTACGCCTACTTCCGCGCGCTCGCCAAGGCGACGCCGCGCGTGCATGTCGACAGCGTCGCGACCACCGAGGAGGGACGGGAGATCGTTCTCGTTGTGATCGCGGACGAGCAGACGATGCGCAATCTCGATCACTACAAGGCGCTGATGCGACGGCTCGCCGATCCGCGCACGCTGCCTCCGGATTCGGCGATCGATGTGATCGGCCAGGCGAAACCGATCTACTATTTGAACGGCGGACTCCATTCGCCGGAGATGGGTTCGCCCGAAATGCTAACGGAGCTCGCGTATCGCCTCGCGGTAGGCGACGACTCGACCGACGCGATGATCCGGAACCACGTGATCACGATCATCAATCCGGTGAGCGAGCCGGATGGGCGCGACAAGCAGGTCGATTGGTATCTGCACTACACGAAGGGCCGTCCGACCTTCGACGACGGCTTCCCGCGCTCGTCGCCGTACTGGGGCCGATACGCGCTGCACGACAACAACCGCGACGGGCTCCAGATTTCGCTGGCGCTCACCAAGGCGATCTTCAACATCTATTACGACTGGCATCCGTTAGTCATGCACGACCTGCACGAGTCGGTGCCGTTGTTGTACGTGTCCACGGGCACCGGGCCGTACAACGAGACCAACGACCCGATCATCATTGGCCAGTGGCAGGTGCTCGCGAACAACGACATCACCACCTTGAGCGCGGCCGGATTGCCCGGCGTGTGGACGTGGGCGTTCTTCGACGGGTGGTGGCCGGGCTACGGTATGTGGGTGGCGAACAATCACAACTCCGTTGGGCGGTTCTTCGAGACGTTCGGCAACGATGGCGGCGACACGTACCTGCGCGACCTGTCGGACGAGCGGTACGCAGGCGCGCCGGTGACGTCGCGCGAGTGGTATCGGTCGTGGCCGCCCACCAAGCAGGTGTACTGGAGCTCGCGGGACAACATCAACTATCAAGAGACGGGCGTGTTCGCGTCGCTCACGTACGCGGCGACCAACGCGGCGAAGATGTTGCACGACTTCTACCAGGTGGGCGTGAACAGCCTGGCGCGGGGCCGCAGCGAGGCGCCGCACGCGTACGTCATTCCGGGATTCGCGCGGCAGCGCGATCCGCGCCGCGTGGCGTACCTGATCAATCAGCTCGAGCGCCAGCATATCGAGATCGCCCAACGGACCACGGGCGACTCGGCGGGCGATTTCGTGATCCGGCTGGACCAGCCGTATCGCGACCTGGCGGTGAACCTGCTCAGCACGCAGAGCTATCCGAGCACGGCGCAGTACCCGCCCTACGACGACATCGCCTGGACGTTAGGCGCGCTGTACGGCGTGGACGTGCACGCGGTAAACGACACGTCGGTGTTCCACTGGACCGGACTCCAGGCGCTGCACGACACGGTGGCGTTCGCGGGCGCGGTGCGGGGAGCCGGCCCGGTGTACTTGCTGGCGTATCGCGCGCAGAGCGAAGTGTTGCCGGCGCTCTTCCATCTGCGCACGCGCGATCGCGCGGCCACGGCCTCGGTGGCGGACCGCGCGTTCGTCGTTGGGCAGGACAGCTTCCCCGCCGGATCGGTGGTGATCGAGCACGCCGGCGCCGACGCGGTGCGCGAGCTCGCCACGGGATGGGGGCTGCCGCTGGTCAGCGCGGATCGGGCGCCCGATGTGCCGCACCACGCGGTGAATCTGCCGCGCATCGCGGTGTATCACTCGTGGTTCGATACGCAGGACGCCGGCTGGTCGCGGTACACGTTCGATCAGTTAGGCATTCCGTACACGCCGATCGACAAAGACGATCTGCGCCGCGGCGACTTGCGCAAACGGTTCGACGTGATTCTCGTGCCCAACATGGGCGGGTCGCTGGACCGGATGATCAACGGCGTGAACCGCGATTTCGGGCCCTTGCCGTTCGAGAAGACCAGCGCCACGCCTAACTTGGGGACGCCGTTCTCGAGTCCCGACATCACCGGCGGGCCGGGCTTCGCGGGACTCCAATCGCTCCGGGCGTTCGTCGACGATGGCGGAGAGCTGATCACGCTCGAGACGGCGACTCGCCTCGCGGCCGAGTCGGGCATCGCGCCGGCCCTGTCGCCGCACGCGACGCACACGCTGTTCCACCCGGGGTCGGTGGTCCGCGTTCGCGCGCGCCGCGCATCGCCGATTCTCTACGGATTTCCCGACACGACGACGGTGTTTCGCGGCAACGGTCCCTTGTACGAGGTGCTGCCGCGCGACAGCGCGATGTTGATTCTGCAGTACGGCACGAAGCTGCCCACGCCTAACGAGAGCGGCCCGATCATGGGTGAGCCGAACACAACGCCGGCGCACCACGACACGACCGCGGCGAAGGCCAAGTCGCACGACACCGAGGAGCCGTACGTGGTGTCGGGCATGGTGCGCGGGCAGGACGAGATCGTTGGGCAGGGCGCGATCTTCGACGTGCCGGTGCGGAAGGGGCACGTGGTGGCATTCACGTTCGATCCGCTGCACCGCTATCTCAACCACCACGAATTCCCGCTCGTCTGGAACGCGATCATCAATTGGAACGTGGGGCCAGCGACTCACGCGACACGGTGAGTGGACAATTCCGTCCCAGGCCGAGGACAACGCGAGCGACAAAATTATCGGACTGTGCCGTGCGCAAGTAACGCGGTATCAACGGCGTAGGTCGCGACAGCCGGCAGCGGGCATGACGCGTGCCTTCAGTGCGCGATGTGGGCGCATGACATCTCGCACTGGAGGAACCGATGCGTATACGAACCGGCGCTGCCGCCGCCATCTTCGCGCTCGTGGCCGCTGCCGCGCCGCTGAGCGCGCAACGCGGCCTGCGCGTGATCGACGAATCGAGCAGTGATGAAGTAGTGCAATTCACGCCGTACGTGGGCTACCTCACGTTCGGCGATTTCTTCAGCCGTCGCACGGGCTCATCGATGTCGTCCGACGATGCTGCCGTGGTGGGAGCGCAGCTGGCGCTCAAGCTCGCGCCGAACATCTCGTTCTACGGAAACCTGGGCTACGCGAGGTCGAACACGCAGGTCGATGTGCCGCTGGCGGAGACGGGCGCCGCGGCGAACACGAACGTGTGGTTATACGATGGCGGATTGCAGTTCAGCGTGCCGACGGGACCGTTCGGGCGCGGGTCGGTGAAGCCGTTCTTCCAGGTCGGCGCCGGGGCGATGCACTTCGACTTCGACGACGGCAGTCCGGGCGTGCAGTCGACGAGCGCGACCAACTTTGCGTGGAACGCCGGCGTGGGGATCGATGCGCGGATCTCGCGATCGATCGGCTTGCGTTTCATGGCCAAGGACTACATTGGCCGGTTCAACTTGCAGGACGTGTCGGGCGAGGACATTCGCGCGCCGGTGACGCAGAACTGGGCGTTGTCGGCGGGACTGCGGTTCGGTTTCTAACGCGGCGACTGTTGGACGTGTGGGGCGGGAGACGCGCCTTGCGCGTCTCCCGGCCTACATGCCTAACGGTCTATCACGGCGTATGCGGCAGTCCGGCGCCCACGGTCGACATGCCAAAGCCGAGCGCACCGATCAGCAGGCCAATGCAGATGTATACGATGATGGCAACGATGACGGTGACGGCCGTGTACCCAAAGGCTTTGTCCGGCGGTGACTTCATGAGCGGCGGCAGGCCAGTGTAGAGCAGGTAGAGCGAGTAGAGGCCGAGGAGTCCGCCGATGAGCCTGAGTCCCGGAACGACGGCGAGGATGCCGAAAATCCAGGACGCGGTGTACGAGTACGCCGCCACTTTCATCGCTTGGATCGAGTTCTTGGTGCCGCTGAAGCTCGGTGCGAGCGCGTCGATCACCAGTGCGATGATGTAGATCCCGATGAGCCCTCCGACGAATTGAACCGCCGCGGTGCCTAACACCGTGCTCATCGGCATCGTCACCTTGCCGAGGAACGGCACGTTGTAGCCGAAGACGAGCCACCCGACCGCGCCCGCGATGACGGGCACCAACGACAACGGGATGATGTATCCCGTGTACAGTCCGCCCACTGTAGCCGGTTCGGTGTCGATCACCGCCCATTCCTGCCTCGGCTGCATGATGATGTTCTTCGCCCTGTCGATCAGGCCCATGTGAGTATCCCTCGCCAGACGTGACGATGTGGGGGATGGCGGCGCTGTGCAGGCATACCGAACAGGCATCCGCCGAACTGAACT
>JANWIK010000074.1 GCA_025449955.1 Gemmatimonadaceae bacterium
GTTAGGCTCGCACCGCGCTCGAGCGCCAGCGTGTAGCCGTTCCCGGCGAACTGCTCGGCGCGAGCCGTGACCTGTTCGACGCTTTCCTGCTGGAGATCGGGCGGCAGCTTCTTGTGGAACCACGCGATCGCCGTGTACGATGGCAGAAATCCGACGAAGCCCAGATCGTTGCCGCGTTGATCCGACAACGTTTCGAAATTCAAGACCGTCGAGATCAGCACGATGCCGTTGAGCGCGATGCCGCGATCGGTGAGCACGCCCGACAACCCGGCGGCGCGCGTGGTGCCGTAGCTCTCGCCGGCCAGGAATTTGGGCGACAGCCAACGCTCGTTGCGCGTGAGATAGAGCCGAATGAATTCGGCTACCGAGCGGAGATCTTCGGTGACGCCCCAGAAGTTAGGCCCGAGCGCGGGCTTGGACGGACGGCTGTACCCGGTGCCGACCGGATCGAGGAACACCAGGTCGGTTTGGTCGAGGAGTGTATAGGGATTGTCCTCGAGCGCCGGCGGCGGAGCGGGTGGTCCACCATCGGCGAGCAACTTCACGCGCTTCGGGCCGAACGCGCCGAGGTGCAGCCACACCGTGGACGATCCGGGTCCGCCGTTGAACACGAACGTCAGCGGCCGCTTGGCGGGATCCGTTGTCCCATCCTTAGTATAGGCGACGTAGAAGACGTAGCCCTCGGCGGCGCCCGTCGTGTCGTTTCGGATGGGCAGCATGCCCGTGGTCGCGGTGTAGGCGATGGTCGCACCTTTGAGCTGCATCGAGTGGTGCGTGATCACCGGCGCACGCGTGGCGATCTCCGAAATGCGAATCGAGTCTTCGCTGGCGCGCGCGCTGTCGTGGGACGAGCGTGCCGATGGCGTGGCGGCGTGCGCGGTATCGGCGCCCCGTTCGGCCCGGCCGCGAGCTTGTTGCGCGCGTGCGTTAGGCGCGACGAGAAAGACGAGGGCGGCGCAGATGGCCACCGCGGCGCTCGAGCGCGCGGCGCCGAAGCGTCGCGAAGAACGTGTCGAATCCGGCGTACCAAGCATTAGTGCGTGCGCTCCACGTGTGTCGGGTGCGCCTGCGCACTCCCGAGGAAGCGGGCAGGACGGGCAGGATACGTGTCAACCGCCTTACGCGGCGCGTTGACCGAACGCTGACACATACACCACGATGGCCGGTGCAGGCGCCGGTTCAGTGTGTGGCGAACCAGGCTGCCGCGATGGCGACAGTAATCGCGAGAGCGGCCAACGAGACGCGAATCGCCCGCGGGCCCAAAGAGAACAGCGGGAACGCGCGTCGTCGAGGGGTGCGAAGATCCGCACGCTTGGCGGGCTCTTCAGATGGGGCGTCGAAGATTCGCTCGATGTCGCGGAACTGTGGAGCTTGCTGCGGCGCGTCGATCGAAGCCGGGCGAGGCACAATCGGTTTCGAGTCCGGTCGAACCACGTCGGCTGTGGTGCGATACGTCGGCCAGTCGATCACGCTGTGCACCGAATCGCCTTCGCCATTGTACTGCGCAGGCAAGAGCTCGTAGAACGGGACGGCGTAGGGACGGAGGCGGCTGGTGAGGCGGACGAGCGCGGTTTGCGGCCGCGGGGTCGACGCATCGTGGAGCAACGCCACGGCCCACGGCTCGGGGAAAAGCGTCGCGTGCATTGCCGTGTCCGTCGGCGACATCTGAAGACCTGCGGTCACACCGGTGCGATACCATCCGAGCGCTAGCAAACCGCCGGCTTGGAGGCGTACGATGACTTCCTCGAGCGCATGTCGCAGGTCCGGATTCGCGTCGGCGTCATCCACGAAACCTTGCTCGACCCCTTCGACGAGGGCGTAGTCCATTCGGAGGCGCGGACATCGATAGATGGCGCCGTAGAGAATGCCGAACGCCAACGCCGGAGAGGTCGACATATACGTCTCGATGCCGGCGAGCACTTGCTGATGGATGACCAGCGGCTCGACTGCGGCTACGGTACCGAGCGGAGCAGATAGCGCGGGGACGGCATCGTGGACCGGCACCCATCGAACGGTGTGGTCGAGCGCGAGCGTCCGCAGCTCGGGCTGGCCGGGTGGCGGTGGCACAGGCGGCTGAAGATCGTCGCGCGGAGACTGCGGAAAGGCGGGTGGCACGAGCTCGAAGACGTCCGATCAGAATGGTGCGCGAGGCGCGGAGCGTGCACCCTGCTCTCGCCTTGCGCCCAACTTTTACCTACTTCGGCGCTGGACGGTGCGCAAGCTGCTTCATATGATGCCCGTCTTTCCCCTCTCGTGCTGGCAATGATCATCATGAATCGGGCCGGGTGCAGTGTGTCGGGGGCGCAGAGGATGATGATGCTGGCCGGAGCGGTGTGGGCGCTCGGCCTCATCGCGCCCCAAGCGAGCTCCGCTCAGCTGTTGCAACAGTTGGCGGGCAAGAAGACCGCACCGGATTCCGGCAAACAGATCGCCGTAACGTCGCAGGATTCGCCGCGCGCATCGTTGTCGGCGTTTCTCGAGTACACGGATGCGAACGACTTCGCGCGCGCGTCGCAGTATCTCGACGTTCCCGAGGCCGAGCGTGGTCAAGCCAAACAGCTCGCGCACGAATTGGCGTTGGTGCTGGACCGATACGTGTACATCGACTTGGACGCCATCTCGGGCGCGTCGCTCGGCGACACGACCACTGGACTTCCGCCGGGTGTACAGCAGATCGGCAGCATCCCCGGCGCGCGGGATCGGACCGATCCGGTGCGCATGGTGCGCGCGGCGCGGGCGGGCGGCGAAGCGCGGTGGGTGTTCTCGCGGAGCACGGTGGCGAACATTCCGAAGTGGTATCAGCAGCTGCCGGATCGGTGGACGCTCGAGCACCTGCCGCCCTGGCTGCTCGGCACCGGTCCGTTAGGCATCCTGTGGTGGCAGTGGGTCGGCCTGCTGATCCTGCTCGCGGTGTCGTGGGCGGCGGGTCTCGCGTTAGGCAGACTCGCGCGCGGCGCGTTGGGCATTCTGGCCAAGCGGACCACGACGCACTGGGACGAGAACATCAGCGCGGAGCTGCGCGGGCCATTCCGGTTGGCGGCGCTGTTGGTGGTGGTGCTGGTGCTGTTGCCCTGGCTGTCGCTCAACGCAAACGCGTCGCGCCGCATCGACACCGCCGTGGGGGCGGCGTTCACGATCGCGCTCTTCTGGGCGTTGTGGCGGCTGGTGGATATCTGGCGTCAGATCATGTCGGTGTCGGGTTGGGCGATGCACGGGACGTCGCGCGGTTTGCTCACGCTGGTGTCGCGGCTGGCGAAGATGGCGGTGGCGTTGTTCGGCATCGTCTCGTTGTTGGCGACGCTCGGGTATCCGGTGGCGGCGATCGTCGGCGGGTTGGGCATTGGCGGGCTGGCCGTGGCGCTGGCGGCGCAGAAGACGTTGGAGAACTTGTTCGGCGCGTTCGCAATCGGCGCCGACCGGTTGTTCCGCGAAGGCGATACGGTGACGATCGACACCGTGTCCGGCACCGTGGAGAGCATCGGCCTGCGCTCCATCCGGCTGCGCACCGCCGAGCGCAGCGTGGTGTCCATGCCTAACGGAAAGGTGGCGGACTCGCGCATCGAGACCTTCGCCCCGCGGGACCGGATCCGGTTCGCGTGCGTGCTGGCGCTGGTGTACGACACGACGGCCGACCAAATGCGCGCCGTGCTCTCCGGGACGGAGGCGGTGTTGCGCGCGGAGAAGCGCGTGGCGCCGGAGTCGATCGCGGTGTTCTTTCTCCAGCTCAACACGTCGTCGCTCGACATCCAGGTTGCGGCGCAGGTCCTCACCACCGACATGAGCGAGTTCCAACGCATCCGTCAGGAATTGTTGCTGCGGATCATGGACGTCGTGGAGCGCTCGGGCACGTCCTTCGCGTTTCCAACCCAAACCGTGCACCTGGAATCACCACCTGCCGCGCCGGCCGCGACCGCGACTGCGTCCGGCGACGCTCGTCCGCAAAAGCCCTCCTCGTGAGTGGGCGATTGCTCATCGTGTCGAACCGCTTGCCGGTGACGGTGAGCGCTTCGGAAAAGGGCGGGCGCCCACAGGTGCGGGCCAGCGTTGGCGGATTGGCGACGGGACTGCGGACGCCGCACGAGCAGTCGAAGGGGCTCTGGTTAGGCTGGCCCGGCGACATGAGCACGCTGGACGAGGCGGGGCGCGACGAGGTGCGGCGCCAGCTCGAGTCGCGACGCTTGGTGAGCGTGGAGCTCTCGCCAGAGGAAGTCACGGCGTATTACGATCGGATCGCGAACAGCGTGCTGTGGCCGGTGTGTCACGACCGGCTCGACCAACTGCCGCTGCGCGTCGAGGGCTGGGATGTTTACGAGCGGGTGAACGCGCGGTTTGCCGATGCGGTGGCTGCCGTCTGGCGTCCGGGCGATCGCGTTTGGGTGCACGACTATCATCTGTTGCGCGTCCCGGCGCTGATCCGCGAGCGCATTCCGAACGCACGCATCGGGTTCTTTCTGCACATCCCGTTTCCGACGCCGGAAATCTTCTTCGCGCTCGCGCGACGGCGGTGGCTGGTGACGGGTATGCTGGGCGCCGACCTGATCGGGTTTCACACGCGGCGCCATCGCGGACATTTCGCGGCAGCGGTGCATCGGCTGTTAGGCGCGGATGCGCACGGCAACGAGTTCGACTTTCGCGGACGCCGCGTGCGTGTCGGGGTCTTTCCGATGGGCATCGACGCCAAGGATTTCGCCATGCGGGCGGAGTCGGAGGCGGTGCACACCGAAGCCGTGCGGCTCCGGCGGAACGACACCGGACCGTTGTTGGTGGGCATCGACCGGCTCGACTACAGCAAGGGGATTCCGCGACGCTTGTTGGCCGTGGAGCAGTTGTTAGTCAAGCATCCGGAGTGGCGCGAGCGCATTCGGTTCTTGCAAATCGCGGTTCCGTCGCGTGAAGGTGTGCGCGCCTACCGGCAGGTGCGAGACGAAGTCGAGTCCCTTGTTGGGCGAATCAACGGGATGTACGCGGTGCCGACCTGGGCACCCATCCACTACGTGCACCGCGGCATTTCGCGATCGCTGCTGATCGGGTTGTACCGCGCAGCGGATGTGATGGTCGTCACACCGGTGCGGGATGGCATGAATCTCGTGGCAAAGGAGTTCGTGGCCGCGAGAACGGACGACGGCGGCGTGCTCGTGTTGAGCGAGTTTGCCGGCGCGGCGGAAGAGCTGAGTGAGGCGTTGATCGTGAATCCATACGATGTAGACGAGACCGCCGAAGCGATGCACACAGCGTTGGTGATGCCACCGAACGAGCGTGCGCAACGGATGCGCGCGCTTCGTGCGCATGTAACGACGCACGACGTTGCGCGCTGGGCCAACGAGTTTCTGGATGCGCTCGGGGCATGACGGTCGCGTCGGCGTGGGCACGACGCGTGCAATTCCGTACCACCGTTCCGGAGCTGCCGTGCCGGAACGACTCTTGGCAGCCGATCGTTTATAGGATGATGGGGTACGAATAGGCAGGAGGAGAGGGACGGAGGGAGGATGGGTCTCGACCAACGTGCTCCGGGAACGGGGTCTCGGCACGCGGGCCCTGACGGAAACCTTGCTTCCAGGAGGGCGCATGCCACGCTTTGAGTTTTCGCTCAGCGGTCCCGACGAAACGCTGCGCCTCGCCGGCGCAGTCACGAGCCCGACGTTTGCGCAAGCGATGGAGGCCATCATCGAGCAGGCGCGGGTGGGCCGTGGTGATATGCTGGAGATCGGCGTGACTGGTTTTCCGCCCGCGCATTTCGAGGCGTACATGGAAGGGCTGAACGACCAGGTGAGCTGGCAGCAGTCGGGGAAGAAGGCAGCCTAAAAGCAGGGACGCGGCCGCGGCGCGGCCGCGGGGGAAGCGGTCGCGCGGAGCGCGACCGTGGGGAACGGGGACGAGGGCGAAGGGAAGGTGACGGGCGCGGGGGCGCCGGTTGCCTTCCCGTTTTCGTATCCGCGATCCGCCGCCTATTCAGTTAGGCGGCGAGGTGCTAGGTGGGGTGTTTCGGTTCGGCGACTCGCATCTGCGGTTCTTCGCGCGTGGCCAGCTCGCGCATGATCAGTCCATAGATCCAATTGCTAACGGTGCGATTCTCGGCCGCGGATACGCGCTCGATGCGTAACTTCTCCGCGGGAGTCACGCGGACCTGAACCACCTTCTTCTTCGGGTTTCGTGTCCTGGACACCGTTCGCTCGCCTGCCGCCTGAGTGGGGATCGTGGCGAGCGAACATACGGGAGCGTCGCGCGTGATGCAGTATTACACTGTCATCGGTCGTCATACGTGCGGCTGGAGCGGGCGCGGCGCGTGCGCGGCGCGGCGCGATATGTCGGGGGCGCGCGGCGACAGAGCGCGTGCGTGCATGCATCGAGCAGCTGGTCCTCGCTCCATGCGGCGAGATCGAACGTCGACCCCACGCCAAGCAGCGTCCGGATCTGGCGGCCGAGCACGCGCGGATGGGCATCGAGGCGTGCGGCGATTTGGCCTAACGATCGACGCTCGTGCTGCAGGAGCCGGAACGCGGCGAGCGCGCGCGCGGTGATGAGCACGTCGCGACACGACGTGAATCCGGCGCGTCGTGTGACGCGCTCCAGATGCCGGCGCGTGACGGTCGAGGCGAGCGCGATGTCCTCGACCGAACGAAATCGCCGTGGCGATGCAAAGAGTGCGTGGATGCCGCGCACGACGGATGGGGGCAGTTGGGCGAGCAGCGGTTCGACCGACGCCAGGAAGCGTTGGGCGAGCGCGTCCATCGTCAGGCGCACGGCGAGCGCGCGTGTCGCTCCGGGTTGGTCCTCGACGCCGGCTATGAGCAATTGACGCGTGCCGTCTCGAAGGAGCTCGGCGGCGCGCGAGACGCCGGTGGTGGTGAGCGACGTGTACAGCACGACGGGAATGGCGACGTATTGTGTCAGCAGAGCGGCGAGCGAGCGTGCGCGGTGCTCGAGTCGGCGATCGCTGGGGTCGAGCACGATGAGATCGACGTCGCCGCGTTGGAGCAGGGCGGCGATGCCTTCGGGTTCGTCGACGCTGTTTGCGGAGGCGATGGAGCTGTCGGCGCCGAGTGCTGTGCGGAGTCGGCCGAGGAGGAGATCGGGGAGGAGCGCGACGACGATCACGTATCGCGGAGCGAGCGAGAGGCGTTCGGCCGACGATGTCTCATCCGTGCACTTTCAGGTCGCGCTCGTGCGCACGTGGCGACAGGTGTGAGCGCGAACGTGGCGGCGTCGCTTCACGACGCTGCGCCGCGATTGGAGACCGGCCGGTGGAGCGACGCAGCTCACACCGGGAGGTCGCATGCTTCGTCGTCACGCACTCATCCTCGTCCTAACGGCGGCACTGGTTGCCGCGTGCACATCACCCACGGCGCCTCGGTCGACATCGCACGACGACCAGATCACGATCGGTCCGCATCCGGACGTCGTGATCGGGGGCGGCGCGTTGCGCGGGCGTTGAGCCTCAACGGCATGTACGCGTCGCATTGTTAGTCGTCGCCGTGTGGATCGGAGTTGCGGAGCACGCTTTCGCGCATGCGTGCGAGCGCACCGGCGATGCCTGCCGTCGCGGGAGTGGGATCTCGCGCCGGCGGGGCATCGGGCGGCGCTGCTTCGACCTCGAGGGCGCGCAGCGCGGCGGCGGCGTCGCGAGCGAGCGGTCCCAGGCCGGCGCGCGTGGCGATGCCGAGTGCGCGTCGATATTCATCGCGCGCCGAGGCGGCGTCGCCGAAGACGTGGGCGCCGCCGGCGGAGTAGTAGTGGAAGTAGCCGGCGAGCCTGGGTGGCAAGCGCTCGGCGACCAACGCGCGGCGGTACTGCTCGAACGCCGGGCGCACGCGATCGCCGGCCGCGAGCTCCATGAGATTGATGAGCGATGTCCAACGGACGTACGAGTCCTGCGTGGTGGCGGAGATGATCAGTTGGGCATCGCGCGCCGCGCTGCGGACGCCGAGCTCGGCGAATGCCGCGGCGACATCCGCGAGTGCACGATCGCGCTCGCGCGGATCCGGCAAATGCTCGAGCGCTTCGAACGCGAGTCGTGCCGCGACCTCTACGTTGCCTCGCAGAAATGCAACGTGCGCGCGAGCATGCCGGGCCAACGCAAGCAGATCGAGACGCCTAACGTCAGCCGCCTCGTGCTCGACCGCGGCCAGCTGCGCGTCCGCGTCGTCCAGATCGCCGCGCTCCGCGGTCACCGACGCGCCGTAGCACCGGGCGCGCAACGCGGCCGCGCGATCGCCGGCGTTCGTCGCCACTTGCGCGGCAGTCGCGAATGCCGATTCGGCGAGCTCCCACTCCGCGCGATGCCGATGGCACTCGGCGATTCTGATGTTCGCTTCGATCTCAGTGTGGATCGCGGTCGCGCCGACGCTGCTCCCGCGGTGCAGCGCGAGCAGCAACGTGTACACGTCCAACGCGAGCTCCCATCTCGCGCGCGCCTCGAGTGTGCGGCCGAACACCAACAGTCGTGCCTCGACTGTCTCGACGGCGTCGCGATTGCCAACCGCGTCGATGAGCGTGCGGAGTGTGCTGCGCATCTCGTCGTCGTCGACCGCGTCGACCACCGGTAGGATGGTCGCCACGCGCAGCGCCAACTCTTCCTCGGTCACGGCGCCGAGTTGTGCCCATGCGTCGACGACGCGCAGCGTGAGCAGCGCAGCGGACATCGTCGTCCAGTCGGGATCGGCGTCGGACGATAGCGCGGACAACGCCTCGACGAACGCGAGATGCGTTGATGTCGAGGACGAGAGCGCGCTCGTGGTGTCCGGGATGCGCACGTGAGCACTCCTGCCGCTGGTCAAAGCCCTGATGCGCACGGTGGCGAACGCAGCAGGACTCTCCGTGCAATCACGTCGCATGAGTCCGGTTCGTCAAGGCGGGCGTGGAGAACCAGCCCAGCAAGTGTTCGAGACGGACCAGTCGGACAGCGAGGCCCACCAGGCATCGGGTCGCACACCGGCCGGGTGAACGCAGGCACGAACGGCACCCACCCGGCGGAGGTCATAGAGCCAGATCGCAGGCGCGTCCCGAATGAGCGCACGCCACGCTTGCGAGGTCGCGAGACTCGCGATCGAATCGGTTGCCGACGCAGCGCTGTCCATGGCGGCGTCGAACGCGTCGCTGTGGTAGCCGCTGAAGTTGGAGTTTTCCTCGGATCCGTTCTTGGAGCCCCAGAGCTGTCGTGCGCTCAGCGGATTCGGGTCCCAGTCCAACGCAATGAGTGCGGCGTCGAATTGATGGTCGCTCAGGCGCGCCGCGAGCGCCGCGTTCTCGGCGATCTCGATCTGCATAACGACGCCGAGTCGGCGCAATTCGTCCTGCATCAGGACGGCGACGCGCTGGGCCGCGAGGCCAGTCGAGGGCACGAGGAGCGTGAATCGCAGCGGCGTCGATCCGCGATGACGCGCACCGCCGGCCTGGTCCGCGCGCCAGCCGCTGGAGTCGAGAAGTGCCGCGGCGGTCGTGGTGTCGAACGGCAGCATCGTCGCGGGCGCGCGGCGCATCAGTGCGGACGGCAATGGTCCCACGGCCGGCACGGCGCCGCCGCCCAACGCGGCCACGGTGACGCGCCGCCGGTCGATGGCCATCGTCACCGCCTGCCTAACGGAACGGTCGCCGAAGACGGGATGCGGATGGTCCCGGCGCGCGGGGTCGCGCAGGTCGAGCATCACGAGTCCGCTCGACAACGATGCCCAACGCACGGCGGCGAGGGTTCCCGAGCGCGCGACGACCGGCACGTCGCCGGGATGAAGGTCGGGAACGACGTCCACGTCGCCCGTGATCGCCCGCGCGAGCGCGGCAGTTGGATCCGGCGCAAGCGTGAACACCACGCGATCGAATCGCGCGCGCCCGCGGCGGAACTCCGTGTTCGCGGCGAGCTCCACCAATTGTCCGGGCACCCATCGCGCGAAACGGAACGGACCGCTGCCCGTGGGCGCGCGCGCGAACGTGCTGGAACGCAGGGATGCCGGCGGCACGGCGCGCAGCACGTGCTCGGGCAAGATGCGCATGTGGTAGGTGGCATCGAAGAATTGCCGAGCGTGGCGTCGATGAAACCAGAATACCGCCACTCGATCATCGCGCACCTGCACCGAGTCGATGTTCGTCAACAACGGCGCCGCGGGCGACGCAACGGCCGTGTCGGTGTAGAGCGCGAACGTGAAACGCACATCGCGCGCGGTCACGGGGCGGCCGTCGTGCCATCGCGCGCCGGCGGCGATGCGAAACGCGATCGACAACGAGTCCGGCGCCCACGACCAGCCCTCGGCCAGACGCGGGTGGTAAGCGCGGTCGCCGCTCACATCGAGCGTCGAGTCGGGCTCTGCCAGGCGCTCGAGGATCTGATCGGCGACCACGAAGCCCTGCGTCTCCGCGATGAGAGGCGGTGCAAGCAACGTGGGTTCGGCCGCGAGCGCGATAACGAGCGTGCGATCCCGCGAAGGGTCGTGGGACTTCGCGCACGCGACGCCCAACGCAAGCGCCGCGCAAATCACTGTGGGCGCCGCATGGCGCGTTCGTTGGGCACGTGACATGGGCTGCCCCGTTCGGTGCGCGCCGGGCGATCGCGCGGAACCCGTCGGGCCAAGGTAGCCCATCGTGGCGAGCTCGTCCGTCCTTCGTTGTACGACGTTGTAGTCCGATCGGTGCAGGGCGGTGGTTGCGGCCTTGCTTCTGAGCGCGGCTGATCGCACGGCGCTCCAGCGCGCGCTCGAACGACGGACGCCGCTGCGCCTCTGCGAACGGGTCGACGCCCTGCGTTCGTTAGTCGCGGCCGCCGAGATGCGCGTCGTGGTGACCGAGCTGCGCGACCGCGTCGGAATGAGCGTGACGCCGCTCCTCGTTGCTCTGGCCGCACGCGCAGCAGGTCCCGTCATCGTGCTGCGTGCATCGCTCGCCGACGCGGCCGCCAGCGATGTGCTGCGGTTCGCGGGGACTCGAGTCGCGGCGCGGCTCAGTCTTCGCGAGCTGGAGGACATGGCCGTCGCGGTGGCACCAGCGTTAGGCGGGGACGCCGACGCTCGGGCCGACCTCGCCATTCTCGAGCGGGTTGGACCGTTGGTCCCGCGACCGCTCAAGGCCTTCGTCGTACTTTGCGCCGCGTCGTCGACGTCGCGCCTTCACGTCGCGCGGGCGGCGGCGTTGCTGGGCGTGGGCCGGCGAACGCTCGAGAATCGTCTGGCGCGGGCGTCGCTGCCGGCGGCGCACCGCATCATCGGGTGGGGCGTGGCACTCGGCGCGGCATGGCAGCTCGATGTGTTGAGTCGCAGGCCCAAACAGGTCGCCGCGGACCTGGGGTTCGCATCGGGCGCGGCGCTCGCGAATCTGCTCGCGCGATACGGCGGATGCACGCCCACGTCGTTGCGCGACCACGGCGGGTTTCAGGCGCAGCTCGAACGATTCGCGGCGCTGTTCGAGGGGGCGCGGCGCATCCGGTAACACGGACTCGCCGCGCGTGATCAGGTGGCGCGGCGGGACGCTGCCTCGGGGCTTCCGTTAGGCGAGAGTTGCGGTGTCTCTCACTCGGAGCACCCAGTGATGTGGCGCCGGCGTCGCAAGAGTCCGCCTGCAACCGACATCCACAGTGCGCGGCTCGCGCAGGCGCCGCACGTGCACACGGCAACGCAGGGTGACGAGACGGTGCTCCTCGACGTGGAGCGCGGCCAGTATTACACGCTCAATGAAGTGGGCGGCCGCATCTGGAGCTTGATCGTGAATGGGACGTCATTCGCCGAGATCGTGGATCGCGTGTGTGCCGAATACGATGTCACTCGTGAGCGCGGCGAGCGCGACGCCGACGTGCTGTTGCGCGAGCTCTTGGGCAAATCCCTCCTTCGAGCCGAGCGTCGGGACTCCTGATCGACAACCTCCGCCGGGGTGCCGGTCACATCGCGTCCGGTGCCGTGTCTCGCCCAATCCTTGCCAAAACGCGAGTCGCGCGACTCCATTTCCCATTGAGGTCGCATGGCCGGGTGAACCGCCACTATGCGACCCGGCACACTCACGAGGAGGATGTCATGGCCTCGCACTCGCAATGCGCGCACCTCGATCAGATCCGCGACGTCGAGCCCAAGACGCCGCAAGGTTGCGAAGAATGTCTCGCCACCAACGGATGGTGGGTGCACCTGCGACTCTGTCTCGAGTGCGGCCACGTCGGCTGCTGCGACCAGTCGCCGGGCAAGCACGCCACCAAGCACTTCCACAAGACGCACCACCCGATCATGCGGAGCTTCGAGCCCGGCGAAGAGTGGGGCTGGTGCTACGTGGACGAGCTCGAGCTGACGCCGGAAGAGATGCAACGCTGACCAATCCTTGCGGGACGCAGACGATTGGCTCCATCGTCCTTTGGAACGCCATCCTCCCACGAGGTGATGTCATGGCCGACGCGAGACAACCGGAATCGTACGAGGAACACGAAGAAGCGCTCGATCCGCATCGGCGCGAGGAGCGACTCCGCGTGCGGCAGGAAACCATCGCGCATCTCGAGTCGCGCGGCGTGCAGGTCACGGGCGCCGAAAGCGACGGCGAGATCGGCGATCTCGAGGACGCAGTGGAGCGTTTCGAGCACGAGGTGGACGCGCACGGCGGTGATCTCTTCGTGGACAGCGGCACCGCGCGCGAGCCGGACGATCCCATGTTCGTGCTGCCGAAGCGGCAGGGACACGAGCCGGTGGCGGAATACTTGGGGCGCATTGACGAGGCGACAATGCGCGTGCAGCGTCGCGGGCGCGAGGGCGGAGGGAGGGCCGGCACGCATCGTTAGGCACGCGTGACGCACCTGCTCACGATCACGCGTCGTCCGCCGCCGGCGAATGCGCCCGCGGTGGAGACGTTCCCGTTCACCGTGCCCGCGATCCGATCGCTGCCGGTGCTCGACATGTCGGCGCCGGTCACCTTCTTCGTGGGCGAGAACGGCTCCGGCAAGTCGACGTTGCTCGAGGGCATCGCCGCCGCTGCAGGACTCCCTTCGGTGGGCAGTGAAGATGTGGACCGCGACACGACGCTCGATGCCCAACGGCGGCTGGCGCGCGCGCTGCGGCTTTCGTGGGCGCAGCGCACCGCGCGCGGATTCTTTCTGCGCGCCGAAGATTTCTTCGGCTACACGCGGCGTCTTTCTCGCGAACGTGCGGAGTTGCTGGCGCGGCTGCAGGAGATCGAGGTCGAGTACGAGGGTCGCTCATCGTACGCCAAAGGTCTCGCCGCCGGTCCGGTGCGGACGTCCCTCGCCGAAATGGAGCAGCGGTACGGCGTCAATCTCGACGCGAATTCGCACGGTCAGAGTTTTCTCAAACTCTTTCAAGCGCGGTTCGTGCCGGCGGGGCTGTACCTGCTCGACGAGCCCGAGGCGCCGCTCTCACCGCAGAGTCAGCTGGCGTTGCTCGCGATGATGCTCGACATGGTGCGGCAGGAGGCCCAGTTCATCGTGGCCACACACTCGCCGATCCTGCTCGCGTTTCCCGGCGCGCGGATCTACAGCTTCGATGAGAGTCCCGTGGCCGCCGTGCAGTACGAGCGCTTGGAGCACGTCTCGCTCACGCGCGAGTTTCTCGCCAGCCCGGAGCGGTTTCTCCGGCATCTCGAGTGAGCGACGGATTCACGACCAAGTTAGGCCCGCTCGGCGCGGCGACGCCGTCGATCCGTTGGGCGTTGAGCAGGTCGCTCCGCCCGTTCCACGTTTGCGCGCCGTGCGGCTCGTGTCGCGTGTCCCAGTAGATCTCGAGGCCGTTGCCGTCGGGATCGGCGAAGTACATTGCCCAACTGATGCCGTGATCGACGGCCGCGACCGGGATGCCGCCCGCATCGAGCGCGTGATATGCGGCGGCGAACGTCTGTCGGTCGGGCACCTCGAATGCGAGATGGAACAAGCCGACTGCGTGTCGCGGCGTGCCCGGCGCCGCGGAGCCCAACGCTTGCAGCGCGAGATCGTGATGGAGTGTGCCCCCGGAGAGAAACGCGAACTGGCTCCCGACGCGTTCCGTAAGGCGAAGGCCGAGGAACTGCGTGTAGAACGAGATGGCGCGCTCGAGGTCTCGCACCTTCAGGTGTGCGTGGCCGAGCGTCACGTGGAAATCATTCATTGGTGCACCACCGCGCGAGGGTCACCGGTGCGTGCGGGGAATATAACGCGGACTGATCGGCCTTTCGCCAGTGCCCGGTGCGGAGCTGACGGCGACGCATCATGACCCGTGTCACGCGGCCGGGTCTCGATCGCGCCGGCATGCTCGCCATCTCGTTCGCGGGATTCTGCACGTTTCTCGATTTGTACGCGACGCAGCCGGTGCTGCCGCTGTTCGAGACGTTGTTTCACGCGACCAAGGCAGAGGCTGGTCTGACGGTGAGCGCGTCGACGATCGCGGTGGCGATGGTGGCGCCGTTTGTCGGTGCGCTGGGCGACCGGGCGCGGCGGAAAAGCGTGATCGTGTTGGCGATCGTCGCGCTGGCGATTCCGACGCTGCTCGCGGCGACGTCGCCGGGGCTTGGCGCGCTCATCTGTTGGCGATTTCTGCAGGGCGCCACGACGCCAGGTGTGTACGTGATCGCGCTGGCATACGTGACCGAGGAAGCCGGTCCCGGCCGCGTGGGCACGGTCATGGCGGCGTTCGTGACGGGGACTGTGTTAGGCGGATTGAGCGGGCGGATTCTCACCGGGTTGGTCGCGGCGCACGCCGGGTGGCGCGAGGCGTTCGTCGTGTTAGGCGTGATCAATCTCGCCGGCGCCGCGGCGGTGTGGCGGTGGCTGCCGGCGTCGCGCCACCACACGCCGCGCGCGGGTGCCGGGCCCGCCGCGCCGCTCGCGGGCCTCCGCGGCCGGCGGCTCGTGGCCACGTACGCGATCGGATTCAACGTGCTGTTCACGTTGGTGGCGCTGTTCACGTACGTGACGTTCTACTTGAGCGCGCCGCCGTTTTCGTTAGGCACAGCGGCCGTGAGCGGCGTGTTCGCCGTCTACCTCGTGGGTGCCGTGGCCACGCCGATCGCCGGCCGGTTCATCGATCGCCTTGGACCACGCGTCGTGCTCGTGGGCGCGCTCGCCACCGGCACCCTCGGCGCGCTGCTCACGCTCGGCCGCGTGTTGTCGCTCGTGATCGCCGGACTCGCGATCGCGTGCTCCGCCATCTTCATCTGTCAGGCCGCGGCCACGAGCTACTTGCGTGTGGCCTCGTCGCCGGCGCTCCGCGCGCTCGCGTCGGGCGCGTACGTGACGGTGTACTATCTGGGCGGCAGCGTGGGCGGCGTGGTGCCGGGGCTCGTGTGGGAGCGCGCCGGCTGGGCCGGCTGTGTCGCGCTCGTGGTCGCGTCGCAGATGGTGGCGGCGATCCTCGCGCTGTTGTTTTGGGATCGGCCGTCCGCGCCGCTCGAGGTCGTGCAGGCCGCGGCATGATGGACCGGGGCTGGCATTGGCGTGGGATGACGGTCACATTCGCCTCATGACGTTCGACGTTCGAGAGGAGAGACATCGATGACATCGACGCTTCCCGTGTCCAACCTGTCGCCGGCGCAGCACGCGGCAAGGCTGCGCGACACCGTGGTCGGTTGGCGGCGACACCTGCACATGCATCCCGAGCTCTCGTATCACGAGGAGCAGACTGCGCAGTTCGTGTACGACACGGTTCGCGCGATGGGCGGCTTCGAGTTGTCGCGTCCCACGAAGACGAGCGTCGTGGCGAGACTGCGCGGGATGCACGACGGGCCCGTCCTGGCGGTGCGTGCCGACATGGACGCGCTGCCGATTCTGGAGAAGAGCGAGGCCGAGTATGCGTCGCGCGCGCCCGGCGTGATGCACGCGTGCGGACACGATGGCCACACCGCCATGCTGCTAGGCGCCGCCACTGCGTTAGGCCAATTGCGCGAGCGGTTGCACGGCGAGGTGCGGTTTCTCTTCCAGCACGCCGAGGAGTTGTATCCGGGCGGCGCCGAAGAGATGGTCGCCGCCGGCGTCATGGATGGCGTGGACATGGTGATCGGCACGCACCTATGGCTGCCGATGGAATTCGGCAAGGTCGGCGTGGCGTCGGGTCCGCTCATGGCGTCGCCCGACGTGTTCGATCTCGTGATCCAGGGGCAGGGCGGACACGCCGCGGCGCCGCACGAGACAGTGGATGCGATCGCGGTGGCGGCGCAGGTGGTGACCAACCTGCAGCACATCGTGTCGCGCAACGTCGATCCGATCGAGCGGGCCGTGGTCTCGGTGACGCGCATCGTGGGCGGGACGACGTACAACGTGCTGCCGGGATCGGTGGAGCTCGCCGGCACGATCCGGACGTTCGACCGCGGACTGCGGGAGCAGATTCCGGCGCTGCTCGAGCGGATCGTGAAGGGCGTGACGACGGCGCACGGCGCCGCGTACGCCCTCAAGTTCGACCGCGGCTACCGGCCGGTCGTGAACGAGGCGCGGGCGACGGCGTTCATGCAGCGCGTGGTCGAACATACGTTAGGCGCGGCCGCGTTGGCCGAGGCGCGGCCGACGATGGGCGGCGAAGATTTTTCGGCCTACCTGCAGAAGACCCCCGGTTGCTTCTTTTTCATCGGCGCGCGGAACGAGGCGCGGGGCATCGTGCACCCGCACCATCACGAGCGCTTCGACATCGATGAGCGCGCGCTCGAGTCGGGCGTGGCGATTTTCATCGGCGCCGCGCTCGAGTACCTGGGTCGCGCCGCGTGAGGTTGTACCGATGGCTGGCCATCGCGCCGGCCATCGGCATGCTGGGCGGCGTGCCGTTCGCCAACCGCGTCAGGCCGTACGTCTTCGGACTACCCTTTCTGCTGTTCTGGGTCACGGCGTGGGTGGTGCTCACGTCGGTCATCATGGGCACCATTTACGCGCTCGACCGGGCGCGTGAGCGGGACGCGGGCCGCGGCCGGTCGTGAATCCGGCGCTGTTGCTCATCGCCGCCTCCTTCGCGATCGCGCTTGCGTTAGGCATCCGCGCCCGGCGCGGCCACCCGATGACGCTCGAGCAGTGGAGCGTCGGCGGCCGCGGCTTCGGCACGATCTTCGTGTTCGTGCTGATGGCCGGCGAGATCTACACCACGTTCACGTTCCTGGGCGGCAGCGGCTGGGCCTACGGCAAGGGCGCGCCGGCATTCTATATCCTGTGCTACGGAACGCTCGCGTACGGGATGTCGTATTTCCTCCTGCCCGTGGTGTGGCGCTACGCCAACGCGCACGCGCTGGTGTCCCAGGCCGACTTCTTCGTCCGCAAATACGGGAGCGAGTCGTTAGGCATCGTCGTATCGCTGGTGAGCGTGGCGGCGATGATCCCGTACCTCGTGCTCCAGCTCAAGGGACTCGGCATCATCGTGTCCGAGGCGTCGGCCGGCGCGATCTCGTCGACAGAGGCCGTCTGGGCAGGGAGCCTGGTGCTGGTGACGTACGTGGTGGTGTCCGGCGTGCGCGGATCGGCATGGACCGCCGTGCTCAAGGACATCATGATCCTCGGCGTGGCGCTGGTGTTGGGCACGTACCTGCCCGCGCACCTGCACGGCGGTTTCGACCAGATGTTCGCCCAAATCGATCGCGCGCATCCCGGCTTTCTCACGCTGCCGCGGACGGGCATGAGTCCCGCCTGGTTCATCTCGACCGTGGTGCTCACGACGCTGGGTTTCTACATGTGGCCCCACACGTTCGGATCGTGCTACACCGCGCGCAACGAAAACGTGTTCCGCCGCAACGCCGTGCTGATGCCGCTCTATCAGCTGGTGCTGCTGTTCGTGTTCTTCACCGGATTCGCGGCGCTGCTCGAGGTCCCAGGCCTAACGGGGACGTCGGTCGACTTGTCGTTGCTGCGGGTGACCGACCACGCGTTCGGGCCGTGGATGCTGGGCGTGGTGGGCGCGGCGGGGCTGCTCACCGCGCTCGTGCCGGGGTCGATGCTCCTCATGTCGGCGTGCACGATTCTCTCGAAGAACGTGTACGCCAAGCTCGTGCGGCGCGACGTGCCCGATTCGCAGGTTACCGGGCTGGCACGCGCGCTGGTGCCGGTGGTGGCACTCGTGTCGGTGGTGCTCACGCTCCGCGGCGGCTCGACGCTCGTGCTGTTGCTGCTCGCCGCGTACAACGTGGTGACGCAGCTCTTCCCGGCGCTGGTGTTGAGCCTGCCTAACCGGCCGATCGCGACGCGCCAGGGCGCGATGGCCGGCATTCTG
The DNA here is from genome assembly GCA_025449955.1 of Gemmatimonadaceae bacterium. GTDB lineage: Bacteria > Gemmatimonadota > Gemmatimonadetes > Gemmatimonadales > Gemmatimonadaceae > JADGGM01. Next base: position 18,117 of record JANWIK010000074.1, read on the forward strand.
GCGGGGGAGGCGACGGTCGTCGCCCTCACGCTCACCGGCGCGACGATGGGGTCGCTCTTTCCGTCGTGGCCCGCGGTGATCACCGACCTCAACGTCGGGATCGTGGCCATGGTCGTGAACGTGGCAGTGCTGCTCGCGGTCAGCTGGGCGACGGCTCGTCGCCCCAGATCTCCGCAAACAGCGCTCTGAGGTCGAGCTCGAGCGCGCCGGCGCCGGGCACGGCTTCCCACGTGAGCCTCTCCCCAATGATTTCAGGTCGTTCGTCGTCCGGCCGCCAGCGTTCGATGAGGCGTGCATCCAGATCGACGATCCAGTATTCGGGAACTCGAGCGCGTTGATAGCGACGCCGCTTGACCTGCCGGTCGTAGCGTGCGGACGATGATGAGAGCACCTCGATGACCAGCACCAGCGCCGTAATGTCGCTCCAATCGCGCAAGTGCTTGCCGGTGGCGGTGCGGTAGATGAAGAGGTCCGGCTGCAGCACCTCGTCCTCGCCTAACGAGATGTCGGCCGGCGAGGCCAGAATCCGGCCGGCACCGGTGCGCTCGAGCCATGAGCGGATTCTCCACGAGAACTCGGAGACAGCCACCTGATGGATGCCGCGCGGCGACGGCGTCACGACGAGCTGACCGGAGATGAGCTCGTAGCGATTGCCGTCGTCAGGGAGGGCCCGCACCTCGTCCGCGGTCCACCGATGTCCAGTAGCTGGCATACCCATAAGGCTCGGCTCGGCTGAAGACGAATGCAAGGGTTCACGCGCGCAGGATGTTGCGGGCCCGCGCAAGATCTGTGATCGAATCCTTCCCGACATCATCGCAGCCACGCACATTGGCAAGCCATGACTGATTTCGGCGGCCTCTTCGATGTGACGGCGCACGGTGCAGCCAGCGGCGTCTCGGGCGACGTGTCGGGCGCGCTCCGCGAGCTCGCGAAAACGATCCCGGCCTCGGGCGGTACGATGTACTTCCCCCCGGGCGATTTCGCGCTCGCCGCCGACCTCGAGATCCCGCGGTACATCACGATGTGGTTCGCGCACGGTGCGCGACTCGCCGCCCGCGCCGGCACGGCGCCAACCGTGATGCTGCGCGGCGGCCTGCAGGCCGGCACGCATCAGATCTTCGGCGCCGGCCTAACGGTGCGGTTCATCGCGCCCAACGTCACCGGCGTCAACACCCGTGCCGCGCTCGTGCCCGACGTGCTCCCCGAATGGTGGGGCGCGCGCGGCGACGGCACGGCCGACGACACCCTGGCTCTGCAAGCGTGCATCGACGCGTGCTGCGGCTCGCCCTACGAAGCATTCACGTCGCTCCCGCCGCGCGGCGCCGCGCTCCCGACCACCAAGGGACCGCCCCGGTGGGCCACCGCGCGCATTCGGTTAGGCGCGGGCGCCGTGTACCGCGTCACGCAACCGCTCCGCATCGTGAGCGTCGAAGGATTCTCGATCACCGGCGCGGGCATGGAGAATTCCGTGATTCGCTCGCACGGGAGA
>JANWIK010000075.1 GCA_025449955.1 Gemmatimonadaceae bacterium
CGTCTGCTGCGACGGTCTCGGCCAGCGGTCTCGTGACGGCGGTCGCGGTGGGCTCCGCCACGATCCAGGCAACGAGCGAAGGCAAGAGCGGAACGGCGAGCGTCACGGTCAGCGCGCCGTCGGTGGCGTCGGTGAGTGTGAGTCCGCACTCGGCGAGCGTCGTGACTCGCGGGACCGTGCAATTGTCGGTCACGCTGCGCGACTCCAAAGGCAATGTCCTGAGCGGTCGCGCCGTCGCCTGGTCCTCAGCCGACGCCAGTACCGCTACAGTGAACAGCAGCGGACTTGTAACCGGCGTTGCCCCCGGCACGGCAGAGATCTACGTCCAGAGCGAGGGACACACCGATTCATCGGCAGTCACAGTGACGGCGCCGGCGGTTGCGACGGTCTCGGTGTCGCCGAGCTCCGCGACGCTTCGCGTGACGAACACATCGCAGCTCACCGCGACCGTGCGTGACGCCGGCGGCAACGTGCTCACGGACCGCACCGTGACATGGTCGTCGAGTGCTACGGCGGAGGCCACTGTTTCGGCCTCTGGACTCGTGACGGCCGTCGCGCCTGGTTCGGCGACGATCACCGCGACGAGCGAGGGGAAGAGTGGAACGTCGACGATGACGGTGACACTCGTACCGGTATCCTCGGTGACGCTCGCCCCCAAGAACGACACGCTCACGGTGGGTGCGAAAGAGCAGGTCAGCGCCACGCTCAAAGACTCCGCTGGTAACGTGCTCACAGGCCGGACCATCACGTGGGGGACGTCGAGCCCGAGCGTTGCGACGGTGACGACCGCTGGAATGGTCACCGGTGTCGCGGGCGGCAACTCCACGATCACGGCCACGAGCGAGGGGAAGGCCGGCACGTCGACGGTTGTGGTTGACGCGCCGGTTGGACCGCCGCCGCCACCGCCGACCCATGCTGGCTGGTATGTCGCGCCTAACGGGACCAGCGGCGGCAACGGCAGTGCGACCGCCCCATGGGACCTGACGACGGCGTTGTCCGGCGCGTCGGGGCGTGTGCAGCCCGGCGACACCATCTGGCTGCGGGCCGGCACGTATGGCAGCGGCGAAGGTCGTTCCGACTATCATTCAACGCTCAACGGCAGCGCCTCCGCACCGATCATCGTGCGGCAGTATCCGGGTGAGCGCGCCACCGTCGATGGCGACATCGCCGTGGACGGCAGCAATACGTGGTTCTGGGACTTCGAGTTGGAGAATACCAACACGGCCACGCAAGATATCCAGGGCATCAACTCACATTGCCCGGGCTGCCGGTTCATCAATCTCGTGGTGCACGACCACTCCGGCGACGGTCTCGGACTGTGGGCCGAAGGGCCAAACCAGGTCGCGTACGGAAACGTCATCTATAACAACGGCTTCCACGGGTCGACCGACGCGTCTTACGGCCACGGCATCTACACGCAAAACCAGACCGGAACGAAGCTCCTGCAGGACAACGTGCTGTTCAATCAGTTCGGATACGGGATCCACGTCTACGGGTCGGGTAACGCATTCCTGAACAATTTCACCGTGGACGGCAACGTCTCGTTCAACTCGGGCGTCGGCGACGGTATGAACTACACGTTGGGCGGCGGATCGCCGCTCATCAATCTCGTCGTCAACGGGAACATGGCGTACTACAATCCCGATCGCATCGGGAACAGCTTCCGCATCGGGTACAACTTCGGCACGACGAACACGAACGGCGTGATGACCAACAACTACATCGTCGGCACGACGTTCGTGAGCCAGTGGACATCCGGATTCACGTTCACCGGCAACACTGTGATCAACCCGAACGGCCTCGTCGTCTTGGTCGACCAGGATGTGCCGGCCAACAGCACGTGGGACAACAACACCTACTCGGGCTCGGCGTCGACGCCGTTCAGCGCGCTGAACATCGCGTACAGCTACCCCCAATGGCAGTCCAAGTTCGGCTGGGACGCTAATTCGAAGCTGAGCGCGTCTACCCCGCCTAACCATATCGTCGTCGAGCCTAACGCATACGAGCCCGGCCGCGCGAACATCGTGGTGTACAACTGGACGGGCGCGGGTTCGGTGACGGTGGATCTCTCCGGAGCGCTGAACATCGGCGATCACTTCGAGGTGCTCAACGTGCAGAACTTCTATGGCGCGCCGGTGCTCTCCGGCGTCTATAGTGGACCGATTTCACTGCCCATCACGACGCTTTCGCCACCGGCTGCGATCGGTGGTCACGCGATGCCAGCGACGTCGACGCAATTCCAGACGTACGTGGTGCTCAAGCAGTGATGCCGAACTCGGCCTGACCGATCGCGGTCTCGCCGGGTCCGTCGAATTAGGGAGTTCACACAATGAGAGGGCACCAAGAGATGGTGCCCTCTCATTTTTATACCGCGCATCGATCCAACGCGGTCCCATACAATTTTTCGGCAACGACTTGGCTTGCGCGACGCGCATCGGCGCTCGTTTAGGCTCAATCCTGTCTGACCGAACAGTCAGGCCCGCGATGCCGTGCGAAGTCTGTCTTGAGTCGCGAAGTCTTGCGACGATAATTGTGCGCGTCAGAAGTTGCGGGACCGCCCATACGATGTTGGAGCGACGACTCGCGACGATTTCACTAGTGGACTACTAGGCACGATCGCTCGGCCCTCCTGGGCCACCGCGACAAGGGCAAAGCCGGCGAAAGCCGGTGACGCAAAGCTACGAGGCTACGGTCTCCCTCACGGGACGCTACGCTCGTCGGGCCGCCGAACGGACGCTGTACACCGGGACCTGGCCGATGCGCATAGCACGATCCCACCTTGCAGTTGCTCTTGCCTGCGCCACGCTTGCTGTCGTAGCGGCCTGCTCCGACACCGTCGCGCCTAACACTTCGCCGTCGTCCCCCGCGGATGCCGTGACGACTGCCGCCGCCGCGCTGAGCGGACCGGTCGTCGTATCCAACATCTCCGTTGCAAGTGGCAAGACGTACGTGGCGATGAAAGGCGCCATGACCACCGGCGCCAAGGTCTATACAGATCGCGTCTACAAGACCATGTCGCCGCTCCCGTCGCTCGTGCAGGGTGCGACGTACATCCAAACGGCGAACAACGACAAGGTGTCGAAGCCGAAGAGCACGTCGTTTCTGAGCTTTACGATCGACCGCCCGGCGACAGTCTACGTCGCGCACGACAACCGCCTCGCGATCCCGCAGTGGCTGGCATCGAGCTTCACCAAGACGTCCTCGACGATCGTCAACACCGACTACTATGTGAAACAGAGCCTGGCGGTCTACCAGCGCACGTTCGCGGCGGGACGCGTCACCTTAGGCAGCAACGTGGATCGGGCGGCCAACGGCAACATGTACATGGTGGTAGTCGTCGGCTCCAATTCGACTCCGCCGACGGTCGACACTGTCGGCCCCACGGTGAAAATCACGGCCCCGACGGCGGGCGCGTCCGTGAACGGCGCTATCACGATCACGGCGACGGTGAACGACAAGCTTCGCGTGGCCGGTGTGCAGTTCCAGGTCGATGGCAAGTCGGTTGCGGCCCGGGATACGACGTCGCCGTACGCGGCGGCGTGGCCGACGTCCACTATGCCTAACGGAACACACATGATCACGGCGATCGCCACCGACGCAGCGGGACGGTCGAGCACCGCGTCGGAGCAGGTGAGTGTGAAGAACACCACCGCGACAAACGGAGGCGGCGGCGCGACACCGCCACCAGGCAACCATGCGGGATGGTACGTGACGCCGACGGGTAACAGCGGTGGAAGCGGAACTACAGCATCTCCGTGGGATTTGACGACGGCACTCGGAGGCGCCGGTGGCCGCGTGCACCCGGGTGACACGATCTGGCTGCGCGCCGGCACGTATGGCAGCGGCGAAGGACGCTCCGACTATCACGCAACGCTCACGGGCACCCCAACCGCGCCGATCATTGTCCGCGCGTACCCGGGCGAGCGCGCCACGATCAACGGCGACATCGCAGTCGACGGCAGCTACACCTGGTATTGGGGATTCGAGCTCGCCAACACGAACACCAGCACGCAGGACATTCAAGGTATCAACTCGCACTGCCCCGGGTGCCGTTTCATCAACCTGGTGGTGCACGATCATTCGGGTGATGGTTTCGGCCTTTGGTCCGAAGGGCCTAACCAGGTTGCGTACGGCAACATTATCTACAACAACGGATTCCACGGATCGACGAGCACCAGCTTTGGGCACGGCATCTACGCCCAGAACAACACCGGCACGAAGGTGCTACAGGACAACATCCTCTTCAATCAGTTCGGCTATGGCGTTCACGTCTACGGTTCGGGAAACGCGTTCCTCAACAACTTCACCGTTGATGGCAACGTGTCGTTCAACTCGGGCGTCGGTGACGGCATGAACTACACGCTCGGCGGCGGGTCGCCGCTGAACAATCTCGTCGTCAATGGCAACATGGCGTACTACAACCCCGACAAGATGGGGAACAGCTTCCGCGTGGGTTACAACTTCGGCACGACGAATAGAAACGGTGTCGTGACGAACAACTACGTGGTTGGTACCGCCTTCATCAGTCAGTGGGTGGCGGGCCTGACCTTCACGGGCAATACAGTGATCAACCCGAGTGGCGTCGATGTGCTCATCGACCAAGACGTGCCCACAGGCAGCACAGTTGACCACAACACCTACGTAGACGGTTCATCGATGGCCTTCTCGGCGCTCAGCTCGGGCTACAGCTTCTCGCAGTGGCAGTCCAAGTTCGGGTGGGATGCGAACTCGTCCATGAGCCTCTCGCTGCCGTCGAACCACATCGTGGTTGAGCCGAACGCGTACGAGGCAGGCCGTGCGAACATCGTGGTGTTCAACTGGACCGGCGCAGGTGCCGTGACGGTAGATCTGTCTGGCGCACTGAAGCCCGGCGATCAGTTCGTTGTGGTCAACGCACAGAATTTCTTCGGCGCGCCGGTTGTCTCCGGCACATACAACGGACCGGTGACCATCCCGATGAGCGCGATCGCCCCGCCGGCGAGCATTGGCGGCCGCTCGATGCCGGCGACCACGTCCCAATTCCAGACGTTCGTCGTGCTGAAGCGATAGCGCCGCGGCGCTACGATGCGGAAAGGGGCGGGCGACTTAGTCGCCCGCCCCTTTCCGCATCATCTCCGAAGGTCCATCGCTATTACAACGGCACCGGCGCACGACTCTTTCGCTGCTGTCCATGCTCAACGGCGCGATGTATCGCAGCCAGCTTGGCCGCGAGATTCCCGTACGCGTACTGCGTCTCGACCCGGCGTCTTCCGGCCTGGCCCAATTTCCGCCGTTCGCCGCCCGGACGTGACAGTGCGACGAGATGTTCCGTTAGGCCGACGGCATCGCCGAGTTCCGTCACGTAGCCGGTCACGCCATGGTCGACGATCGCGCGAGCGTCTCCGGCGGCGGTACACACCACCGGCAGCGAGGCGGCCATCGCCTCCAGCACCACGTTCGGAAACCCTTCGTGATCCGACGTCAGCATGAGAACGTCGGCGTTCCGCAAGAGTACGGGAATGTCATTGCGGCGGCCAGCGAACGTGATGGCATCGCTCCCCAAGTCGAGCGTGGCGGCGAGGGTGCCGAGGGCCGCGCGCTCGGGACCATCTCCGGCCAGCACGCCCCGCACGCGAGCGCCCTGCGCGCGCGCGGCGGCGATCACACGTAGAAAAATGTCGAAGCGCTTTTGTGGGACAAACGTCCCCACCCCGGCGACGACCAGGGGCTCATTCACCGGGCGCGGCGCAGAGGCGGCGACCAGGTCGAATGCCTCCAGGTCGATCACGTTAGGCAAAACGTGGATCGAATCCTTCAGGCAGCCGAGTGCTTCGGCATTGTCGCGGGCTGCGTACGAGTTGACGATGAGCGCCGACGGAGCGCGCAGAAGCCAGCGGCCCCAGACGCCGTTATAGCGGACCTCGTGCACGACGTCGTTCCGCGCGGCGCCGATGCCGATGGCCCCCACGAGCGTCGCCGCCATGGCGACGTAGAGATTGGTGTAGAAGTGCGCCGACTGAACGACGTTCGGGCGGAAGCGTCGCAGGGCCGCGGCGAGCGCGAGCGTGCGCAAGGGCGGCGCAGCAAACCGTCCAACCCATTCCGGTGCGAGGCCGGTCTCCGCCAGCGCCCGCTCGTAGTATTCGCCGCGCGTCAGACAATAGACGCGTACTTCGGCGCCTGCGTCGCGCAGAGCGCGCGCCATGTACACGAGTTGTTTCTCGGCGCCGCCCTGCCCGAGGGTTCCAGCGACCAAGGCGATCCGCGCCGGCGTTTCGTTAGGAGGGTCCCCGGTCACACATTCGCACCTTGGGGCGCCGGGCGACGGGGCATCCGCCGTGCATCCGGCAAGCGCCGACGGATGAACATCGCCGTCTCAATGCTGTCGCGCTCGAGAAAAACCGTTACGCCAGCTGCGAGATACCACAGCCCCTTGGATTGAAACTCCGTGGCGAGCAGAGCGGAAGCCAACGCCAGCGACGTGAGCAGGCCAAAGCGTCGCAGCAGACGTTTTCGCGTCTTGAGGGCGCCATACGCGAACGATCCGACCCACGCGGCGAGCAGCAGGATGCCGAGCACGCCGTTTTCGGCAAGCGTCTTCACCCAGCCGGAATGCGCGGCACGCAGCTCGCCTCGCGCATAGTCGCCCATGTTGTCATGCCGATCGAGATTCTTCCAGGCGAGCTTGAAGCTGCCCGTGCCGACGCCCATCGGATGTTCTTCGAAGATGTAGAAGCCGCCGATGGCGAGATCCGAGCGACCGCTCGTGCGGCTCGACAGCGAATAGTCGCCACTCAGCGGTTGATCGGTGGTGAACAGCTTGAACAGGCGGAACGTCGCGCGTTCCTGCATCTGACTGAAATGCGCCGCGGCCACCATGATGATCAGGCCACCGCAAACGATGGCGACTGTACGTTGACGCAGCCCGCGCATCGTGAGGAGCAGCACGATGATGCAGCAAGCGCCGATGAGCAGCGTGCCGCGGCTGCCGCTCAAGAAAATCCACATCAGGTTCACTACAGCCAACGAGAGGAGTGTCGATTGGCCGCGCTTCATCGACACGGCGGATGGAAAGCCCAGGCAGATCGCAAACAGCGCGGTGCAGGGGAACATCGCCCAGGCGTTCTCGTTGATCTGCGGCAGGCTCAGGCGCTGAAAGAACCAGGAGAGGCCGCCTAACGCACCGACCAGTCCAGCGATCGTGGCGATCCAGAACCACATGCGCCGGTCCGTCCCCGCCCGAACGAAGTAAATCAACAGGCCGAACGTGATGATGATGCCAAGGATGTGCTGCACACCCTCGAGCAGATTGTTGGTGATGGAAAGGTCGACGCACAGCAGTCCGATCAACGCCGCCAGCAAGATGTTGTGACGATCTCTCAAACGAATGAGAAACGGCACGTACAGCAGCATCATGAGGAGCAGCCAGTAGTTCAGCGTGTTCCACCGCATCACGCCGCCTGTGAGCAAGTACACGCGGGCAGGTCCGTCGATCACGCACAACATCGTGACGCCGACCATGCCGATGCGCGGGTTGACCAGGCCAATGACCGTCGCGAGCAACCCCACGGCCTCGATGACCGTGAGGGCAACTCGGAAGCCCACGAAGAACGACGACGCCCAGACCAGAACGACGAACAACGAAAACAGTGGGCCCCACCACTTGCCGGTCTGCGGCGGCGTGGGCCGGCCTAACGGCCGACGCGGCGGCCTCTCCTCGCTCAGAGGAGGAATCGCCGGCGGCAGCGCAGGTGCGATGTTCACTGTTGGCGGTGTATTCATGCGCGGAGTCGCCCGTCCGTCATCGTCCATCCCCATCGTGCGGCGCACGTCGTGCCGATGCGTTCGGCCCACGCCTCGAGCGTTCTGCTCTCGACGTACGCGCGACACCGCCGGCGCAGCGCAGGCCAGTCCTGCGGCTGAACGAGCAGTTGCCGAATCGCTCGGGCGAGCGCGTCAGTGTCGCCCGGAGGGACGAGCCAGCCGCGCTCGCCGCGCGTGCCGATCACGGCAGCCGCGGCGCCGACGTTGGATGCCAGCACCGGAAGTCCGTGCGCCATCGCGTCGAGCCATGCCTTGCTGAAACCCTCTGTCAAGGACGGTTGTACGCACACATCCGCCACAGCGAGCTCGCTCGAGAGCGCTTCGCGATCAACCTGGCCCGCGAACGTCACGCGCTCGCGACAGCCTGCCTTGATGGCGCGCGCCTCGAGGCTCTCACGCTCGTCGCCGTCGCCGAGGATGGTGAGGCGTGGTTGCGGAACACGGTCTTCCTGGGTCAAGCGTCCCATCGCGTCGATCAAGACGGCGACGCCCTTTTCCGGCGAAAGGCGGCCGGCGTAGACGAGTCGCGGCGGATTCGACATGCCACGATCGAGATGCGGCGTGTTGCGATCCAGCTCGCGGCGCGCGATGGCAGTCGAAAACACCCACTCGACGTCTGGTGCCGGCACGAGAACGCCATCGCCTGTCGCGAGCATCACGTTGCGACCGCCGGCGAAGCGACGCATGAAGCCTTTCGTCACACGATTCATGAACGTGGACTGCGAGTTCGCGACCCACGAGCCTCCATATCGCGCCAACACGCGCTTGCGCATCGCCAACGCGATCCACATTCCTAACAATGGAACGTCGCCGGGTAGCGGAACATGCACCACATCCGCGTCCCACGCGCTCGCAGCGATCTTCCACACATAGTACGGTATGCGTGCGGCGACGGACACCTTGCGTCGCAGATCGGCGCCGCGCGGAGAGCGCAGCGGGACGATGCGCGCGTTCGCAGGAAGCGGAATTCCTCCGTCGCGCGGCGGCACACGCACAATGACGAGCGTCATCTCATCGAACAGCGATGCGATCGCGCCCATCTGAAACGGGAAGCCGCCGAACGACATCCATCGCCCCGACTCGTCCTGCCAACACGGCTTGAACGAGACGGCGCAGACGCGCAGCCGGCGACCTGCCGTGACGGGCGTGGTCACCGACGCCGGAGGAGCGTCACCAGTGACCAGTACAGTCGTCGCGCCATCCATTCAGGAACTCCTGGCCGCTCGAAGCGGCGTAAGCAAAACTCCTGATATCGATACAACCATGAGGGGGGCAGCGGAGGCACGATCCCCCAATTCCAGATCTTGATGAATGCGTGCGGCCATCCGAAGGCCTGCGTCCCGACCCGCTCCAAACCCGCCGCGTCGAGCGCCGCCGTCAATTCGCGCGACGTGATGAACCGATCTTTTGCCGGCATCGGACGTCGCGCCAACCACCGGAGCACTCGCCACATGACGGACTCGGTGCGCAGCGCCAGAGATTCCGGGTTAGGCGTCGTGAGAAAGAGAAGCCCGGATGGCCGCAGCACGCGCCGGATCTCGCGCAGCAACGACTCCTTGTCGATCACGTGCTCGATCACCTCGACCAGGATCGCGAGATCGAACGATGCATCCGGGAACGGCAGCGTCCGCCCATCGTACGCGTCGAACGTGCACCAATCGAATCCGAGCGCTTGGGCCTGGCCGATGGCTTCGCGCGATACGTCGACACCAGCGACGCGAACGCGTCCCGCGCGATCGGCGTGCCTCGCTTTGAACAACACCTCGACCGAACCGCGGTTGCACCCGATGTCGATCACGTCGTGCACCGATGGGTCGGCCATGAGATCCGCGGCGCGCTCGTACTTTCGCCACGTGCCGAGTCCGCTCACGGTATTGCGATCGGGGAAGAGACGCCGCCCGTGCAACGCCTCTTGATCGAAGTGCGCCTCGACCGTCTCGGAGGTCACGACGACCATCGCGCCTCCTGACCGATGAGGTCGCGGGGCAGGACCGTGCGTACGCGACCTTGTTCACGCCACTGTTGGATGAGAGCGAGCAGCGGCTCGAGCAGCTGCAGCGATTGAGCATTGCCATGATCGCTGGCCGAATGCGGGTGTCCGTGCAATGTCCAGACTCCGCCGCGATCGAGATGCCGCTCGAGAATCTTCTGCACCTCCGGCGTGAAGCCGACGGGCATGTTGAGCCGGAGGCATGCGACGCCGCTGATGTCTTCGAGATACCCGGGCCGGCGCGGCAGGCGTCCGCGCACCGCTTCGACCACGCGCTCGGACAAGGGCCGATAGGCCAGTCGGCAGAACTTGTAGCCGGCTTCGCCGAGCGATGCGCAGAGACGGCCGACATCAGTGCGGGCGTGTCGTACGCTCCGACGCTCCGACAGACTAACGGACAGCCGCTTCGGGTAGTCGAACGGCTGGTTGAACGGCGGGACGAAGCTCACGACTTCGGCGCCGATGCACTGTTCGAGCGCGTCCTTGCTGTGCCGCAGCGTCTCGTCGAGCGCCGCGGAATCCAGACTGGGCAGCCACTCGTGGCGGAAGGAATGGCTGGCGACTTCGTTGCCGGCCTCGTGAATGCGGCGGATCTGATCGGGATCGTGATACGGGTGCGTGCCGGGTAGCGCCGCGGCACCGACGACTGCAAAGCACGCCGGAATGTCATACCGGGAGTGCAGCTCGAGGAGCGCGTCCGTGTTGGGAAACTCGAGCGCGCCCCAGGTGGGCTTGGCGACGGTATTGCGTGAGCGATCGGCTCCCCATTGCGTGTCATAGTCCCAAAAGATCACTACGTTAGGCACAGCCCGGTCGTCGGCCGGCTGCGCGATCGCACTGCCGGCGCCGTGGCGGGCACGCCCGTGCGGCGGTGTGATGATATCGAGCCGGACCCGATCCCAGCGCACCACGATCGCGCTGTTGGCAGGCACATCACCCCAGACGCAGAGCCAGTCGCTCCAGCGGCGCGAGGCCGTCGCCGGGCCGCCGTTCCAGCTGATGGCATCCGGGCTGACGGAGGCGGGCAGCATCACCGTTGCCCCGTGCACCACGTCGGCGGTTGGATTCGACAATTCCAAGGCGGATTCCGCGCGCGGCGTGACCGTTAGGCACTGCATCGAGCGGAACCACTTCGCGGCCTCGCCGGCGGTCGGGTTCCACAGGCGTCCCGCGGCGACTTCGCCGGCCAAGCTGTCGAGTGCGCTCTGCCACGCCGATGCGGGCCGTATGCCGGGGTAGTCCGGTGAGAACATGCCGGCCACGTAGGGCAGCGTGTTGAGCAGGTACGTATGCGCGAGGTGCACGCCGCGCTCGTGAATGAGGCGCTCAAAGGCGGCCGGCGTGTACGCATCGCGGAGGTGCAGGACTTCTTGTGTGGCAAAGAGCAGCTGGTCGTCAGGTTGCACCTGGTGCATCGGGACGGCGCGCTCGGGGTACACGGCCGCGCCCCATTCCAGGCCCTCGCGGCGCGTGAACACTTCTGCGGGCGACGCATCGCCGCGGCGAGATTGACTCGACGCCTCGAACAACCCGACGATCGCGGCGCCGGCGGCCGACCACGCGGCCGTATGGCGGTTGGCGAAGGATTCGCTGCGCAGGAGATAGGCCCTGCGCCCGACGCTCAGCGCCTTACCGACCGTTTGTTGCAGCGCACCCGTGGCGCGCGCCAGAAACGCCGAACGCAGATAGTGCGCGGCAATGAGGTAGTCGCTGTTCGCCGCATGCCGCATCGATCCGCGTACCGCGTGGCGCAGGTCCCATCCGTTAGGCGCGAGCAGATTGAGCGAGCCGGCCGCGTTGACCGGCACGTCGTGATAGGACCAGAGCGTGCTGATGCCGTGGTCGCGCAGCCGGGCGAGCAAGTCGTAGTCCGGATTGTCGGCTCCACCCATCGAGTAGCAGTACGCGAGCGATAACCCGTGATCGATCCACGTATCCGGGCGATACCTGTCCGCGAGGGCGGCCAGCGCGCGGCGGAATCGCTCGGGGGCAACATTTCCCGATTCGTTGACACCGTGCGGCGCGATTTCGCTGCCCTCACCGTACAGTTCGTCGAGCAGCGCCCGATACGCGGGGCGTTCCATCGTCGGCGCGGGGCGACGCGGCACCGCGTCGCTCTCCATTGCGAACACGCTTTTCGTCAGGCGGAGGCCGCGGCCTAACCAGCCGCGCCGGCCATCGACGCCGTGCGCAAATACCAGGAACCGATCCTCGTCATCGAAGTCGGGATGGTCTGTGATGGTAAGCGCTGCTTCGGCGCCGAACGGCAGGCGGCCGAGGACCGCAGGTGTCGGCGCGGGCGTGTCGATGTGCCGCAGCACAAGAGCGATGCACGACGACCAACCTGGGGCGCGCGCGGGCGCGGCCGTCGATTCCGTGCGGCCCGCGGCGAACGACCAGCGTGGATGCAGCGCCGCGGCGTCGAGCTCCAGATCGATCGTGAGCATGCCCCCGTTCCATGCGATGACAGCGGGAATGCATCCGCGTGTCGAGCGGAGCTCGAGCAGCGCCCCGGATGGGTCGCGCCAGCGAAGGACGAACGGCGTCGATTCGTTCGTGACCGCGCGGCGCCTCACCTCGCTCCATCGACAGTACGCGTCCAGATGGTGCGGACGCGCGGTACACTGGGCGCTCAGTCGGACGCTGCACCGCCGAATCGAGGCGGCGCGCTCGGCGACTGCCGTCATGGTGAGTGGGCGCGACACCGAGTGTTCGTCAGCGACCAACGCGCCTAACGTCAGGCCGAAGCGCATCACGTCGTCGGCGCTGGACCAGCGGGTCGCACCGCTCGGTGTCCAGGAGCTCGCGGCGTCGTGAGCACCCGGTCCGATATATTCGACCTCCGGGCGACCCAACCTCAACGGCGCACAGGGGCTGTTCGGCTCGAACGCCTGGACGATCGTGGTCGGTGTCACGATGCGGCGCTCACGTGGAGGGCATCCGGCGCGGCGCCGACGCCTAACGGAGCCGGGCGACGATCGACGAGCGCCACGAATGTGACATCGTATTCGCGGCGGGCCGGTGGTTCGTCGTATCGCGGACGGTCCGTGAGGCAGCTGAGCAATCCCCGCAGGACACCGCGCACGTGTTGCAGCGGCGCGATCGACGTCGGGTGCGCGACAAACTCGAGGACATCTACCCCGATCCCGTACACGAAATCGAGCCAGAATCTCACCAAGCTGGCGAAGGCCGGCGTCGCATGCCGCTTCCAGATGAAGTAGCGATTGCGCACCTCCATGTAACCCTTCTTGGCGGCGTCCGGCCTCCCCTGCGGCGCATGGTTGTGCGACACGTGCGCATCGCCGCACCAGAGGAGCATCCATTCGCGGCCCACACGCAGCGACATCTCGAGATCTTCGCCCTGTGCATATCCGCTGAAATAGAGCGAGAAGCGCTGGCGGTCGAGCACGGCGCGCCGATACCCAACGGCACCCCCCGGGACGACCTGCACGCGGCGCGCACCGGTGAAAGGCGGCACGTGCGTGATCGGAAGCGAAACGCCGCTGTCGAGATACGAGCCCGGTTCCCCGCGTTGGGCGAGTCCGAGTGCGAACCGTATGCGCCAACGCCACGACAACGCGCCGCCCATGTTGTTGACGATCGCCCCTGCCACGGCACCGACGGTGACCGTCGTGTCGCGCACGAACACATCGCGAATAGCCTGGAAGTACCCGGCGTACGGGACACAATCATCGTCCAGGTAGAACACGAACGCTCCGGTCGATGCATCGACGCCGACGTTGCGTTGCAGCGTGAGGCCGGCCGGGCTCCGCACGTACGAGACGTCGAATCGCGCCGTATTGGTTGCGACCCATGCCTCGAGCGCCTCTTCCGTCGCGTGCCCACGCGACCCGTCCACGATCACGACGTCGGCCGGCGTGTCCGCGACCGCGAGCAAGGCGTCGAGCAGCGTCGTGATGGCGGCCGGCCGCTCGTACGTCGGGACGACGAGCGAGGAGTCCGTTAGGCCGGCTCTCTGTATCGCGGTGGAGCGCCAACCGGCCAGCGGCTGCATTGGAAGCGCCTGCGGCGATGCAGTCACGCTGCGGAACCCGTGCGCATTGGCTGCTCGAGCGCCGTCATCAGACGATCGATGATTCCGTCCCAGGCGAAACGAGAGGCGATGCGCCGGCGGCCGGCCTCGCCCAAGCGGCGGCGGAGCACCGCGTCCTGAATCACGCGACGCAGATGCTCGGCGTGCGCATCCACGTCGCCCACCGCGCCGGCGAGCGCGGTCTCGCCTTCGGCAATTACGCCGCGGATTCCTTTTGCCCGGGTCGTGACGACCGGCATCCCAGTCGCCATGGCTTCGCCGACGACAATCCCGTATCCCTCGAGGTGACTAGGGAAGAAAAATACGTCCCCCGCCACGAAGTAATCGGGCATCTCCTCGTACGGGACGCCGGCTAGATGCGTCACGCGCGCGTCGGCCGCGGCGAGCTCGTTGACAAGTGCTGCCTGCTGCTCCTCGACCGGCTTACCGATGATGAGCAGCCGTGCCCCCGGCATGTCGGCGATCTTGCGCCACGCAGCGACGAGATCGCTCACGCCCTTGCGGCGCGAGAGCACGCCCACGTACAGCACGAGCACCTCGTCAGGTCCGATGCCTAACCGCGCACGAACGGCCGCGCGGCGCGGACGCGCGCGATCGAAGCGGGCGGCGTCGATGCCCATGGGCACGATGATCGTGCGGTCATGATCGACGCGCGGGCACACGCGCACGAGGTCATCTCGCGTGTCGGGCGAGAGGCAGGTAATCAAGTCGCAGCGGGTCGGCAGCCAACGGTCGACGAGACGCCAGAACGGCCGATCCTCGAGATGCAGGTACGATCCCCAGATGCGGTGGCCCGCGCTCGATGTCACGGCACCGACGCCAACCGAGTACGGGCTATTGAACCGGATCCAGTCGACGGGCGGCAGGCGCTTGAGCAGCAAACGCAGATCGAGCGCCACATCCATGTTCCCAATGTAGGGGAGCTTCTTGCGCAGGCGGCGGCGCCACGTGTGCGGCGTGAAGTTGGGATGCTCCACCACCGGCTCGCCATGCTCTACCAGCAAGTGCACGTCGACGCCACGATCAGCGATGCGCGTGAGGAACTCGCGATCGGTAATCGTGCCGCCGAGGACGGACTTGGGCGAGAGCCCGGTTTGGACCGCAACGATGCGCATGTGACGCGGGTCGCTGTCAGGCTGCGCGGGCGCGCGCGATCGCCGTCGCGTGCTCGTTGACCCAGGCGAATAACTGCGCCATGCCATCGGCGACGCCAGTGCGGGGAGCCCAACCCAGCTCGTCGGCCGCTTTCTGGTTGTCGCTGTAGAACACGCGCTGGTCGCCCGGCCGCCAATCGTCGAACGTGCGCGGCACGGGTCTGCCTAACTGATGCTCGAGCTCGGCCAGGACCTGGAGTACGCTGGCCCGGTTGGCCGGACCACCGCCGGCATTGTAGATCGACCCGGGCCGCCCGCGCTCGAGACAGAGATCATACAGGCCAAGCAGGTCTTCGACCCACAGGAGGTCGCGCACCTGCTTGCCGTCGCCGTAGATCGACGTCGGCAATCCAAGGACGGATGCAATGGTGAACCAGGCCACCCACCCTTGATCCTCGACACCGAACTGTCGTGTCCCGTAGATGCACGATTGGCGCACGACGAAGGACCGTAAGCCATAGATGCGCGAGTAGTCGCGGACGTACTGGTCGGCGGCACCCTTCGAGCATCCATACGGCGAGTGGAAGTCCAGAGGCTCGGCCTCGCTCACGCCGTTGGGCAGCGCGGCGAAGTCATAGCGCCCGTCGCGCTCGATCACGTCATGGTGCTCCAGACCGCCATACACCTTGTTCGTGGAGGCGTAGACAAAGCCGGCCCCGGGAGCATGGCGCCGAACCGCCTCGAGCACGTTGAACGTGCCTAACGCGTTGACCTCGAAATCGTGGCGCGGGTCGGTGACCGACGTGGTCACTGCGACCTGCGCCGCCAAATGGAGCACCGCATCCACGCCGCCGGTCTTCACGAAGGCGCGATCGAGGTCGCCGGGCTGCCGCACGTCGCCGCGGACGCAACGCACATCGCCGTGCCGCTGCAAGTGGTCCCAGTTGATGTCACTGCCGCGTCGCGACAAGTCGTCGAACACGGTCACGCGCCAGCCGCGTTCGGCATAGTGCGTGGCGGCGTGACATCCAATGAAGCCGGCGCCGCCGGTGATGAGCATTGACTTCGCGTTCGTCACGGTATGGTCCTCGGTTATTGCCAGGTCGTCGCAGTGCCGGCGACTTCGTGCTCCAACGTTGCCGGCATTGTCGTGTGTCCAGCTGCGCGCAACAGCGCGCTCGTAAGGCGATCGGCGGCGCAACCGTCCGCGCGTCCGCATTCGTATTCGATCATCTGCGCGCGTTGCAATCGGTCCCGACTCGGCTCGGCGATCGCGCTCTCCATCAGCGCCGTCAACTCGTTCCACGATTTTGCCACGCGCAGGCCGCCGCGCTCGACGAGCGGGCGATAGTGTTCGACGCCGTATTCTTCGTACATGATGCCGCGCGGCGCATCGGGCTCGGTCGAGAAGTCGATGCCGATCACGGGGCGATCGAGCAGCGCCGCGTCGAGGCTCATCGTCGATGCGACGTTGACGCACATCTCGGCGTGCGCGAGGGCGCTGACGAGCCGCGCCTGATCGTTGGGCGTGGACAGGGTCCAGCCGTCGCGATCGGGCGGCGTTTCCCACGCGGTCTGCACCACGACGTTCGGGAAGACGTCAGTCACGGTGCGCCACCGCTCGCGCGTTTCGAGCGGATGAATCCGCACGACGAGCGACAGTCCACGCAGCCTCGGACTGGCGTGCATGCGCTCCGCAAGGCGGCGCACGAGCAGCGGCTCGTCCGGAGCCAACCCGACAAAGCTCGCGGCGTACAGCACGTAACGCGCATCGGCAGGCAGGCCTAACGCACCGAGCGTCTCGTCACGCGTGCGGCGGTACGCGGGATCACGGTGGAAGTCGAACTGTGGCGTTCCCGTGACCGTGACGCGGTCGCGCGGTGTATCGGGATAGAGGCGTAGCAGCTGCGCCCGCATACCCTCGTGCCACACGAAGTAATGGTCGTACGGCGGGATCGCGCTCCGGCTGGTGAGATTGTCGAAGCTGAGAATCGAGGTCACGATCGGAATGCCCAGGTCGCGCGCTGCGAGATAGTATGGATACTCGAGCGGCGTGACGCAGAACGTCGACCACACGATACTGGGCGCCATGCGCTCCAACTGCGCACGCACCGGTGTGATGTCGTGCGCCTCGCGATACCAGCGTTCCGCGGCGCGGCGGAGGCGACGCATGACCGGCTTCCGTTGGGCAATGGCGCCGAGCATCTCGACACCCGCTGCACGACCGCGTTGCGCGACCGACCACTCGCGTTCGAACCACCGACGATAGATCGGATAGCTCGCAATGCCGTAGCGGCGATTGAATCCGCTCCGAATCACCGCATCGAGCAGAGCCTTGCCCCGAATCGGCCGGGACGGCAGCTCGAGCAGCTCGTGTATTTCGCTCGCGGCGGCGAATCGTCCGGCGGCCGGGTGATCGACCGGCGGCGCACCGTGGCGCAGCACGAGATGCACGTCCGCGCCAGCCGCCGTGAGGCGGTCGAGCACTCCACCGTACACCACGTTGCGAACGCTCCAGACGTACGGCAGGAGCGCGGCAATGCGCGGACGAGCGGCTGGTCGCGTCATCGCGCGGCGTGTCCCGCGTTGGGCTGCGGCGCGGTGTGCGTCCACTCCGGAAATTCACGGCCGAGCATCTCCTCGAGCGCGCGAACGTGCGGCGTCAGATCGCGCGACAGGTCGTCGCGAGTCGCCTCGGACATCTTGAGGCGCTTTCCCGACTGCTGGAACGGCATGTACGCCGCGTTCTTGGCGCGCTGCCGACGCACGGGATCGGACAGCAGCCGCTCGATCAGGCTGGCGCTGAGATTGTGGTACGCGCCCGCGATCGGCCTAACGACTGGCCAGCGTGCCCAACGACGCGGCACGTTGGTGTCGCCGGCCTCGTTGTGACGGGTGCCCGCCAGCTCGAGGCCGACGTCCGGGTCGACGCCTATGAAGCGATACACCGCCTGAAGCGTCTCGCGCGGCGCGGCGCTCATCTGCTCGAGCGTCAACACGAGCAGGCGTTCTCGCGCAACATGCGTCAGGAAGTCGCGCATGACTTCGTCGTAGTATCCGCGTGCGCGATAGGACAGATGGAGGCGCGCGTAAGCGCTCCGCGCCGATCGCTCCGCTTCGGCCGCCACGGCGGCGTCGAACGAGAGCGATTCGCGGCCATCGCCCTTGGCCAGCTCGTCCAAATAGTGCGACCACGCCCGCTTCACCGGATCGCGGAGCAGCACGATGAACTTTGCTTCGGGGAGCAAGCGCACGAGTCGCTCGTGCGCCGGCCGCCAAAAAAACAGGTCGGCGCTCTTCTCCCCGATCGCGCGTTGCGCGCCGGCCTCCGCGAACACGGAGGCGTATTGCTCCGCCGAATGCGTGCGGTCCCACCGCTGGGGATCGGCCGGGCCATCGCGCCAGGTGGTCGTCACGAGGATTTCATCTTCGATGAAATAGTTCATGTCCTCGCGCGGATGCATGTAGACGTCCGGGTGCGCCATCCAATGGCACAGCGCGGTCGTCCCGCTCTTGCGTTCACCCACGATGACGAAATTCGGCAACGGCATGACGTTCCTCGAGAATCAGGTCGACGTTCGTGTTGTGTTCTAGGAGCGCGGTACCCGCGCGACGCCGCGCGCGAACAGCGCCGTGGTCGGCATCGCCGTCCCGCTCGTGGCGGCAGCGCGCGCGTGAACGCGATCGAAGCGGTTGAAATGCGCCTCTACCATCTCGATCGTGATCGGCTCCTCCCATGGGCTGCGCCAGCGATTGCTCGTGAACTGCCGCCAGAACGCACGCCGCCACACCCGGAACGTGACGCGATCCGACATGCCTAACGCAGCCTTGATGCGCGCGGCCGGCCGGTGTCGCGCTGCCCGAAGGCGCTCGTCGCGCAGCGCCGCTGCCGACGCACGCATGGCTGCGCGCTGCGCGGGGCGCGGCTCCGAGGCCACCAGCGCGTTGAGCTGGGCCGCGCACCGCTCGGCGGACCGTCCGTCGATGCGGAAGTACACGTCCTCGAGGAACGCCGCGCGCGCCGCTTGCACCGCGCTCGAAATCGCTCCTTCCGGCGACTCGACGCACGCAACGAGCGACGCGTCGAGCTCATCGATCGATCGCACGACTTGATTCCCCGCCATATAGGACGCCGGCGCAGCCACTTCGTACTCTCCGAACATGACCTCGAACACCGGCTTGCCGAGCATCCACGCTTCGGTCGCGGTGGTCGAGGTATTGGCTAGCAACGCGGTGCAATGGTGGAGCACGTCGCGAATCCGCGCTCGCGAGGCGAGTGCAATGTTAGGCGCACGTGCCGCAATCGCCGCGTACGGTGCCGGAATCTCGGCCGGATGCAGTTTGATGAGAAAACGCCAGTCCGGGTGACGCTCGGCCAGCTGGGTGACGGCGGCCGCGAGGTCGCGAAATGCGGTCCCCTCGTCGGCGAGCTGTCCGCGGATTTCTGCTTCCGGGACGCCGGACGCGATCGCGCTGGCCACCGTATTCTCCAAGTCGCGCGTTCGTACGTGAAACGTGTTGGTCGCCCATACGATCAATGGCGCGGCTGGATCGGCGCTCTCGAGGCCCGGGGCGAGTAGGTCGCGCGGTGCGGCGAGCGAGCGGTACGGCTCGCTGTACGCATCGAAGCGCGGACATCCAACCGTATGAACGGCCGACTCGGGCAGTGCGCCGCTCGACAGCAGCATCCGGCGTCCCAAGTCGCCCCACACCAGGCAGCAATCGAGGAGCTGCTCGGACGAGAGGTCTCGGCCGGCCCGCCGCGCTTCGATTTCGGTGCCTTCCTGCGTGAAGCCGACCGTGGGCAGGAGCGCCACCTTCATGCCTAACGATTTGGCCAGCCGGGCGACGCCAGCCCGCACGTCGACCCGATCGAGCACCACGACATCGGGCGCAACGGCGAGCACTGCGTCCTCGAGCGCCGGGACGTTGATGAACGTCGCCTCGTGTCCGTGGCGGCGCGCGAGATGGTATGCGACCAGCGCATGCCCTTCCAGGTCGCGGTGGTGGTTAGGCACGGCGAAGAGAAACCGGTGTGGCGGGACGGACGGCGAAGGCGGCCGGATCATTCGCCACCTCCCGCAGCCGGCGTGACCGCGACACCGGTCAGGATCGCCGCACGATCGTGTTGGCCCGAGACACGCGCACCGCGGACGCCGTGCGTGGCACGCTCCGCGAGCAAGTCCGAAAAGCGCCGGTAGGCGCTGCGGCTCGCGGCGATCTGACGCGATGCGGCGCCGAGCAGCGACTGACGGACGGACGGCGCGGACTCCCAGGCGTACTCCATGGCGCGCTCGAGCTGGTCGGCCACGTCATCGGCGGACAGATCGATCACCGTGCATCCAACCCCAAACTGCGCCGCGAGGCCCAGCAACTTCTCGCGGAAATAGTTGGAACGCGCCAGGCACACGGTCGACACACCCTGCGCGAGCGCGAACACCGCCGCGTGGTATGCGCCGGTGACAACAATGCGGCAGCGGCCCGCCCGCTCGATCACGGCTTGTGTGGTCTCGAGCGGTCCGCCGATAGTCGACGAAGCGCCTGCCGCTGCGAGCATGCGCTCAATGGTGCGGACGTCATCCGATGCCTTACCCCGACCGATCGGCAAGGCCGCCAGCGGCGCGTCGTGCGCAGCCGCAAATCGCGAGACGACCCGGCCGATCGTGTCGATGTACCGCTCGTCCACTTCCGCCGACCGCGCGACACGGAGGTTGACGCCGACACAATCGCCTAACGCTTCGGCCCGCACCGCGTGGGCGAGGTCGATCGCGTCGTCGCCGGTGACCATGAGACGCGATGGATTGACGCCGAGCGCGCGCGCGATCTCGGGACCGGCCCGGCCTTCACGCAACGCAAACAGGTCCAGCGTCGGCAGCACGCGCGCCGCGACACGAGTGAGATCCGGATCGGTGAGCGGGCCGAGGCCGTGGCTGAACATCGCCGTCGGCACGCCGTGTCGATGCGCGTGCTCGAGTAAGGCCAACACCGGAAGCGCCCACTTGCGAGCGTGATCCGTGATCCCGCCGGCGCCGCACACGACCACCGCATCGGCTGAGCGCAACACGTTCATGAACGTGATGAACGCCTCGCGGTCCGCGCTTCCCCGCCCGAGTCGCGCGCGAACGAGCCGCTCCAACACCGGCGCGCAGTGGCGACGCATCGCACCTTCGATACCGGCTTCTCGAAACAGCGACGTGCGCTGCAGCACACGATCAGCGCGACCGAGCAGGACGCCGCGTCCGAACCACAGCTGACGACCCTCATACGAGACCGCATGCGCGCCTGGGCAATGACGGGCGAGCGCAACGGGATCGCGCGTGATCACGTCGATCGAGGCGGTCGGGAAATGCTCCTGCAATCGCTGCACGGTGACCTGCAACATCGCGACGTCGCCCAGGTTGCCGAGCTCGTAGTCGCCGCAGTCCACCAGGACGTGCCGCGGTTCCGCGAGGAATTGCATGGTCACAACTCGACCGGCTCGAGGCGGTCCATGGCGGCGCCGCCCATCTGGTACGTCCACAACCGCCGATACACATCGCAGCTTCGCATCAATTCTTCGTGCGTGTCGAGCCCCACGAGACGTCCGTGCTCGAGCACCATGATGCGATCGGCGTGGCGCAGCGTGGACAGGCGATGCGCGATGATGAACGTCGTGCGACCCTGCATGAGGCGCTCGAGCGCGCTTTGAAAACGTCGCTCGCTCACCGCATCGAGGCTGCTCGTCGCTTCATCCAGGAACAACAACGGAGCGTTCTTGAGCAACGCCGCCGCGATGCAGATGCGTTGCTTCTGTCCCGTCGAGACGCCGCGCGCGTCGCGAGCACGGCCCAGCATCGTCTCGTATCCGCGTTCCATGCGCTCGATCTCGTCGTGCACGTTGGCCGCCTGCGCGGCATCGATCACATCGGAGAGCGGGGCGTCCGGCCTCGAGATGCGGATGTTGTTCGCAATCGTGTCGAGGAAGAGGAACGGCTCTTGGAGCACGATCGCGCTCTGGTCCATCAAGTCGGCGTGCTTGATGTTGCGCAGATCGACGCCATCGAACGTGATACGGCCGTGATTGGGATCGTACAGCCGAAGCATGAGCGCCATGAGCGTCGTCTTGCCGGCGCCCGACGGTCCGACGATGCCGATGGTCTCGCCGCGATGAAACGTGGCGTTGATCGACTCGAGCACCATGCGACCATCGTATGCGAAGCTGACGTCCTCGAGCGCGATACGATCGGGCGCATGGTGCAATGCCTGCGCGCCGGGTGCGTCCGGCAGCTCGGCCTTGAGCTCGAGGATCGAGCGCGTGCGCTCGAGATTCGGAATCACTTTGCGCACGGATCCGTACACCGTGAGCAGGTTGAGCACTGGCGCGTACACCGCCATGACGGCGATGAGGAGGCTGAGCAGCGACTGCCAGGACAGCGCGCCGGCGGCGACGTCGTGTCCGCCGACGATGAGCACGGCCACGAGTCCGATGCCCGAGACGGATTCCAGCAGGAGCCTGGCGAGGTTGTTCGCGTCGGCCTGCCTAACGACGTGGTGGAACAGGTCGTGGCCGATCGCATCGGCGCGCTCGAGGACGCGCGACTCGCCGCGGTTGACCTTGATCACGCGCACGCCGGACGACACCTGCAGAAAGCTGTCGAACAGCGTGGCCATCGCGCTCCGCTCGAAGCCCGCCGACTTCGTAATCCGCTGGCCCAGGAAGTACACGGGCATCATGCCGAGGGGGACCGCGACGAGTCCAATGACCGCGAGCTTGGGACTCAGGATCCACGCGACGATGGCCAACCCGGCGAGGCGCGACATTGCGAGCAGGATCACGCTGAGATCGAGCGTGACGATGCGAATGCCCTTGAGGTCGTCGTACGACGACATGACCAGGTCGCCCTGGCTGCTGCGATCGAAGAAGCGCACCGACAACGTGAGCAGCTTGCGCAGCACATCGCGCATCGCATCGATCTCGACGCGATGCGCCAGGCGGACCGACACTTGCTCGCCGATGTACGTCATGGCGACGCGGGTCGTCCAGAGCCCGAAGATCACACCGGCGCCGCCGAGGAGCAGCGACGCACTGCCGCCCTTCCCCTCGCCGAACATCATGAGGACCTTGCGGAGCGCCCACACGATGAGCCCTTGCATCGTGCCCTGCGACACCGTCGCCGCAAGGAGCATGGCGGCCATGAGCGGATGCGAGCGCATCGAGCGCACCCCGACACGCAGCGCGCCGAGGAACGAGTACGGCTTCGAAGAAGTCGTCGTCATTGCGCCGGGTATGGTTCGCCCATCGGCCGCTCGACCATGGGACTCACGACTGACCGGCGGCGTTGGGCGCGGCCACGACAGCAGCGTTGTTCCCGTTGACGCGGCGCAGGCGCTTGATGAGGGGCAGCTCGCTCTCGTACACGCGCTTCTCGCCGTCGCCTAACGACTCCTCGACCGCACGAATGTCGCGCACCAGCCGCTGCAGGCCCTGCGGCTCGACGCTGGCCGCCTGATCGCTCCCCCACATCGCGCGATCGAGCGTGATGTGCCGTTCCACCATGCAGGCGCCCAGCACCACCGACGCCACGGTCGGGATCAGTCCCACCTCGTGCCCCGAATAGCCGACCGGCACGTCGTACCGCTCCTTCAAGGCCGGCACACAGCGAAGATTCAGCTCGTCCATCTTCGCCGGGTATGAACTGGTGGAGTGCATGAGGACCAGATTGTCGGTGCCCAGCACCTCGACCGCGTGGTCGATCTGCTCGACCGTGCTCATGCCGGTCGAGAGAATGATCGGGCGGCCGTACTGACGGTGGTGACGCAGCAAATTGTCGTCGGTTAGGCAGGCGGACGCGATCTTGTAGCACGGCGGCGAGAACTGCTCGATGAAATCGACCGACCCCTCGTCCCAACACGAGGCGAACCACGCCAGCCCCTGCTTCCGGCTGTACGCATCGAGCTCCTCGTAGTCGGGACGCGCAAACTCCACGCGATGCCGGTACTCGAGGTACGTCATGATGCCCCAGGGCGTCTCGCGCATGAGGTTGCGCTGCTCCAGCGGCACGCACAGTTCAGGCGTGCGTTTCTGGAGCTTCACCGCGTCACACCCGAACCGCTTCGCGGTCGCCATGAGCTGGCGCGCGATGTCGACATCGCCGTTGTGGTTGATGCCGATTTCCGCCACCACGTAGCAAGGCTCGCCGTCGCCGACCAGACGATCGCCGATCTTCACTGTCGATGTCATCGCACTCCTCCTCGAGTCGACGCGGGTGCATCGTGCGACGTCGCGCCGCGCCGTGCTCGTGTCGTTAGTATCCAGTCCGCCACTTCGCGTACGGCGCCGTGTCCACCCGGACGCGTCGTCACCAGACGCGCGGCCGCCCGCACTTCGGGCTCCGCATCGGCGACGGCGATCGGCAACCCGACCCAGCGCAGACATGCCAGGTCGTTCACGTCGTTTCCCACGTAGGCCACCTCGTTGGCACTCACGCCGCGTTGGGCGGCAATCGATTCCAATGCGGCAGCCTTGTCATTGCAGGAGTCGGTGCATTCGATGCCGAGCTTGCGGCAACGCGCCGCGACCACGGGGTTGGTCTCCGTCGAAATCACGATGACCGTCACGCCGGCGTCGCGCAGGCGCGCGATGCCCCATCCGTCCCCGCGATGACACGCCACCGCCTCCTGGCCGGACTCGCTCACCTGGACGCGGTTGTCCGTTAGGACTCCGTCGAAATCGAGCGCGAGCAACCGGACGCGCCCGAGCTCGGACGCGTTGGCGGGCGCGCGGCGGCGCGACAGCAGATGCTCCACCAGCTCGAGATCGGCCGGCGAATCGACCTGCACCGATTCCGCCGCGTCCATGAAATGGACGGATATCTTTCCGCCTAACCGATTGCCGAAGTCGCGCAGGACCCACGGACGGAAGACGTAGATCGACCCGTTCTCGACGACGTCCTCGGGGGCATCCTGGCGCCGCTGGCGATTGCGAAAGTCGTAAGTCTCGGAACGCCATTCGCTGCTCCCGCGCTCGCGCCGCCACACGAATCCGTGCATCGGACAGGCAGAGAACAGCGAGTCTGCCTCGTCGGCGATCAACGTACGAATGGCCATCGAGACGTCGTCGGGACGGCGGAGCGGCGATGTAGCCTGGAGGAACACCACGAGGTCCGGCTCGTACCCTTCGGTGTTCTTCAGGTGATCGAGCGCGTGCACGAGCGCGGATTCGCTCGTCGCCGTGTCGCCACTGATCTCCGGGGGGCGCACGATCGACTCGGCCCCACATTCGTGCGCGACGCGCGCGATCATCGGATCATCCGTCGACACGATGATGCGCGTTATCTCCGGAGTGGCACGCGCGTGCGCGACGCTGTACGAAAGCAGCGGATGACCGGCCAGCAAGCGGATGTTCTTCCGCGGGACGCCCTTCGATCCGCCGCGAGCTGGGATTATGGCCACACACTTCATTGCGTGTTCACCGAGTTCCGATGCGAATACGACCTTGATACGCCGGGTGCGCACGCTGTGGCAGGGCAAGATGCGGGCACGAGGAGGCGGCCAGGAACCAGCACGGTGCCTGTGGAGCATCTCGTTGCTGCATAGGGAGTTGCAGCACTAGTCAGCCATACTCCGGACGACATTGCATCTACGACAATTCAAGTGCCTGTTGCGAGGAATCAACAGCGCTGCACGATGTCGCCATCCCGCCGGCGGCGCGATGTCTCGGGCGTCACGCTGGCTGTCGGCGGCCGGTGCCCCGATGCTCGCTCGCCGGTCGCGCCGCCTTCTTCGGCGCCTCGGGGCTGGAGCCAGGCCCGTCGAGGCGAACCACGCCCCGCCGGTGCAGCTCGTCGATGGTGGCCCGGGTAGCCTCGAACGAGATGCCGCATTCCGCCGCGATGCGAGCGATCGAGCGCGTGCCGTCGATGAGGAACAGGATGTCGAAGAGCGCCTTGTGTCCTTCAGGATTCGTGTAAAAGTCGACGTGCACGCCGAACCGCGAGCAGAAGACTTCGCCCTTGTAGACGTTGACCGGCACGACGTTCGCCTCGAGAGCGTCGATCATGCGCAATACGAGATCACGCGACTCGGCAAGGCGCGCGTTGGACGTGATCTCGGGCGTGTCGATGGTGCTGTGGTAGCCGCGATACGGCCAATCCGGCGACTCGGGCCGCAACACGCGCGAGAGCGCCAGCATCGGTACGCGCACGCCCGGGGCGTTGTATTGGCGTTCATCGTTGCCGATCACCGTCCGAAACGCGCCCGTCCACCCCTGTGGATCGCCGGCATGAAGCGCGGCCGTTAGGCAGTCGTCGACATCGGTCGTACCACTGAACGAGAGCTGCAGCGCGTGCGGCTGATCCATTCCCAGCATCTCAAGAAACAATCCGCCCTTGAGATGCGGAATCAGATCTTCGTTGCGGCTCAAGTACGCGACCGTGCCGATTGTCTCCGGGATGATGACGAAGCGATACGTGTACCGCAGATTGCGCCGGGCAAGCAGAGCGCGCATGACGTCGATGCCGACGACGACGCCGGTGAGATCGTCGTTCACCATGCCCGGGTGGCACAGGTGTGCGCACAGCACGATGGTCTCGTCGCTCGCGCCATGCGCGATCACTTCGCCAGCCTTGAGCGTTCCGTAGCTGAAGCTGGTGTCGATGACGACCCGATACTCACCGTCCGTGAGTGCATCGCGCAGCGTCTTGCTGCAGCAGAGCCCCCAATCGCGCTCGTAGTACTTGAAGATGAACGGCACGGCGTCCGGCAGCTTCTCATCCACGTAGAGGTGGCGAAGCAACTCGTCGCGCGACACGACGCCACGATACGGCAGAGAATACGAAACGACGTGCAGGGGATGATCGCTGTACGAGAACAGGCGCCGTCCGTCGAGGGTCTCGACATACGCCTCGTGACACGTCCATTTCTCGGGAACGATCCAACTCCAGCACTCACTGCCGGTCGGGTACTCGTGCACGGTCATCGGCACTTGGGTGGCGAGCGCCTGGAGCGCGGCGTCGTACCCGTCCGAGATGATGTCACGCGGCACCTGCCAGAGCGCGTCGATCATCTGCGGGATGGTCGCCGACTCCGGCATGTGGATGTCGAAGCGGCGGGGCGGCACTCGTTGCGACTCGAGCGCGATGGGATCGGCCGCCGGCCCGCGCGCCGTGAACCACGGGTCGCGCGCGAGGCTGCGTACGATCAATTCGCGGAGCGGCCGGCACTCGGCGGTGCGGACCGCGTCGCGCCCAACGGTGGCAACGCGACAGATGCCCGCCGCTGTCGCCGCATTCTCCAAGTGCGACAGGTGAGGCTCGCTTTGGTCGCCCAATATTCTGACATTGAACACCCACCCCGTCTTTCGTTCCTGTCCGTTGTCGCGGACGACGCCGGTGAACAATTTCCGGAACCGAAAGGGCACACCGACCGACTCTTCGACGAAGTGCTGAAAGCTGGCCTCGCTGAGACCGACGCCTAACGTGCAGACCTTCCCGCCGGCGGCCTGTAGGCGGTCGAACACGCTGCCGGGCCCGAAGCAGGTGGGCGGAATGTCGCGCAGAAGCGCCGCGGCCATCGGGCCGCGACCGGCGACCGAATGAATCGGATCCGCGGAGCGGACGGCGTCCGGGAGTACGCGGAAGTACTCGAGGAACGGCGCGTAGGTGCTCCACGGGCCTCCCACCGTCGCGGTCCGCTGCACGTCGAACGACTCCTGACGGCAGAACGAGAACGTGTACGTCGGAACGAGCAGCGTTCCGCCGGGGCCGAGCACGGCCTCGAACGCGCCGAGCAGCATGGCGCTCGTCTCGTCGTCAGTTAGGCAGCCGTCGGCGCGGCCGAGCGTGTCGATGCCGATATGGGTGAAGACGACGTCGCCGGCGGTGAGGCCCGACGCGCGAAGCGCGTGGATCAGCTCGTCGCGCGTGTAGTCGAAGGAATGTGGCATGGTCACGCGATGCGGGTGTTCACGTTCGATTGGTCGCGCCGGGCGCGGCGGCGGCCGGAAGGGTGCGCCCGGTAGGCGACACCGGTTGGGCGGTGATGTACAGCGCGTTCGATCGCGCGACGTCCGGATGCTCGGCCATGAATGCGAGCACGTCGTCCATCGCGAACGTCGACCCATACTCGGGCGTCAGCTCCTCGATCACGCGACGGATGAGCGCGTAGTCCTCGGCGTAGTCGAGGGTCCAGCGGTGCTCGGCGTACAGGTTCGCCGGGTGCTCGAGGTTGTGCAGGCGGCGTCCTGCATCCCAGAACCACGGGATGACGTGCTCGCGCTGCATCGGTTCGCGTGCCTCACGCCACGCTTCGGCGAGTGCGTCGATCGGTATGACATCCAGGTCGAGGCCGTCGGGAAACGTGAGCGGTCGCCGATTGGTCACGAGGTCGAACTCGCCGTGATGTTCGACGGCGTACTGCACCATGGCATCGACGATCGCCGGGTCGACGAGCGGGCAGTCGGCAGTGATCCGTACGACGAGATCGATCCCGGCGCCGCGCGCGGCCTGGTAATAGCGATCGAGCACGTCGCGCTCGCTGCCGCGAAACACCGGAATGCCTAACGATGTGCAAAGCGCCGCCACGGGGTCGTCGCGCGAATCGTCGGACGTGGCGACAATGATGGTCTCGAGGGTGCGTGCGCGGCCTAACCGCTCGAGCAGGTGCGCGAGCAGCGGCTTGCCCGCGGCAGGCATGAGCACCTTCCCGGGGAGCCGGGTCGAGCCCATGCGCGCCTGGACGATCGCACCAATCATGCGTCGTCCCCGTCGTCGGTGCAGCAGGCGAGGCGAGGCGCATCCGTGTGCAACCGGCCGCACTTGCTCTGGCAGCAGCGATTGAACGGGCGGAACACCGGCTTCACGGCATCGCCCAGGAACGACCGCTCCACCGAGCCGTCGTCGAGCGCGCGACGGATCTTTCGCATTCCGTGCTGCAGCGCTTCGAGTGTGCGCGCGATTTCTTCCGCGCCGTGCGAGTAGGTGATCGTGATCCACGGAATCAGCACGCCCCACGAGATCACTTCCTCGTGGAAGGACGTGTGCAACTCGGGCCAGAACGTGCCGTCGGCACGCGTCACGAGAATGTGCGGATTGCAATCGAAGCCGATGACACGGACGTGATCGGCGACGCCCTCGGCGCGGGCAAGCTCGCGAACGCCCGAGACGAGCTTGGCGCCCTGCGACCAGATGTGGTCGCCGACATTCTTCAGTTGATACTCATCCAGCGTCGCGCGGCACGCGGCGAGACCGACCGTCTCCGACGTGTGGGTCTGCGACAGCAAGAACACGCGCTCCTTGTCGTGCTTCAAGCCGCCGAGCTCGAGGATGTCCTTGCGGCCCGCGAGGCAGGAGAACGAGTAGCCGTTGCTCATCGCCTTTCCGTAGCACGCGAGATCGGGATAGACGTTCCACCGATGATGCGCGCCGCGCAGATCGAACTTGAGACCGCTGATCATCTCGTCGAAGATCAACACCGAGCCTTCACGTTTCGTGATCTCGCGCAGATTCTGCAGGAAGTTGTTGCGCGGCTCGTCGTTCTTCACCGGCTCGAGGATGACCGCGGCGATCTGCCCCGGGTAGCGGTCGTAGAGCGCCTGGAGACTCGAGACGTCGTTGTAGTTGAATCGGACCGTGAGCTTCGCGACCTCCGACGGCACGCCGGCAGCCATGTTGGTGGTGCCGATGAACCAATCGTGGATGCTGAAGAACGGGTGCTCCTGGCACACGGCCACGAGTTTCCGATTGGTGTAGGCGCGAGCAAGCTTGATGGCGGCCGTCGTGACATCCGAGCCGTTCTTGCCGAACTTCACCATTTCGGCGACGGGCAGGAGGTCGACGAGATACTCCGCCAGCTCGTACTCGAGAATGCCGGGGCGCGTGAAGTTGACGCCTAACTCGATTTGGCGCTTGACGGCTTCGTTCACCGCCGGATAGGCGTGACCGAGCACCATGACGCGGTTGCCCATGGCCCAGTCGATGAACTTGTTGCCGTCGACGTCCCAGCAGTAAGCGCCCTGAGCGCGCGCGATCAGCTTGGGCGAGCGCTTGGGAAATTGATCCTCGCCTTTGCTGTAGGTGTGCGTCGCCGCCGGGACGATCTCGTGGAAGCGCTCGTTGATCGCGTCACCCTTCTGGAAATCGCGAACGGGACCCGACGGCTCGGGCGCCGTTTGCGGCGCCTCAGTCATAACGTGTGTCATTGATGATTGGCGAGTTGAAAGTTCGCGCCGTAGATGTCGGCGCGGCGGTCACCCAGGATGTCGATCTGCGAACGGGCCTCGTCCACGCGGCCTAACTCGAGCGTCTCGACGAGGAGAGCCTCACCGTCGCCGGCCTCGGCCAGCACCTTGCCCCACGGATCGACGATCATCGAATGACCGGCGAACGTCGTGGATCCGGAGGTACCGGCGCGATTGCAGGCGACGACGAAGTATTGGTTTTCGATGGCGCGCGCGGTGACCAACGTGCGCCAGTGTGCGACACGGACCGCCGGCCACTCGGCCGGCAACAAGACGACGCGCGCGCCCTCGAGCGCATAGGAACGGAACAGCTCGGGGAACCGCAGGTCGTAGCAGATGGCCGACGCGGCGGTGCACCCGTGCAGTGAGAATGTCGGCGTCGTATCGCCAGCGGCGAGATACCGATTCTCGGCCATCAGGGCGAACAGATGGATCTTCGCGTATTCACCGATGACCGTCCCATTCGGGCCGTGCACGACCGCGGTATTGCGCACCCGTCCGAGATTGTCGGCCAGCAGCAGCGAGCCGGCGATGCAGATCTCGTATCGCTCGGCGAGACTCGCGAGCGCGGGAAGAACGACGGTTTGGTTTCCCGCAGCGTGCGCGTCGGCGTGTTCCAGATCGTAGCCCGTCGACCACAGCTCGGGGAGCAGGACGACGTCGGCACGCTGCTCGTGCGCGTCGGCCACGAAACCACGGGCGCGCTCGAGATTGACGTTCGGGTTGCCTAACTGAACGTCCATCTGTGCCGTCGCGACGCGCAACCGCGCCGCCGATTGACGAGGGTGCGTCATTTCGTCAGTCCCCCATCCGGGCAGCGATGAATCTCCACGGCAGGTGCACCGGACCGCTGAATTGCATGCGGCGCCCGTCGGCCAGTCGCTCGGTGTACGTCCCCAAGCCGCCGGATTGCGGGCGCGGAAGATCGATGTCGATGTCGAACGCTTCGCTCCGAAACTCGTGGCACCCGTGTCCCTCGCAGAATGTGCGCGTGCGATTGAGGCTGTACACGTTCATGTGATACGGCGGCAGCTCGGGTACGATCGAGTGATCGTAGACCAGACACTCGGTGTCGACGTCGGCCTCCGTAAAGAGCGAGCTCAAAACCAGCCATCCTCGTGTGACGCGCAATGCCGCACAGAGTGCCCGCTCGTGGTCGGGGAGCCAGGACAGCGTTTGCGTCGAGATGACGAGATCGTAGCGCTGGTGTGGCAACAGCCGATCCAGCTCGAACAGGTCGCCCGACACGAGCGTGACATCGAGATTGGCGTCGTCGAATTTCTGGCGCGCAATCGGGAACAGCATATCGCCCGCGAGATCGACGCCGGTCCAGTGGAATCCGGGAACGACGTGACTCAAATGGTAAATGTTGGACCCGGCGCCGCACGCGATGTCGAGGGCCTCGCCGCCGTGAAGCGGAAGTCCCGCGAGAAAGCGTCCGAGATGCACCGTACTGCGATACGGCCGCTCGAATTGATCGAGGTGGTACCGCACCTGGCTCTCATCGAGCCATAGCCGGCGCTGTTCAGCGTCCTGGCGCTTTGCCGTGTACACGCTCGGCCACCTCCTGGCGAGCGGCGACGATCGCATCGATGACGCGCGTCTGCTGCTCCGCCTGAAGTCCGACCGAGCACGGGAGGCTCAGTGCCTGACGATGCAGCTGCTCGCTGATCGGGCATCCGAGCGCCGGCATCATGCCGCGGTAGGGCTTCGACTGATGGATGGGCTGCCAGAGCGGTCGCGTCTGAATCTGTCGAGCGCCGAGATAACGCATGAGCGCGCGGGCATCCATTCCGAATTCAACGGGATCGACGAGCACCGTGTACAACCACCACGCGCTCTGCGCCCACGATGCCTGGCGCATCACCGTTAGGCCTGGGACGTCCGCGAGAGCGGCGGCGTAACGCTCGGCGATGCGCCGTTTGGCCGCGAGGTAGTCATCGAGCTGCTCCATCTGGGCCACGCCCATCGCCGCCTGGATGTTGGTGAGGCGGTAGTTGTAGCCGACAGCGCCGTGCTCGAACTCGATCGGATCGTCCTTGGCCTGCGTAGTCAGGTACTTCGCGCGGCGTGCCCAATCTTCGCGATCGGTCACGAGCATCCCGCCGCCGCCAGTGGTAATCAGCTTGTTGCCGTTGAAGCTGAAGCAGGCGACGTCGCCCATGTGTCCCACCGGCGTTCCGCGATAGCGGGCGCCCAAACTTTCGGTTGCGTCTTCGATCACGACGAGCTCGTAGCGTCGCGCGAGATCGAG